>CAYYDX010000009.1:0-52021 GCA_964470735.1 uncultured Anaerolineaceae bacterium
CACGATTTCGGTCACCGGGTGCTCGACCTGCAGGCGGGTGTTCATTTCGAGGAAGTAGTACTCCCCGGTCTCAGTCAACAGGAACTCGACCGTGCCAACGTTATGGTAATTCGCTGCACGTGCGATGCGCACCGAAGCGCGGCTCAACGAGCGCCGCAGTTCGGGAGACACCGCGACACTCGGGCACTCCTCGATGAGCTTCTGGTGGCGGCGCTGGATGGAGCACTCGCGTTCGCCCACCGGGACAGCGTTGCCGAACTTGTCGGCTATGACCTGCACTTCGATATGGCGTACGCGCTGGAGGTTCTTTTCGACATAGATGGCCGGATTCCCGAAGGCCGCCTGGGCCTCCTGCATAGCGCGCGCCGCAGCATCCCGGAACTCTTCCGGCGAATGGATAAGCCGGATGCCCCGCCCTCCGCCGCCAGCCGCAGCCTTCACCATGACCGGGTAGCCGATGCTGTTCGCGAAGGCGAGCGCCTCGTCGATGGAGGTCACCTCACCACTGCCGGGCAAGACCGGGACGTTGCACTGCTCTGCGATCCGCCTCGCTTCAATCTTGTCGCCGAGTAGCCGGATTGACGCTGGCGAGGGCCCGATGAACGTGAGGCCAGCGTCGATGCAGGCCTCGGCGAAATCAGCGTTCTCAGCGAGAAAGCCGTAGCCTGGGTGAATCGCGTCGGCCCCGCATGCCTTGGCCACCGCGATAATCTTCTCGCCATTCAAGTACGAATCGCGTGCATTGGCAGGTCCGATGGGATGCGCCTCGTCGGCATAACGGACGTGCTGCGAGAGGCTGTCTACCTCCGAGTACACCGCGACGGAGTCGATACTGAGGTCCCGGAGTCCGCGGACAATCCGGAGTGCGATTTCCCCACGGTTAGCGACAAGAACCTTAGAAAACATTCACGAAGCCTGTACTTCTCTAGGGAAGGTCGATAGGAAGAATACGGGCGCGGCCAGTCTGAGGCGAATCCTGCTGGTTCAGCCTCTCCCGCCCAATTACGCTTGATTCGTGGACGAACATACACTCCGCGTCCTCGAGTTCGAGAAGGTGCTCCGCCTGCTCGCGGACGAGGCTGCTTTCAGCGTCGGGCGCGAACTTGCGCTCACTGTCCGCCCCGAAACGGACTATGCAACGGCGTTCGAACTCCAGGCCCAAACGGCGGAGATGCGCCTGCTCGACCAACTCGGGATCGATGTGCCCTTCTCGGGCGCCCACGACATCAGGCAGCACATTCACGCCGCGTCTATCGGCCAGGTTCTCGAGCCAGGCGACCTCCTCGAGGCGGCACAAACCCTTCGCACCGGTCGAAAAGCGCACAACGTCGTGGAGAAGGTGCGCGACCGCGTTCCGCGTCTCGGACTCATCGCGGACGGGTGTGGCGACTTCCGGCGTTTCACCGACGAGGTGGACCAGGCGATTTCGCCCAGGGGCGAAATCGCTGACAGCGCCAGTGAACAACTGGCGACGACACGGCGCGAACTGCGCATCGCCGAGAGCCGGCTTGAGCAGCGCGCGCAGGCTGCGCTGGCCGACGCAGTCCGCCGCGGTGTCGCGCAGGAAGGCCTGCTGACCGAACGGAACGGCCGCAAGGTCATCCCGGTGAAGGCCGACTACCGCGGCCAGGTGAACGGCATCGTTCACGACGTCTCTTCAAGTGGCGCGACAGTCTTCGTCGAACCAATGGGTGTAGTCGAGGCCGGCAACCAGGTTCGCGAACTCCAACTCGCGGAACAGCGCGAAGTCCGGCGCGTGCTGCAGCGCCTCACGGCCATCCTTGGCGACATGGCGGAGGCGGCGCTGGCATCCGTGCTTGCGCTGGGCACGCTCGACACCATTTCCGCGAAGGTACGACTCGGCAGACGTTGGCGGGCGGGATTGCCGCCGCCTGGTGAGGTCGACACGTGGTTCAAGCCGGACGGGGCCACCGCCATTGTTCGGGGCCGTCACCCACTCCTTCGCGGTGACGTTGTTCCGACGAGCATCGAGGTCGGTGGTGAGTACGCCGGCGTCCTGATCACGGGCCCGAATACCGGCGGCAAGACGGTCGCCCTCAAGACACTCGGCCTGTTGACGTTGATGGCACAGGCCGGCATCCCCGTCCCCTGCGAGGATTCGAGCCGTTTCGCGTGCTATCCGCGGATCTTCGCAGACATCGGCGACGAACAGTCGATCGAGCAGTCGCTCTCCACGTTCTCGTCCCACATGCGCAACATCATCGCCATCCTCGCCAAGGCCGAACCCGGGACGTTGGTGTTGCTCGATGAACTGGGCGCGGGGACAGACCCGGCTGAAGGCGCCGCCCTCGCCCGGTCCATCCTCGAAACCCTGCTCGACCGTGGCTGCACTCTCGTCGCGACGACGCACCACGGCGAGCTCAAGGTGTTCGCCCACAACGATCCGAGACTGCGCAACGCTTCGGTGGAGTTCAACATCGAGACTCTCAGCCCTACCTACCACCTCACGGTCGGGCTCCCGGGACAGTCCAACGCGCTCGCCATCGCCCGTCGTCTCGGGCTCTCTGATGACGTCCTCGAGCGAGCGAGTGACCAACTCGCGCCAGAGCACTTCGAGTTCGAAAACCTGCTCGGCGAGATTCGCACTGAACGCGTCGCGGCGACCGAGGCGCGGCAGCGGGAAGAAGCGGCCCGCCACGAGGCGGAGGAGCTGCGCGTCACGCTCGCACAGCGGGCCGATGCCATCGAGCAAGAGCGTGCGAACATCCTTGCGCAGGCTCAACGGGAGGCAGAGGACACGCTGGCCCGCATGCGCCGGGAGGTCGATACACTTCGCCGCCGAGCCGCCGAGCGTGATTTCGACCCACGCGGCGCCGAACAAACTCTGCGCCGAATGGACGCCGACCTCGAGGAACTCACGACGGCGGCAAAACCCCGCCGGCTCACGCCGCCCCAGCCCGTTGCGCTCCGCAAAGAGGTTCTGCCGGGCGACACCATCCATGTTCGCGACATTCCACAACTCGGCGAGGCCCTGAGTGCCGTCGGTGATGACGGGCGCGTGGAGGTTCAGTTTGGCTCGTTGCGCATGAAGGTCTCCGTCGACCGCATCGACCGCATCGAGCAAACCGACGCCTCCGGTGAAAAGGTCGCCGTCCCAACCGGTCCACACGTGTCGATGGAACTCGACCTCCGCGGACAGCGCGCCGAAGCCGCACTCGAGCAGTTCGAGTCTTACCTCGACGGAGCGTTCCGTGCCGGTCTGCCGTTCGTTCGGATCATTCACGGCAAAGGCACGGGCGCCCTTCGGTCGGCCATCCGCGAAGCACTGGCCGGCCACCCCCTGGTGCGGCGTTTCGAATCAGCTTCGCCGCAGGACGGCGGCGACGGCGTCACCATCGCGTTGCTAGCGGGGTAGACTCCTGCCGTGAAACCGTCGCAGCCCGGATTCTCGTTCCCCGAGGACCCCATCCCGGCGGACGCGCCCCTGGCGGCGCGGATGCGGCCCCGCACGCTCGACGAGTTCGCCGGCCAGGAGGAAGCTGTCGGCCCGGGCTCGATGCTCCGTGGGACGCTTGAACGCGGACGTCTCCCGTCATTCATCCTCTGGGGCCCGCCCGGCTGCGGGAAGACGACCCTCGCCCGCATCCTTGCCAGCGGTGTGAAAGCCGAGTTCGTCACCGTCTCAGCCGTCTCATCCGGTGTCGCCGACCTGCGCAAGGTGATGGTCGAGGCACAGGCTCGCCGTTCGAAAGGCCAGCGGACCGTCCTCTTCATCGACGAGATCCACCGCTTTAACAAGGCCCAGCAGGACGTCATCCTTCCGCACGTAGAGGATGGAACAGTCGCTCTCATCGGCGCGACGACCGAAAACCCCTCGTTCGAAGTCATCGCACCGCTCCTCAGCCGGGCGCGTGTGGTGAGGCTGAAGCAACTCGGCGAAACAGCCCTCCGGCAGGTCGTTGCCTCCGCACTCAGTGACCGCGAGCGTGGGCTGGGTGCACGCGACCTTGCTCTCGACGAATCTGGAATGCAGGCGCTCGTTGCAGGCGCCGGCGGCGATGGGCGCGCGGCACTCACGGCACTGGAGATTGCGGCCGATGTCGCGGATGCCGCCGGCGCCCGGGTCATCTCAGCCGGACACGTCGCACAGGCCCTGCAAGACCGGCGGCCGTATCACGACCGCCAGGGCGACTACCACTACGACACTATCTCTGCATTCATCAAAACGCTTCGCGGAAGTGACCCCGACGCCGCACTCTACTGGCTGGCCCGGATGGTTGAGGCCGGCGAGGACCCGCTGTTCATTGTCCGGCGGATGGTCATCCTCGCGTCCGAGGATGTCGGACTCGCGGATCCGCAGGCGCTGGTCGTTGCGACGGCTTGCCAGCAGGCGGTGCACTTCGTGGGTATGCCCGAGGGGTTCTATGCGTTGGCCCAGTGCGCTCTCTACCTTGCTCTCGCGCCGAAGAGCAATAGCGCCGGCGAAGGGTACGCGCGAGCCATGGCCGACGTCTCCCGCACTACTCACCTGCCGGTGCCGATGCACCTTCGAAACGCGGTAACGGGAATGATGCGGCAGTTCGGTTACGGTGACGGATATCGCTACGCCCACAACGAAGCCGGGCATGTTGCTCGTGGCGAGCGCTATTTGCCCGAAGAACTGGGCTCGCCACAGTATTACCTACCAGGCGAACTCGGCTTCGAAGCGCGGGCGGTCGCCCGCTGGGCGGAGCTCCGGGCAGAGCCACCCACTACCAGGGAAGAACGAGAGACCAGATGAAGATCGAATTCCTCTATTCGAAGAGCACCGGCCGCAGCGAAAAGGCCGAGGAAGCCTTGAAAATGGCGATCGAGTCGACCGACCCAACGATCGAAGTCAGTTACACCGAGGTCTACGACTCCGAGGACGCGCGCGCGAAGCGATTCCTCGGCTCGCCGTCGATCCGCGTCGATGGCATCGACGTCGAGTACGGCGATCGTGAGCCGGACGAGTACCAGGCCGGAACCCGCTACTACAACACGCCGGAAGGCTGGAAGCCGTATCCGCACGCGAGGCTGATTGCCAACACCATCCTCGAACTGCAGGCGAAAGCGCAGAAATAGGCCCGAAGTATCAGCCGCGGTCGGCCGTGGTTTCGATTCCTTCGAGATGGCACATGTCGTTGTGGCGAGCCAGGGCCAGGCGCCCTGAGCGGTCAGTCACGATCTCCGTAAGCGAGCAATTCCCTACCTGGAAGACGCCCGGCCGGTGCAGGTCGAGTCCCACGACGAGATGGCAGAGCGCGGAGATAACACCGCCGTGGGCGACAGCAATCGTTGTGCCATCCATCTCCCGCAGCTCGTCGAGGGCTGACGTAAGCCGCGCGTCGAAGTGCTCGCGCCCTTCCTCACCCGGAAAGCGAATGCGCCCGCCCTGCCGGCGCGCCTCGACAGCCTCCGGGAATCGCTCGCGGATCTGCTGACCGGTCAGCCCGGCAGCCTCGCCGATGTCGTACTCCGACAGTGCCGGGGCCAATTGCAATTCAAGCGCCATAGCGCGCGCGATGAACTCCGCCGTCTGGGTCGCGCGGAGAAGCGGGCTCGAGATGACTCGCACAGCTGTCTCCGTGGTCAGCTGATCCGCGGTGCGCCGGGCCTGTTCCAGCCCGCGTTCGCTCAGGCCGTAGTCGAGTTTCCCCTGGAGCACTCCGGCGGCATTTCCGACCGACTCGCCGTGGCGAACAAGTATCAGGCGCACCCGGCGTCTACTCCGTCAGTCTCCGGTAGAGCGTCGGGAGACGACTCGGCAGCGCTTCGATGTCGGCGACCACTTCGTAGCCCATGTCTTCGCACATGGTCTTCAGGTAGTCGTGCCCGGCGCGGTCGACGGTGAGCGCGAATGGCGTGATCCCTTCGCGCTTCGCTTCGTTCAGCGCTTGCTTGGTGTCATGGATGGCGTATTCCTTCTCGGTCCGGTCGCGGCCGTAGCCGTGGTCCTGCGGGCGGCCGTCGCTGAGCAAGACGAGGATCTTCACCTTCGCATCCGTCTCAGTCAGCTTGAAGGTCGCGTGCCGGATCGCGGGGCCCATGCGGGTTGAACGGATCGGCGTGACCTTGTCGAGCCGGTTCTTAATCTTCTGGTCGAGGTTCTCGTTGAAGTCCTTGATCACGAAGAACTCCACGTTGTCGCGGCCATACCCGCTGAAGCCATAGATGCCGTACTGATCGCCGATCGTCTCGAGTGCCGTCATCAACAGGACGGTCGATTCCTTCTCGAGGTCGATGATTCGCTTCGGTGGGCTCGTCAGCTCCTGGCGGCGCTTCGAAACCCACCAGCTGAGGTACTTGCGCGGGTCGTCGTCGTAGTCGTCGTCCTCGTACTTCTTCTCGCGCTTATTGATCTCTTCGTCGGTGCTGGCGGACATGTCGATCAGGAAAGCGACCGCGACGTCGCGCTCGATTTTGTTCCGCCGCCAATAGATCTTTTCGTTGGGGTTCACACCCGCTCGCTTCTCGATCATCCACTCGATGGCGGCGTCGAGGTCGAAGTCTTCACCGTCGGGCAGCTTCTTGATCTTGCGGAACATCTCGGGCTTCATCAGCTCAAACTGCTTCCGCGTCTGGCTCACCAGGCCGGCGTGCTCGCGCAGGGCATTCTCGTAAAAGTTCTCTTCGCCCTCTTCGAGCTTGGATTCTTTGACCGCGCACCAACGGGGTTTGTAGTCCTGGGCGCGGAAATCCCATTCGTCGTAGTAGTAGACCGTGACGATCGGAATGAGCGGCTCCTCACCCTCGCCCGAGCCGGTGCTGTTGTCGCTTGTGGGCTGGCCCTGGTCACCCTTCTCGGAGGAAGGGTTCCCGGCCTCTTTCATCAAGTTGTTCATGAACATGCCGGTCGAAGCGTCGAGGTCGCCGTCGTACATCGCGTCGAGGTCAATCTCCACGCTCTTGGCCAGCAGTTCGGCGAGTTGTTCCGGTGTCAGCTGCTGAGGCGACATCTCTCCGCCTTCGCCCATCTGGGCGTTCTCGCGCAACTTCATCAGGAGGTCGACGAGTTCCGGCTTGAAGTCGCCGCGGAAGTCGATCTCCTGTGGGCTTTCGTAATCCGCCTGACCTTCGCCACCTTCGCTACTGCCCAGTTGCATCTGCGAGCCTTCGCCGCCGGACTCGCCACCTTGCATCGGCATCGCCTGGCCGGCGTCCATGGGCTCGACCGAATCCCACTGGTCGACGTCCATTTCCTCGAAGATGTTCGGGATCGAAATCGCGATTTCGTAGAGGGCGAGGGTCGCTTCGGCGGCATCTTCGACGAGCGTGTCTTCGCCCTGGACCGCCTGGAGGATACCGAGCGCCCGGGACATCACTTCAGCGCGTTCCTTCGGCCAACGAACGGCGTCGACGCCGTCAAGACTCGCCCGGACAAGGTTCTCCACGAATCCATTCCGCAATGGCAGCCGCCGCACATCGGGGCGCTTTGGCAATTCTTCGCGCTGCATGCGAACCAGGGGCCGCCGGATTCCGCCGTAGTCGCGCTTCACCCGCCAGTCGATGCGCGAATCCTCGGCGATCGTGAAGAGATCGCTCGCCAGTTGCCGCTCAGGGAAGAGGTCGAAGTACTCCTCCATATCCGTCGTGGCAGGGCGCTCCCGCTTGGCCGCGAACAGCGTGCGGCGCAGCGGGAACACGGCGCCCGGTCGCGTAAATTCGAAGTCGAAGCTTCCAAATTCGATGTGCGCTGCCTGGTGCGTTGCGAACACCTTCATTGCGGAGAAGTTCTCGTCCTTCTCGTGGAATCGCTCCATCAATTCTGGGAGGAAGATCGTGCTGCCGTCCGTGCTTGCACGGTGTTCGGCAACCCAGCCAATGCCCTTTTCCGCCAGTGACTCTGCCGTCTGGATGCTCACATTCCGGCCGGTGAGCGCCTTGCAGTACAGGCGCATGATTTCGCCGATTTTCGAGAGCTCGATGCGTGCCGACAGGTTCTCGAGGATGTCTTCGCCCCGCGTCGACTGGAGCCGGAAGTACGCTTCTCCGCCGTCGTGGCTCGACTGGAGGATCTTGAGCCCCGCGTTGTGCCAGGGTTCGAGCTCATCGATCCGGATGCGGTCGAGTACCTGCGGAACGCTCGTGACGAAGTCCATCGCAGCGAACGGCGAGTACGGCGCCAACTGCTCGGCCAGTTCGATGACCTTGTGATGGTCATCCGGTTCGAGTTCGCCGAGTGCGTTCGATGCCTCTTCGAAGTACTGGAATGCTGAGCGGTTATGTCCTCTTGCTACCTGCGCGGCGAGCAGGAGGTAGCGCTCACGCACCGGTCCGTGGACCTTCTGAATGAGCACCGACCCCCGGTCGAAGTACAGGCGCGAGTCGGCCCAGCTCGACTGGGCGAGTTCAACCGCAAAGCCGATGAACGGCAGCCGGTCTTCGTCGTCCAGCCGCTGTAGCACGGTCGGAGACGAGGCAAGGCATGCCGAAGCAAGCTCGTAGCTGTGGCGCGAAAGCTCATCGATGAACAGCACAAGACGGGTGGCCTGCCCGATGCGAAGCACCTGGAACACGTTGGGCGCCAAGTCGAAGAACTGCGCCGCAAGCGATGAACTCTTCCAGTTGCCCTTGTACAACCGCCGGCCGAGGTCCGCCCACTGACGCACATGAGCGGGCCCAACCTTCTCCATCGTTCCAGACGCGGAGCGCAGGAAACTGACCGCCAGCGGCGCCGATTCGCCAGCCATCTGTACGGACTCGCGACCCAGTGTCTCGATGGCTTCCCAGGTCGCAGCCTTCGGCAGCGCAGCGCCGGCCTTGAAGTACTCGACCGCGGCTTCCCACGAACGCAGGCTGAGCGCGGTGAGTTCAACCCCGGTTTCGGCCCAGCTTTGTAGCTGCGAGGGTGACAGCCGCGGCGACAGGGCGCGGAGGCCGGCTTCGTAGTGCTGCTCGAGTGGGGCCGGAAAGCCAGAGAGGCGCTCGTGATGGCGCGCCAGGAGTTCCCCGATGATCGTCATGCCCTGGCCTGCCTCCCGTGTGTTACCGCGCGAACCTGGTCGTTATCTGGCGCGCAGTCGCGTGCCGGGTCACTCAGAGCGACCCCGAACTCTTCACGAATCGACGCGTCGGATCCTGGTAATCGTAGAACGTGACGGCGTCCGTTGTCGTGTCCCAGGTCGCGCACGAAAGCTGAAAATCGTTCCGGTGGTCGCGCGGATCTCCCGCCGAGCCTGGATTGATGACGAGGCAGCGGCCGAATCGCTGCGACATCTTGTAGTGCGTATGGCCAACGATGATCGCATCACATTCGAGTTCGGCGGCCCGCGTCCACACCGTCTCGTGCGGGTAGTGGTAGTCCTTCCACGGCTCCCACGGCGAACCGTGCGTCATGATCACCGTCTTGCCGTCGACCTCTTGCTGGATGCGGTAGGGCTGTTCACGCATCCACGCCACCAGTTCCTGGTCGACCTTGGGCGAAGAAAGTGCACGCTCGCCGTCGCGGCCGAGAATCGTCTCTTCGTGGTTCCCCAGCACCACCACGGAGCCGAGGTCCCGCAGCCGTGCCACCACCTCGTTCGACCAGCGGAACTGGAACACCGAGTCTCCAGCGCACCACAGTTGGTCGAACGGCGCCATCAGGTCGAGCGCACCTTCGAGCCCGGCGATGTTGCAGTGGATGTCCGAGACGATCCCGAGCTTCACGAGTTCCGAATTTCGCTCCTACTCGAAGATGCTCGTGACGACTTCCTCGATGCTGCGCTGCACTTCCGAGTCGTCAGTGAGCGCCCAGGTAATGGCAACCTGGCAGGCGCGGCGAGCAGCGACACCCTCGGACATGAGTCTGCCCGCGTAGACAAGCAAGCGCGTGCTCACGCCTTCACCGAGACCGTGCTCTTTCAGGTTCCGCACCTTCTCCCCAAGGCGCGCGAGATCCATCGCGGCCTCACGCGAGCACCCGGCCTCGTGCGCGATGATCTCCGCCTCCTGCTCACGTGGAGGGTAGTCGAACTCGATCGCGATGAAGCGCTGGCGAGTGGAGTGCTTGAGGTCCTTGAGAGCGCTCTGGTAGCCCGGGTTGTAGGAAATGACGAGGAGGAAGCCGTCGGCAGCCTCGATCACCTGGCCGAGCTTCTCGATCGGAAGGAGGCGGCGGTAGTCGGTGAGGGGGTGGATGAGCACCGTCGTGTCCTTGCGCGCCTCAACAACCTCATCGAGGTAGCAGATTGCGCCGACCTTCACGGCGCGGGTGAGCGGCCCATCGACCCACTTTGTCCCGTCGGTATCGAGCAGGTAGCGGCCGACGAGGTCACTCGCGGTGAGGTCTTCATGGCAGGCCACCGTAATGAGTGGCATCCGGTGTTCCGCTTCTTCGCCGGTTCGCGAAGAGACTTTCATCATCGGCCGGCCCAGCTTGTAGGCCATGTACTCCACGAATCGCGTCTTCCCGGCGCCCGTTGGGCCCTTCAGAAGGACCGGGATGCGCTGGTTGTACGCCGTTTCGAACAGTTGAACCTCGTCTGCGATGGGGAGGTAGTACGGCTCATCGTGAACCGCATACTCCTCCACTGCGTAAATCGTCGGTTCCGCGTGTGTTGCTGATTGGGTCACGTCGTTACCTCCCCGCCGCGGTCTGCAGGCGTTTTTGAAGAGCGTCCCAGGCCCGTTGGATGCCCGCTTCGAGTTCATCCAGCGTCCCGTTGTTGGTGATGACGACGTTCGAACGTGAAATCCGCTCGTCGTTTGAAAGTTGTGAGTCGATCCGGGCCCGCGCCGCCGTCGCATCGAGGCCGTTGCGAGTAGCGAGTCGTTCGACCGCGAGGTCAGGTTCGACGACGACCACCCAGACCTCGTGCACGAGGTCTTCCCAGCCCGCTTCGAACAACACTGCCGCTTCGAGAACGACGAGTGTGTTACCCGCGGCTTCGAACTCGGACAGCGCTTCGCTGGCGAGCCTGCGAATACCCGGCCAGACGATATCGGTGAGGCGCTTGAGTTCGTCCGGCTTGCCAAACACTTTCGCGCCCAGCACACGACGGTCGATGGTTCCATCGGCCGCCACGAGGTCCTGGCCGAACGCCGCGACGACTGCAGCGAACGTGTCGGTCCCGGGGTCGTAGGTACGGTGCCCGAGGATATCCGCATCAATGACCGGTATCTCGCGGTCCTTGAAAAAGCGGGTCACAGTGGATTTGCCGCTGGCGATCCCACCCGTCAGCCCAATGACATGCACAGGGAACTCCGCGAAGGGAAGAATTGGAACGGTCAGTTTATCGCCGTGCCGATAGGGGCGGCAAACCGGTGTCAGTCCGGCAGAGCCGCCGCGAATGCGAGCACATGACCGTCCGGGTCCATCACGTAGCCTGCCACGTGGCCCCACTCCCGCAATATGACGGCGCTCAGTTCGATGCCGCCGGCCGCCACGGTGCGGGTATGCCACGTTTCAGGCTGTTCGACCAGCAAGTACACCTCGGCGCGGGGAACGATCTCGTCGACTCGCTGCTCCGGGAGAGCATCACCCAACAACTTTCTGATTCCCGCGAACGGCATCAGCCCGAGCACCGCGCCTCCCGGCAGTTCGAACTCGGTCATTCCCGGGACGTCCAACCGCGGCTGCTCGCCGAGAACCTCCGAGTAGAACGCGGTTGAGCGAGCCTGGTCGGTCACGTAAAGGATGATGTGCGTTTGGCCGTCCATGCGACTGCTATCGCCCGGCACGGGCGGCAGCGACGCTGTTGCCGACGATTCGGACGCGGCTTCGCGGCGACCGCCGTGCGCACGTCGGGCAGTGGTAGACCACGCGGATCCCGTGGCCGCATTCGTCGTCCACCAGCGCCAGGTCGCCGGCGGCGAACTGCTCACCCCAGGTGGCCATCGCACCCACGACCACACCAAGCGCGTGGCCCTTCGGGGTCAGCCGGTAAGCGAAACGCGCCGGGCGATCCTGGTATTGCCGCCGGACCACGACGCCGCTCTCCTCGAGCGTCTTCAGTCGCGCCGAGAGGATGGCCGACGGTACGCCCTCCACCGTTTCCCTCAGTTCCGAAAACTTGCTCTTCCCGCGCAAGAGGTCGCGCACGATGAGCAGCGTCCATCGGTCGCCCACAAGGTCAAGCGTGTTCGCAACAGGGCATTGCACGGTCCGGGCCATCGGGCTATCCACCTCCGGTTCGTTGCGATATGCTACGCACGCGAACCCATTAGTTCAAGTTTTGAACTGACTCCGCGCACAGGAGTCAAGCCATGCTCGAAACCACCGCGACTGTCCTCACGGCAGCGCTGAACGGCCAGCGGCCATCGCACGACGAAGCCCTGAACCTCGCGACTGAGATCGACCTCGGGCCTCTGCTGGATGCAGCGGCCATCCTCCGCGACCGCGGCCACCGCAACGTCGTTTCGTACTCGAAGAAGGTGTTTATTCCGCTCACCCACCTCTGTCGCGACGTTTGTCACTACTGTACGTTCGCGCGACCCCCAATCCCCGGCCAGCGCGCCTACATGACTCCGGATGAAGTGCTTGAGATCGCCCGGGCAGGCGCGGCTGCTGGCTGCAAGGAGGCCCTCTTTACGCTTGGCGACAAGCCCGAGCTGCGCTACAAGGTGGCCCGGCGAGAACTCGACGAGATGGGTTACGCGAGCACCATCGCCTACCTCACAGCAATGGCTGGACTCGTCTACCGCGAGACCGGCCTGCTCCCTCACGCGAACCCGGGCGTGATGACGCGTGACGAAATTGCCGCCCTGCGCGAAGTCACCATCTCCCAGGGCATCATGCTCGAGAGTGTGACCGACAGGCTCCACCAGAAGGGCCAGGTTCACTACGGGTCCCCGGATAAGCATCCCGCGCCCCGGCTACAAACGATGCGCGACGCAGGCGAGCTGCAGGTTCCCTTCACCTCGGGCATCCTCATCGGCATCGGCGAGACGCGGCTCGAGCGCATCGAGTCTTACCTTGCGTTGCGTGACCTCAACGATGAGTTCGGCCACATCCAGGAAATCATCGTCCAGAACTTCCGCGCCAAGCCCGGCACGAAGATGGCGAACGCGCCGGAACCGGACCTCGACGACCTGCTCTGGTCGATCGCGGTGGCGCGTGTGGTCTTCGGCCCGGAGATGAACATCCAGGCGCCGCCGAACCTCAGCTACGAAGACTATCCGAAGCTCGTGAAGGCTGGCCTCAACGACTGGGGCGGCGTGTCGCCGGTCACCCCGGACCACGTGAACCCCGAGGCGCCGTGGCCACATCTCGAGGAGCTTCGCGAACATACCGCTGAGTGCGGCAAGGTTCTCACCGAGCGCCTCGCGGTCTATCCCGAGTATGCACTCGACTCCCAGCGGTGGCAGTCCCAAGACATGTCCATCGCAGTCATCCGCGCGGTCGACGGCGACGGCTTCGCGCGCACTGACGCCTGGTCCCCCGGTGACGCGGACACACCACCACCAGCCTCCGATATCCCCCGGAAGTTCGACCCGGCCCGTGCGACAGACACCTCAACCTCGGACGTTCGCGCTATTCTCGCCCGCGCCGAGGCCGGCGAAGGCCTCGCGGAGGATGACCTCATCCGTCTCTTCCAGGTACGAGGCGATGACTACCATCTCGTCTGCGAGGCGGCCGACCGGGTTCGCAAGCGAATGAACGGCGAAACCGTCTCGTACGTCGTGAACCGTAATATCAACTACACGAATATCTGCTACTTCCGCTGCCAGTTCTGCGCGTTTGCGAAGGGCAAAATGAGCGAAAGCCTGCGCGGCACGCCGTACGACCTCGGCCTCGATGAAATCCAGCGCCGCTCGCTCGAAGCGTGGGAGCGCGGCGCCACGGAAGTCTGCATGCAGGGTGGCATCCATCCCGAGTACACCGGCCAGACCTACCTGAACATCCTCAAGGCAGTGAAGGATGTGCTCCCGGCGATGCACATCCACGCGTTCAGTCCGCTCGAAGTGTCGCAAGGCGCCGAAACACTCGGCGTTACGGTCCCGGACTTTCTCCGCCGGCTGAAGGCAGCGGGCCTTGGCACGTTGCCCGGCACTGCCGCCGAGATCCTCGATGATGAGGTTCGGCGCACGCTTTGCCCCGACAAGCTCAGCACGCAGGAGTGGCTCGATGTTGTGGAAGCGGCCCACTGCGCGGGCTTCCACACGACATCGACGATCATGTACGGCCACATCGACCGGCCGCGGAACTGGGCACGGCACCTGCTTCGCTTGCGCGAACTCCAGCAGCGAACTGGCGGAATCACCGAGTTCGTACCGCTGCCGTTCGTGCACATGGAGGCGCCGATCTACCTGAAGGGCAAGGCGCGCCAGGGCCCAACCTTCCGCGAAGCCGTGCTGATGCACGCTGTGGCGCGGCTCGCGCTCCATCCGCTCATCACGAACATCCAGGTTTCGTGGGTGAAGATGGGCGTCGAGGGAGTCAAGGCGTGCCTCTCGGCAGGCGTGAACGACATGGGCGGCACGCTCATGAACGAGAGCATCTCACGGGCAGCGGGCGCGGAGTTCGGCCAGGAACTGCCTCCGGAGGAGATGGAGCGCACCATCCGCTTCATGGGCCGCAACCCGCGCCAGCGTACGACGGAGTATGAGGCTTCGCCGGAGGAACGCCAGATCGCCTCGTTCAACGCGGCGGACCTGGCGCCCATCGTGCTCACAGCGGTCAAGAAATACGAACGCAAGGTTGTCGTCGCAGGTCAAAATTAACCCTTTGCCCGCGGTGGTCGCGGGTGTACAGTTCCGCGACCACATCACGGGGCGGCCCAGTGACGACGGACACGCAGACCAATCGCCAGGGCATCATCAACCTGGTTGCCGGCCAGGCTATTTCGGTCTCCGGCGACCTGCTGCTCCTCACCGCGGCATCGATCGTGGTGTACGACAAGACCGGTTCCGCCACTGCCGTCAGCCTTCTGCTTGCGCTCGCTGCTCTGCCGACGGTAGTGCTCGGACCGCTCGCGGGGACCTTCGCGGACTGGTTCCCACGCCGCCGCATCCTCGTCGGAGCGGACCTCGCGTCGGCGGCGGCTTGCGGCCTCGCGTTGCTGCTGACCCGGCTCCTCTCGCTCGAGGCCGCCGCGTTCACCGCCATCGCCGTGGTTTCCGCACTGTCCGCCTTCTACCGCCCGGCAGCCCAGGCACTGGTGCCGTCTCTCGTTTCGGCCGATGGGCTCGGGCGTGCCAATAGCGCCGTGCGGCTCGCCGGCAGCCTCGCAGCCATTTCCGGACCCGCCGCCGCGGCCTTCCTCACCGAACGCGGCGGGCTCGACCTCGTACTCGCAATCGACGGTGCGAGCTTCGTCATCTCGGCTGGTCTCGCGCTGATGATTCAGCGCATTCCGCCATCCGCGGCATCCGCTCGCCGGAGCGCTTTCGGCGACGCCTGGGCAGGGCTGGACTATGCCCGCAGGAGTCGCAACATCCGGACAGTCACCATCGCCGTCGGAGTTGTGCTGCTGGCGGGAACCCTCGTGAACGCCGGCACACTGCCGCTCGTGTCAAAGTCGCTCGGCCTGCCTGATAGCCGCTACGGGGCGTTGCTCGCCATCGAGGGCGCCGGAGCGATGGCGCTCGCGGTGCTTTTCATCATCTTCGGTCCCGGAAGGCGGTTGCTCGTCACCGGCAGCTTCGCACTGATCGCCACCGGAGGAACCACGCTGGCGATTGGTGGCGCAGGCTCTTTCGCGGTGGCAGCCATGGCAATCCTGGCGCAGGGCGCCAGCGTTGTGGCATTCCAGGTTGCCTTCGCGAGCTACCTCCAACAAGAAGCGGAGGATGCCTACCGTGGCCGCGTGATGAGCCTGGTCGCGATGGTCGCGTCCCTCGCGCAGATCCTCGGCTTCGCTGTCGCGGGACCGCTGATCGACGCGGTCGGGCCAAGAACCGCCTTCGCCGTCGCGGGTTCGGCGGTCTGCCTGGTCGCCATCCCGGTTGTTTCGCTTGCATTCGCGAACGCCCGCACGGGCCGGGCGGCGCCGGTTGCCTGACACCCGGCTACACGTACGGTAGATTCGGAGCATCCTCTTCCCGGAGCCCTGATGGACGCACTGGAAGGTCTCACGATTCTCGACTTCACCGGCCATATTGCCGGGCCGTACTGCACGAAATTGCTTGGTGACCTCGGCGCGCGGGTCATCAAGGTCGAAAAGCCCGGCGGCGACATCAGCCGGACGCTGCCACCGTTTAAGGACGACGAACCGGGGACTGACCGCAGCGCGGTCTTTCAGTACCTGAACACGAACAAGGAATCCATCGTCCTCGACCTCGCAGCCGACGGCGCATCGGAGGTCGTGCGCCGACTCACCGGACTCGCCGACATCGTGGTCACCGCAAGTTCGCCTGCGCAGGAAGTCGCCCTCGGCATCGACTACGCCACCCTCTCTGGCTTCAAGGACATTCCGGTCGTCTCGATCACCAACTTCGGCCACGAAGGCCCGTACCGCGACTACCGGCTCTCCGACACCGTGCTGTACGCAATGGGCGCCGAGATGTACTCCCACGGACTCCTCGACCGTGAGCCGCTAAAGCTGGGCGGAACGGCCGCGCTGCTGCAGTGCGGCGCGGTGGCGGCGGTTGCGGCCATGGGCGCCGTCACCGCCTACGAGACACAGGGCGTCGGCCAACTCGTTGAAGCGCCGCTCTTCCTCGCACAGGTCTCCAACATCGATCGGCGCAGCCCGTCGATCCTCGCGTGGCGTTTCTCGGGCCGCATCCAGCAGCGTTCACCAGGGGCGAGTGCTGGCATCGCCGGGGGTATCTACCCCGTGGCCGATGGCTTCGTCGATCTGACCGCCAGCGCCGGCAACTACTGGCGGCGAATGGTGGAGATGATCGGCGACGATGCTCTCCGTGACCCCAAATGGGAGAACCCGCTGACCGCGATGAGTCCCTCCGCGAAGGAGGAGGCAGACGCAATCGTCTATCCCTGGATGCTCTCGAAGACTCGGGCCGAGGCATGGGAGGCTGCTCGCGGTGCTCATGCCGTCATGGCGCCGCTCTACACGGGCCTCGATCTCTGGAACGACGAGAACTTCCGCGCCCGGGGACTCTGGACGGAAGTCGAGCACCCGCAACTCGGCAAGCTCCCGATGCTAGGTCGCCCGTACATGCTCGAAGATTCGCCGTGGCGCATCCGGCACGCGGCGCCCCAACTCGGCCAGCATACGCGTGCGATCCTCGAGGAAGCGGGCTTCGCGCCGCCCGAAGTCGCCCGTCTCCTCACCCACGGAGTCGCCGCATGAGCAAGCTGCCACTTGCCGGCATCCGCATCTGTGACTTCACGGCAGTGTGGGCCGGCCAGACCGCGATGATGTATCTCTCTGACATGGGCGCCGAGTGCATCAAGGTCGAGAACCCGTACATCTGGAACCCGATGACGCGCGCGGCATCGCCGCGAATCACCGGCCCGCTAGCGCAGATGCTGCCTCCGTGGATTGCGGGACATCCCCCGGAACCGGGCCCGCGACCGTGGAACAACAGCCCCGCCTTTATCCAGGTGATGCGGAACAAGAAGTCGTTCACGGTCGACAGCCGTCGGCCGGAGGGCCTGGCAGTTGTCCAGCAGCTCATCCGGATCAGTGACCTCGTCGCCGAAAACCTGGCTCTGGGCACGCTCGACAAGCTTGGGCTCACCGACGGCGCAATACGCGAAATCCGGCCCGACGCCATCATCCTTCATATGCCCGCGTTCGGACGGACCGGCGCGTACACCGAAGGCCGCGGTTACGGGGCCCACATCGACAGTGTGGCGGGCTCGACCGTCCTTCGCGGCTATCGCGACACAGCGCCCGCCGACAACGTCAGCATCTTCGCAGGCGATTACTGGGGTGGCCTGCATGGCGCCGTCGCCGTGATGGCAGCTCTGCGCCATCGCCGCCGAACTGGCCGGGGCCAGGTCATCGAGATGGCGCAGGTCGAATCCTCGGCCCACATGTTCCCGCAGGCCGCTCTCGATGCCGCGTGGAACGACCGCGCCCAAGGATCCATCGGCAACCGCAGCGTCGAAGGCTTCGTCCCGAACGGTGCGTTCCCGACAAACGTCAACGACAGCTGGCTCGCAATCTCCTGCCGGACGGACGAAGAGTGGCTTGCGCTCGTCGCATTCATGGGCAACCCGTCGTGGGCGACAACTGACTCCCTCGCGTCCGCCTCCGGGCGGGCCATGGTCGAAGACGAGATCGAGGAACGGCTCGCTGAATGGACGGCCACCCGTGACCGCGATGCGACCTTCCACGAACTCCAGGCCGCCGGGGTTACCGCGGGCCCCGTGCTCAACGCCCGTGAGGCGGCTCTCGACGAGCACCTGGCTGCAACCGGCGCGTGGAAGCGTTTGCCTGCAACCGAGGACTACCCCGAAGTGGACTGGCTCCGGCCCCCGTACCGGTTCTCGAAGTCGGAGGTGGACATTCGTGAGACGCCCTGCCTCTTCGCGGAGCACAACGATTACGTCTACCGCGAGGTGCTCGGCATGTCGGACGAAGAAATCGAGTCACTGCGGTCAGCCGGCCACATCACCGGTACGTACGCGCCGGAAGCGCTCGGCGGATGATCCCCGGCGCTTCAACCACGACGGTCAGGCGAGGAGACACATCACTATCGGTCACACACCTGGGTGATGGACCGGTCGTGCTCCTGCTCCACGGCTTTCCGGAAATCGCCTATTCGTGGCGTCACCAGGTCGCACCACTTGCGGCAGCGGGGTACACCGTCGTCGCGCCCGACCAGCGAGGATTCGGTGCGAGTAGCGCCCCGGCGGTTGTCGAAGCCTACGCCCTCGAGGAACTCGCCGCCGATGCGGCGGCGATCCTTGACCACTTCGGGGGCCGTGGCGTCGTTATCGGTCACGACTGGGGCGCTCCAGTCGCCTGGCACACAGCACTCCGGTTCCCATCGATGGTCTCCGCCGTGGGTTCACTGAGCGTTCCCCACGCCTGCCGCGCCAGCCGGCCACCACTCGAAGCAATGCGCGAAGCCGCCGGGCCGGACCACATCTTCTACGTCGACTACTTCCAGGCAGAGGGCGTGGCCGAGCGTGAGTTCGAGGAGATCGTACACGACTCACTGCTCGGATTTATGTGGTCCATCTCAGGTGATGCGCCGAAGCACGAGCGCTTCGCCCCAATTCCGAGGGGCGGTCGCTTCATCGACTCGATCACCGTTCCACCATCGCTTCCCACATGGCTCACGGAAGAAGACCTCGCCGTGTACGTGGATGCCTTCACGCGCTCGGGATTCCATGGCGGGCTCAACTGGTATCGCAACGTGACGCACAACTGGGAGCGCTCAGCAGACCTCGCCGATGCCGTCATCAGTCAGCCAGCGCTGTTCGTCACCGGTTCCCGCGACCCCGCGCGCAATCCGGCCGCCATAGCCCGGCTGCCGGAGGTCGTCCCGAACCTCCGGGTAAACGAGATGCTCGAAGGCTGCGGCCACTGGACGCAGCAAGAGCGCCCCGCGGAGGTCACCGAACTTCTGCAAGGGTTTCTCGATTCGCTCAGGTAACTGATCCCGTACTATCTGAACGGTCATGGAGCCGGTGATTCAGTACACAACCGCCTCGGACGGCGTGAGCATTGCCTTTTCCACGATGAGCGAAGGCCCACCGCTCTTGTTCATGCCCGTTCTCCCGCTGAGTCATCTCCAGGTCGAATGGCAGATGGCGGGAATGCGCGCGTTCATCGGTGCCTTCGCCGAAACCCACCAGATCGTTCGCTTCGATGCGCGCGGCCTCGGACTCTCCGACCGGGGTGCTTCGGACCGTTCGCTGGATGGCCATCTCCGGGACATGGAGGCCATTGTTACCCGGCTGGGCCTGGCCAAACTCTCGATCTTCGCGGCCAGCTATTCAGGGCCGATGGCAATCCGATTCGCCGCTCGCCACCCGGATCTCGTTGAGCGACTCATCCTCTGGTGTACGCATGCCTACCATCCCGATGTCGTCGCAAAGCTCACAACCACGGCCAACCAGCAGCGCGTGGCCGTCAACGACCTCGCCGTTGCGGATCGCGACCTCTTTATCCGCACGTATCTGCACCGGGCGGTCGGCTGGTCGAAGGGCGAGGTGGCGAACCAGTTCGTCGAAGTCGCACGCCAGAGCATCGACCCGGATCACTTCCTTGAGAACCTGGCTAACCACGCTGCTTTTGACGCAAGGGAAGACCTCGCCCACGTGCAAGCCCCGACGCTTGTCATGCATCGCGCGGCCTTCGTTGGCTCGCACATTGATGTAGCGAAGGACCTCACTTCGCGCATATCAAACGCCCGCCTCGCCCTCCTTGAGGGCGACTCCGTCGCGCCGTTCATCGGAGATATGGAGGCTGCCATCCGCGTTGTCGCGGGGTTCCTGTCCGAGACCGGCGACGCGAATGTGGCGTCACCACTACCAGACAGCCCCGTCCGTACGATCCTGTTCACGGATCTCGAGGGGCACACCGCGATGATGCAGCGGGTCGGTGATGATCGCGGACGTGACGTGCTTCGCGAGCACGAGCGCATCACCCGGGAACAGCTGGCCACTCATGGCGGCGAGGAGATTCGCAGCCTGGGCGATGGATTCCTGGCAGCCTTCTACTCCACCCAGCAGGCATTACGCTGCGCCGTTGACCTCCAACGGGCGTTCGCCGGAGCAGTGCCGGTGCACGGCGAGCCACTCCGTGTGCGGGTTGGCGTCAACGCAGGAGAGCCGATTTCCGACGGCGACGAACTCTATGGCCATGCGGTTGAAATCGCCGCCGACATCGCCGCCCACGCCAGGGGTGGTCAGATCCTGGCCGCGCAGGTCGTTCGTGAGTTGTCCGCCGGGAAAGGGTTCCGCTTCGGAGATGGCTTCGAGGCTGGAAGGCCCGGCGAGGAGACTCCGGCACGCGTCTTCGAAGTGTTCTGGAAGGAAGGAAGCGACCGGTAAACGCTGCCCCTGCATGCCACCACAAGAGTTCGTTGCGTACGAACGCCGACCCGAGATGACGCTTCAAGGAGGTGGAAGAGCTGGTACCCCCGACAGGACTCGAACCTGTGCCTTCGGCTCCGGAGGCCGACACTCTATCCGCTGAGCTACGGGGGCGGAACGACCTCGATGGTATCGCGTCGGCCAGTTCCCGGCGAGCAGTGGGTCACGTATTGACGAACGCGACCACGGCTGCGCCGATGAGCACGACCTGGATGACGCCCGACCCGGCGAACAACCACAACCCGGCTGCGCGTTCGCGCGCATGCAGCAGGATCCCGAGGACAACGTTGACCCCGAGCACGCCCGCCCCGAGATAGGCAATGCGCAGAAGTTCGGTTTTGTCTCCTACGCGCACCACGCTGCCAAGTTCGGGGAAGCTCAGTTCAACAACCTGTGGCAGGCCGGGGTAGTTCGCGAAGACGTATCCGGTCAGCGCGGCGCAGAGCACGGCCGAGAGCGTGACAACGAGCAAAGATACGCGGTCACGCCAGAACGGCAGCGAAACGGGACCGCTGGCGAGCGACCGCTGCAGATCACCGGCTTCATCGACAGGCGCGAGAGCGGCGCGGGCCTGGATCTGCTCCGCGAAGGCCGCCTGGTCGAGAACCGTGAGCGCGAAAGCATGGCCCGTGGTCACCAGGTAGAGAAGTTCGTCGGGCGTGCTGTGTGTGGAGTAGAACAGCGTGTAGCCGATGCGCTTCACCTCGGCCGCGCCGACGTGGCACCCCCACCAGTTCAGCCCCTTCACCTGGGCAACATCGAGCGTGCGCCCGGGGATCATTCGCTGGATCGTGGAAATCGGCACGAGGACGCGCCGGAAACCCCAGCGGATGCTCAGGTTCGCATTGTCTATCTCGTACGACAGCGAGTGGAGTGCATAAGCCCAGTTGGCGAACAGCGCGCCAAGAACGACCGCGCACACCGCGACGGCCCACGCCAGGAACGACTTGAATTCGGCTTCGGCCCCGTAACCGGCACTCGCCGCGAGCGCGGCGATGACCACCGCCCACACCGCGAGGCCCCCGCCAACGATGACGCCGAGGGCGCGCGGTGGCTGGAACGCGACCGGGGCTAGTTGGCGACCCGCGCGCGTGCCGGCGTGCACCATGAACCGTACTTCTCGCTTCGTCCGCGAATCGCGTCGTAAAACAGCGCGCTCAGCTTGCTGGTAATCGGCCCGGGTACACCTGCCCCGACGCGCCTCCGGTCAATCTCGACGATCGGCGTGAGGTGCGCGGCGGTGCCGGTCATGAACACCTCGTCGGCGATGTACAACTCGGTCCGGTCGATCTCCCGCTGCACCACTTCCACGCCAAGGTCGGCCGTGGCCATCTGCATGACACTCCGCGCGGTGATGCCTTCGAGGACATTGTCCGCCGGGCCCGGGGTGATGAGTTGGCCGTGGCGAATCATGAAGATGTTCTCTCCACTCCCCTCGGAGACGTGCCCGTTCTCATTCAGCATGATGGCCTCATCGAAGCCGTTGGCGTTCGCCTCGGTCTTCGCGAGTGCGCTGTTCACGTAGATACCGGTCACCTTGGCCCGTGGCGGAATTCCCGTGTCCTGCACCCGTCGCCACGTGGAGGTGTGGCAGCGAGCGGTCTCGGGCAGATACGCGGGGAACGGCGAGAGAAAGATCAGCGTGTCGCATTCCACGTTGTGGAGGCGCACGCCCAGCACTTCACCCGAGAGGTAGACCATCGGCCGGAGGTAGACGTCCTCGCTGAAACCGCTGCGCTCCACCACTTCGACAGCCATCTCGCAAAGCTTGTTGACCGAGTCGTGCATCTCCATCCCAAGGATGTGGGCGCTCTGGCCCAGGCGCTCCATGTGTTCGCGGAGCCGGAACAGGTACGTGGTCTGGGCCTCGTCATTCCAATTGCCGCGAACGCCTTCGAACACCGCGGTTCCATAGTTGAACGCGTGAGTCATCACGCCGATCTTGGCTTCACTCAGCGGGACGATCTTGCCCTGGAAGTACGCATACGGTGTTGGCATGGCTCTCCTCGTGGTGGGTTGCTCGATAACTTGCAGTATAGCCGTGCCCGGCGCGCCCTACGGGGTGGCAGTCGCGACGCGGCTGAAGAATGTGCCGTCCTTGCACTCGCTGATGCCCGGTTCGAGAGCAGACATTCGGCGTGCCACATCCTTGTTCGGGAGTGGCGGCGCGCGCGTGACGAGCGACGTGGGTTCGTTGACAGCGTCTTCGAGGTACTTGATGAAGTCGTTGTTGTACTTCACCAGGTCAGCAGGTGGGTTGGCGGTCTTCATCTCGGCGATGAAGTCCTTGATGACTCTGGAGATGTCATCGGGGTTGGATTTGCTCAGGAGCGCGTTCGAAAAATTCGAGGTTCCGACGCAGATCGCCCGGAGGTAATCCTCGTCGCTCCCGCCGCCTTTTTGCCTGTCGCTGCCGCCGCAGGCTACCAGCGCGAGCGGGGCCACAACGGCGAGTGCGAGGCCCAGGAGAAACGTTCGAGGCATCGCCCGATGGTACATGGTCATCCGCTTAGCGGCGGTTCAGAGCAGGATCCGCCTGGCTGCGGACCGTGGCTCCCGCCGCCAGTTCACAACGAGGTAGCGGTTCTCGGCGCCCTGCTCGATGCT
Organism: uncultured Anaerolineaceae bacterium; assembly: GCA_964470735.1. Classification (GTDB taxonomy): domain Bacteria; phylum Chloroflexota; class Dehalococcoidia; order Tepidiformales; family Tepidiformaceae; genus Amarobacter. The sequence continues at coordinate 23,471 of CAYYDX010000009.1, forward strand.
GGTGACGGCGCATCGGGCCGGGTCCACAAGGCTACCAGTAGCCCGGCGCAGCCACGCCTGTCTCACGTTCGCATCGCCAGCGCCGAACACGTCCTGGAACTCCACAAGGGCCTCGAACAACGCCGTTCCCAGCTCCACAAGCCAGCCAGCCAGGATCTGTGCGAGGCCTACGTGAAAGTCACGGTCGCCAAAGGTCATCTCCACATGGTCGGGCGCCGAACCGGACGCGGCCAGGAGCATCGTCGAGCCGAAGTGCGACAGTGACAGGTCGGTGCTCACACGGTAAATGCGACCAAGCACTTCGTGGGCAGCCAGCACTTCGGCCGCGCGGAACGCGTGCAGCCGGAACTCGGTGGCATGCTCCGCGGTAGCAATCGCGATGCCTCCGGATTCGAGCCACTCATCCCACTCCACCGCCCCTGAGCGGAGGATATACAGCATGCTGGCCTGGTAGTCGGCTGCAGCCCGAATGAGCACGGTGGCCGCAGCGTAGTTCCCCCACTGCACAGCGTGGAGCGCCTCCAGCCGCGAGAGCCACGACCGCGACCACAATCCCATCGCGGCAACCATTCGCTGCGAACGCCGCGGCGGCTCTGCGGCCATGCGAGCCGCCTCACCCTCAAGGTTAAGCCCGTCGATGATCGTCTCGACCTCAGCGCCGAGTACGAAGCCGGTCTGCCGGTAGGCGTCAGCGCTTCCACCCGCGTCCGCCGGTGGCCTGGCGGCGGCAGTCGCCACTGGGAACACCTTCGGCGGAGACACACGCATTAGCGGTTCATCGCTTTCTGGTACCCCTGGATCACCGGGTCGTCGAACCACGGCGCCAGTTCGGCGGCCCGTTCGGGGAGAGCCCTCGCCATGTCCAGCGCGTGCATCGGGTCGTGCTTGCACCAGCCCCGCAGGTATGCGCCGAAAGGAACCTTCGACGGCGCCCGCTTGGAATCACCAGCGAACTCCAGGGTGCGATCGAGGTCTTCGTCAGTCAGAACAAGCAGCTTCTCCCGGAGCGCGGCGCGCTGGCTCGCCGCTTCGGCAAGTACATCTTCCATGGGTAGCATTCGCCGCCGTTCCACCTGCGAGTCATTCCACCGGTCGACGTCGAATGTGCCGCCATCGGGGTTGGTGACTGCCCCGGCTCGCCCGGCATGCATCGCATCGAACATCTGGCCCACCGGGCCATCGATGGTCGCGAGATGGGCGATGAAGTCGCGGACGACCCACGTGCTCTGTGGCACAGGCCGGTCCAGTTGCTCGGCCGAAAGCGAGCGGCAGAACGCTTCGAACCGCTCCCGGTGCCCGTCGAGTTCGGTGATGATGTCCAGCACTACCTGCGAAGTCATACGTCATCCTCTTCGGTGGAATCGCCGTGGGCGGCGATGTAGGCGTTCGCCTCGTCGAGAAGTGCCTGCTGCCACTGGAGCTCGGGCTCATCGAAGAATTCCTCATGCAGGAGCCAGTTCAGCACCAGCGGATCCGTTCGCACCTCGGGGCAGGCATCGACAAGCGCGATGGCATGGTTCATGCAGTGTTCGCTCAGGAACCCCAGCGACTCAAGCGCATCCTGGTCTCCGAGCGGTTCATCAAGATGCTCATCGGGGATGGCCGAGAGCACGGCGAACAGGTTGACCAGGCCGACGCCGAGTTCCCGCGACAGTTCCGGGCGCGTGGCGTTCGTGAAGCGTGTGTTGTCCTGCTCTTCCTCACGATCGGGGTCGATCGAACGAGGCAGCGCCTCGCCCGCGAGCCACGCGCGGACAACCTCTGCATGGTCACCGAGGCTCCAACCGAGGTGGCCCAACAGTTCACCGACCGCGCCATCGAAGCCTTCACACTTCCGTGCCAGCGCCTCATCCGGAATCGAGGCGATGATGTGCTTGATCGTCGCCTGCTCGTAGATGAACCGGTCGGCCAGCGCGCGGAGTTCGGGCGTCATCTCAGTGCCGGGCGCGAGGCGGGCGACGGTCGGTGCGCGGTGCACGGGCACGTGCCGGCGCCTCCTTCACCGGGCGTGGCCCAAGCTGCTTGATCGAGTCCCAGCCGGCGTAGGTCGCAACAGGGCCGAGTTCCGCTTCGATCTGAAGCAGGCGGTTGTACTTCGCCGTACGTTCGGAACGGGCAGGCGCCCCCGTCTTTATCTGCCCCGATCCGCAGGCGACCGAAAGATCCGCAATAAACGAGTCGTCCGTCTCACCCGAGCGGTGGCTAACAACGGTCGTCCAACCGGCGCGGTGGGCCATGTCGATCGCTTCGAGGGTCTCGGTGAGCGTGCCGATCTGATTGAGCTTGATGAGGACACTGTTCGCGGACTTCTGGTCAATCCCGCGCCGGATACGCTCGGGATTCGTCACCAGCAGGTCATCGCCCACGATCTGGCAACTGGCGCCAAGCCTCCCGGTGATCGACGCCCAGCCGTCCCAGTCATCCTCGGCGAGACCATCTTCGATGGAACAGATCGGGTACTTCTCCACCCACTTCGCCCAGTGCTCGACCATCTCATTGGAAGTGAGCACCCGCTTCTCCTTGGCAAGCGCGTACTTGCCGTTCGTGAAGAGCTCCGAGGTTGCTGGATCGAGGGCGATAACGGCGTCAGTTCCCGGGGTGTAGCCAGCCTTTTCGATGGCCTGGACAACCACCTGGACCGCCTCTTCGTTGCCGGGGAGCGACGGTGCGAAACCACCCTCATCGCCCACGGAGGTGATGGCGCCCATCTTGTGCAGGACATCGCGAAGCGCATGGTAGATTTCCACACCCATCCGCAGGCCTTCGCTGAAGTTCTCTGCGCCGACCGGCATCACCATAAACTCCTGGAAGTCGGTGCTATCCGGCGCGTGCTTGCCGCCGTTGAGAATGTTGAACATGGGCACCGGCAACCGGTACACCGATGCGCCACCGAGGTAGCGATAGAGCGGCTGGCCGGTCGATGCTGCCGCCGCGCGTGCCACCGCCATCGAAACACCGAGGATGGCGTTCGCGCCGAGGCGGCCCTTGTTCGGCGTCCCATCGAGTTCGCACAGCACCCTGTCCAGCATCCGCTGTTCCTGGGCGGGGAACCCTTCGAGCTGCTTGGCGATCTCGACGTTTACGTTGCGAACCGCTTTGGTCACGCCTTTTCCGCCATACCGCTTGCCGCCATCGCGCAGTTCCACCGCCTCGTGCGCGCCCGTGGAGGCGCCCGACGGGACAGAGGCGGTTCCCAGTGACCCATCTTCGAGCAAGACCGAGACATTTACCGTGGGGTTTCCGCGGGAGTCGAGGATCTCGCGCGCCACAATCGATTCGATGAACATCGCTACTCCTTAGCCGCGCACTTCGGGCGCGTCACTCAACGGGACAAGGGCATCCGGACTCGACAGGTAGTCGATATAGAGGATGCCGTTCACGTGGTCTATTTCGTGTTCGAGGGCTTCGGCGAGGAGGTTGTCCTCCGCCTTGATTCGCACCTGCTTGCCCGTGTACGGGTCGAGTCCCTGGGCAAGAACCTTCCGGGAGCGGGTGATCTCGCCGCGGTAGCCGGGAACCGAAAGGCAGCCCTCATCACACTGGCGCTCGCCGCTGCGTTTGACGATTTCGGGATTCACGAGGGCAATCTGGTTGTCGTCACCCACGTCGATCACGACGACTCGCAGGGAAATGCCGATCTGGGGCGCCGCGAGGCCGACGCCCGGCGCGTCGTACATCGTCTCCCACATGTCCTCGATCAGCTTCATGATCGACGTATCGATCGTCCGCACGCGCCGGGCTTTCTCACGAAGAACCGGGTCGCCCGCGCGGCGAATTGGAATGATGGCCAAATACCTGCTCCGGGGTTGGTTGCGCGCTCGTCAGTGTATAGCCAGTCGCGCGAAGGCGCGCTTGCGCGGGTACTTCGTGTCCGATCTACACTAAGTCATGTTCGTTGCCGCCTCAGCCCCAGCCCGGACCCTCTGTTGACTCGCCAGCCACTCGTCATCATCGGCAGCGGGATCTCCGGGCTCTTCGTCGCACTCGAAGCGCGCAAACTCGGGCCAGTCATCGTCCTCACGAAAGGGAGCATCGACGACTGCAACACGCGCTGGGCACAGGGAGGAATCGCCGCCGCCGTCGGCCCGCTCGATTCCCCCGAACAGCACCTGGCGGATACCATCGCGGCCGGCGATGGTCTCGTCGACGAGGCAGCCGCCCGGGTGCTCTGCACCGAAGCGCCTGCCCGAATCCGGGATCTTGTCGACTACGGGGTCGCATTCGATTCACTCGGCGGCGAGGTGGCGTTGGGCCGCGAAGCGGCGCACAGCCACTCGCGCATCCTCCACGCCGGCGGCGATCGGACGGGCGCGGAGATCGAAACCGCACTCACGGCGGCCGTCGCCGACCCACTTATCACCATCCTTGACCACACCCTGGCGACGAGCCTCCTCGTCGAGCACGGCCGCATCGCCGGGGTCGAGGCACTCGCGCTGCAGTCCGGCCAACGAGAGACGTACGAAGCCGCGAACGTTGTGCTCGCAACGGGCGGCGCCGGACGTATGTTCACCTACACCACGAACCCCGAGGTAGCGACTGGCGACGGCATCGCACTCGGTTTCGAGGCGGGCGCAGAGATCGCCGACATCGAGTTCTACCAGTTCCACCCGACCGCCCTGCACGTGTCCGGCGCCCCTCCATTCCTCATTTCGGAGGCAGTGCGGGGTGAAGGCGCCATCCTGCGGAACTCCACAGGCGATGCATTTATGTCGCGCTACCACGAACTCCGCGACCTTGCCCCGAGAGATGTGGTGGCCCGGGCGATCGTTTCGGAAATGCAGAGCGATGGTTCCGAGTCGGTTCTGCTCGACTGCACCGGACTGAAGTCGGTCGACCTCGCCGCCCGCTTCCCCGCCATCTATGCCTTCTGCAAGAGCGTGGGGATAGACATGCGGACGACTCCGATCCCGGTGGCGCCGGCTGCCCACTACCTCATGGGTGGCGTCCGGACCGACATCTGGGGGCGAACCACGGTCGAGGGTCTGTACGCCTGCGGCGAAGTCGCCTGCACGGGTGTCCACGGGGCGAACCGTCTTGCCAGCAACTCGCTTATGGAGACGGTCGTTTTCGGAAAGCGCGTGGTTGAACACCTGGAAGGCGGCAATGGCGGCGCCGCCGCGCCATCTGGAGCCGCCCGCCCGGTCGCCTCACCGCCTGGCGCAGCACCCAGTCACCAGACGGTGCAGCGAATGATGTGGGATTGCGCCGGTATCGAGCGGGACGCCGCCGGCCTCCGCAAGGGGATGGCGGAGTTGGGGGGCTGGCGAAGGTCTACCAGAAGCGCGGATCGCGAGAGCCACGAATGCCGCCAGATGGCTATCCTGGCGTCGTTGATCTTGCGGGCGGCCCTCGAACGAACGGAAAGTCGTGGCGGCCACTTCCGGCGCGACTTCCCTGGACGGGACGACGCGGAATGGAAGCGGCAGCAGGTATGGGTCCATGACTGTTGAACCACTCGATCCAGAACTCGTAACGCGCATCGTCCGCGCAGGTCTCGAAGAGGACTGTGCCTTCCGCGACGCAACCACGCTGGCGACCGTTGACGCTGGTCTTGTGGGAACGGCCACGTTCCTTGCGAAGGAGGACGGCGTGCTCGCGGGCATGCCGGTTGCACTGGAAGCATTCCGCCAACTCGATGCTGCGGCGGTCATCACCACCCACGTCGACGAAGGTGGTTCGTTCGCAGCCGGCGCTGTCCTCGCAGAGGTCACCTGCTCGGTTCGCGGGATGTTGCGTGCCGAACGCGTGGCATTGAACTTCCTGCAGCGCATGTCCGGGACCGCTACGCTAGCCCACCGCTTCGTTGACGCCGTAGCGGGAACTCGTGCCGTCATCCTCGACACTCGCAAGACGACGCCGGGGCTCCGCGACTTCGAGAAGTACGCCGTCCGTTGCGGTGGAGCGACGAATCATCGGCGCGACCTGGCGGCGATGGCCATGATCAAGGACAACCACCGCGAAGCGTTGAGTCGCATGGAACGCTCACTCCGTGACGGAGTGGATGCCATCCGCGAGCGAACCCCGGGCATCCTCGTAGAGGTGGAGATCGACTCGCTCTCACAGATCGCGGAAGCCCTCGATGCCCGCCCGGACTGGATTCTCCTCGACAACATGCACACCGGTGAGTTAGCCGAGGCCGTTCGCCGAGTCGGGGGACGCGTGAAGCTCGAAGCAAGCGGAGGGGTCAATCTCTCGACCGTTCGAGGTATTGCCGAAACGGGCGTCGACGCTATCTCCGTGGGGGCACTCACGCACAGCGCGCGAGCGCTCGACATCTCCCTCGACCTGGCCTTTTAGCGCATACCAATCCGTTGCAGGAACCCGGGGGCCTCGGCGACCGCGGCATCTGGCTGATGCTGGTTTATCTCGAGTGTGAAGCGGTCGAGCCCCGACGTACCTTCGGCCACATACCGCCAATCGACATCCCCGTCACCGGGAGCGCGATGGTCGCCGATGCCGAGCACATCGTGGAGGTGCGCGCCAACGATCCGGTGGCTCCAGCGTGCCAGCCACACCGTCTTATCGATGAACCCGAGACGATCGAGCACTTCCGCGTGCCCGACATCGTGCCAGTACCCGACCTGGTCAACGGTGTACCCGTCGAAGAGTGCGGCGTACTCGTCCGGCGAAGGGATTTCGTGATAGTGGTACCGGTTCTCCAGTCCGATGACCATCCCGGCCCGTTCAGCGAGTGGCACGAGTTCGGCGAGTGAGCGCTTCGCCGCGGCGAGGTACGGACCAGCCAGCGCGCCCCGTTGCCGAATCACCGCGCTGCGCAACTCCTCGAAACGACCTGTGTCGATGTGGCCGCTGTCGAACATCCGGCGCATTGCCAGTTCTTCGTCGAACTGCTCGTGAACCTCGCCCACCTGCCCGAGATGAACAACGAGGGCACGCGCGCTGAGCTTCGCCGCCCACTCGATACTCGTGGCCGTGTAGTCCACGGCGGCCCGGCGCTCGTCGTCATCAATTGCCGCCAGGTTCGCGCTCGAGTTGCCCCTGCCGTTCGTTCGCTTCACGTACGGAGCGGGCGCGTGGAACGAGGTAACCGGCAACACCCCGGACGATGCAATCGCTTCGATCTTGTCCGCCGGTGTCGAATGGCTGACCTCGATGGCGTCGAATCCGGCCGCGGCGGCGTATCGAGCGAACGCGGCGCCGTCGGCGAAGCGCTCCTGTTGGGCATACATCGTCGAAAGCGCGAGTGGCTTCACCGTGACGGCGCCTCCGGTAGACCAGGGTCTCTCGCTGGTAAGGCAAAACGGCGGGCGGCCATGAGCAACGCCGGCGCGACAAGAGCAGCAACCATGCTCCACCAGATACCCGCGCCGTCGTCCTTACCCAGCAAGGGCACTGCGAGGCCAGCCACGATTCCGGTGAGCATGCAGAGCGGAAGCATCGCGAGGCCTGCGTGGCCGCGCGTCGCGACCGACACCGTCAGCCACGCAACGAAGCCAAGCACGAGCCACGCCGAGAAGAACAGCGACAGGAAGACCGCCGTGAACACGTCAGGTCACAAGGCGCGCGATGTCGAAATAGGTGACCACCAGCACGCCGGCCATCATCAGCGCGAAGCCGGCCAGGTGCACCAGCGATTCCTTCTCGGGCGAAATCCGGCGTCCGCCGCGAACGATCTCCAGCACCACGAAGAACATACGCCCGCCATCGAGCATCGGTATGGGTAAAGCGTTGAAGATCGCGAGGTTTAACGACAGCAACGCCGCGAACTCGATGAGCGAACGCCAACCGGCCTCTTTGATGAGCGTGCCGGTTGTGTCCGCGATGCCCACCGGGCCAGTGAAGGCAGGCTGGTCGTCGTTGACCGCCGCTCCGCCGCCACCGCCGACACGCACGCGAATCTCGTTGTAGGTCAGCACCATGGTGTCAACGAGGGACTGGGCGCCTTTCGGGAACGCCACCCACGGCGGGTACGAAACCGACTCCGTCTGCGGATACTTCAGCTGGCAGTTCACAGGCTCGCCGTTCGCATCGACCGAACAACTCTGCGGCGCGCCAATTCGAACGCCTGTTGGCCCCTGGCCCGCAGGCGGGTGCCAGCGCGCGTAAACGTGCGCCGTCAATGTCGAGCCGGCGCGAATGATCGTCCACTCCTGCGTCTTACCGAGGTTGAGGCGGTTCGCATAGACCATCTCGGCGGTATTCGCGATATCCCGTCCCTCAACTTCGACGATGAGGTCGCCGGGTTGAATCCCCTGGACCGGCGCCGTCCCATCGCGCATCGTCCCGTCAATCCTCGCTTCGGCCGCAGGCGAACCGGGCGCGACTTCGACAATCTGGGCCTGTGTCAGCGCCCGCTCGCGTGGAACCATGAAGCTGACACCCATCAGGAACAGCGCGAGAACGAAGTTCATGAGCACGCCGGCCGCCATGACGGTGAGACGCTGCCAGCGTGGCGCCGCGGCGAGTGACCGGGGGTCGGATGGGTCCTCTTCGCCGAGGAGCCGGACAAAGCCGCCAATCGGCAGCCAGTTCAGCGTGTACTCGGTCTCGCCCTTCTTGAAGAGCGTTCTTGCACGTGGTGGGAACCCAATACCGAACTCGAGCACCTTGATGCCGAACGCCTTCGCCGCCAGGAAGTGACCGAACTCGTGGATGAGCACGAGAACGAGCAGCAGGCTAATGAATGGGACAGCTGCGCGGAGGATCGCGACCGCGTCGAATGAGAGAAAGATCATGCGGAGGCCCCCGTCTTCACCTGCCGGGCGGCGATCCTCGCTTCCCGGTCAACATCCAGAATAGTCTCCAGATCAGGATCGGCCGAACCGTCATGCTTCTCCAGCACCGCTTCGATGACGCGCGGAATATCGAGGAACCCAATCTCCCCTTGCATGAACCGCTCGACGGCGACCTCATCGGCGGCAGCCATCGCACACGGGAACGTTCCACCTCGTAACCCTGCGTCCATCGCAAGCCGGAGGCACGGAAACCGCTCGATGTCCGGCTTCCCGAAGTGGAGAGTGCCGGCCGCTGCCAGGTCGAGAGCGGGCATCGGGGGCGAGGGCATCCTGTCGGGGTAAGCAAGGGCGAGTTGGATGGGCAGACGCATATCGGGCACGCCAAGCTGGGCCTTCACGCTCCCATCGCTGAACTCGACGAGTGAATGCACGATAGATTCGCGGTGCAGAACGACTTCCACCTTCTCCATGGGCACATCGAAGAGCCACATCGCTTCGATGGTCTCCATGCCTTTGTTCATGAGGGTCGCAGAGTCGACCGTGATCTTGGGTCCCATGTTCCATGTGGGGTGGTTAAGCGCCTGTTCAGCGGTGACTTCCGCCAGGCGCGCGGCATCGTAGTCCCGAAACGCGCCGCCACTCGCCGTCAGGAGAATCCGGCGCGGTACGTGGCCCTCCTCACCCCAGAGACACTGCCAGATGGCCGAATGCTCGCTGTCGACCGGGTGAAGCCGTCCGCCGCCCCTCTCCATCGCCTTGCGGACGATGTTTCCGGCCATCACCAGGACTTCCTTGTTGGCGATCGCGACCGGTTTAGCCGCGTTCAACGCCGCCAGCGTCGGTGTAAGGCCCGCCGCGCCGGCCGTAGCGACGAGCGGCACATCGCAGTGGAGCGCCAGTTCGTCGGTGGGAGCGAATGTGCAGCCAGCCGCCGCGAGGGCATCGGACAACTCGAGGGAGGGCTCACCCTCCCACGATGCGTGGCGAGGACGAAACTCCCGCACTTGCTCCGCCAGGAGCGCGTGGTTGCGGCCAGCCGCCAGCGAATCGACCGCGAACCATTCCGGCGCCTGCCGGATGACGTCCAATGCCTGCGTCCCGATGGAACCGGTCGAACCAAGCACGGCGATGCGCTTGAGGTTGGTCACGGTTCGATGGTAGCGGCGGCACGCCACGGGCGGTAGCGCGAAAGCACTACGTCGCGAACGCCGGGATGACCTCTTCGGCCCACGCGTGGAGGCCATCCCAATCCAGGGGCGGGCGCTGCGCAATGTTCACGCGGGCGGCGCCGGCTTCCTTGAATCGGCCGACGAGGTCGATGGCCTGCTCCGGTAGCCCGAGCACGACACCGCGTGTGCGCATCATGTCGCTCGCCGGACCCCACGTTTCACGATACTGCTCTTCGGTTCGCGCCAGGTCAGAGGGGGTCGCAGCCATGTGGAAGCTGAGATTCACGTTCCTCTCGATCGTCGCGGGGTCACGGCCTTCCTTCTCACACCACTGGTCGAGCACTCCCGAGAGCCGGGTGAACTCTTCCACTGACGGGTACGGCGTATTCCAGCCGTCGGCGTGCCGGGCGGCGATTCGCAGCGTGCGCTTCTCGCCGTTCCCGCCGACCCAGATGCGGGGGCGTGGCTGAACGGGCTTCGGATAGCAGGCCGCGTTGGTGAGCGTGTAGTACTTGCCCGCGAAATCGGACCGCTCCTGTGTCGTGAGCATACGGACGACCTGCACGCCTTCCTCGAGGATGTCCATTCGCTTGCCGACAGGCAGGAATGGGATCCCGTACGCGGAGTACTCTTGCTGGTGCCAGCCGGCGCCGAGTCCGATTTCGAGCCGTCCTCCGCTCAGGTGGTCAATGGTGGTGAGCGCGTTGGCGAGCACAGCCGGATGCCGGTAGTTCATCCCGAGCACCAGTACGCCGATGCGCACGTTACGCGTCTCGCACGCCATCGCCGCCATGCAGGTCGTGGCTTCGAAACAGCTGCCGTTGCCATCGACGGGCGGCGCCTCGTAGAAGTGATCCCAGACATCTACCCAGTCGAAGCCGGCGGTATCTGCCCATGTCCACGTCTTTCGCATCTCCGCCATAGAGATGTTCTGCTGTCCGATATGCAATCCGAAGCTCATAGTCCCTCCGCCGTCGTTGGCGCGACAAAGAGTATCGCGTTACGCATTGTCGCGGCTCCGGGGCAACCAGGCGCTGTCATCCGAATGAACAAGGCTGCTATCCTCCGGCGAATTCGCGGCAGCGGATCGCACGCAGCAGGTCGTCGTTGGCTTCCTTCAGCATCCGCGCGAGGACGGGAAGTTCTTCACCGTGGGCGGCGACGGCGGCCTCGCTCTGAGCGAGAATATCCCGTTCGACTCTGTAGCCCGGGAACAGGCTCCGGAAGTAGTCCGATGTGAACTCCTTGTCCTTCGTGCGGAACACGTCCGGGAGACTCGCGAAGAACTTCCGGACATACGGCCGAAGAAGCGCCGACTGTTCGCTCCAGTTGAACCCTGACATCGCGGCGCCGGTGAGGTAGAGCGAACCGTATCCATCGCCCTGGAACTTCTCCCACGCGGCCGCTTTCGCCTCCGGCGTCGGTACGGATGTCTCACACCGGAGACGCGCCCGGACACCACGGTCCGAGGGGTCACGTGAGGCTTCCGCGGCGACACGGTCGGCTGCGCCCGGGACTCCGTACGCGACGTGTTTCGCCGCTATGGCCCAACGCATGTCCTGGTCGATGACTACGCCGTCGATGACCTCGGCGCCGTCGGCGAGGGCCGCGACGAGGCGCAGGTCGTCCGGCGTAGAGGCATTCCCGATGAGTGTCCGGGACCAGATGATCTTCAGGTCTCCAGAAATGGGGCCCTGCAGTGCAGCGTGTGCAACTTCGGCCAGGGCGTGCGCTTCACGCTCCTTCGCTGCTTCGGGCACGTAGCGACCAATGGCAGCGGTCGCGTTGTTGAGAACTGCCTCAACGAGTTCAAGGCTCTCTTCACTCGAGACCTTCCCGCGTACAAGTTCGAGGTACTCGGTCGACTTCAGTTGCTGGTCGCGAACCATGCTCCAGAGCGACGTCCAGAGTTGCAGCCGAAGCAGCGGATCCTCGATGCGCTCCATATTCGCCTTGAGGAACGCCAGCGAGTCCGCATCCAGCGAGACTTTGGCGTATCCGTGGTCTCCGTAATTCGGAAACACCAGCGCGGGCTTTGGCAGGCCCCGTGCCTCAACAATCTCTGCCTCTGGCCCGTTGATCGCCGCGGGAACGACGGTCACATCGAGCTTGCCCCCTTCGTCTCGCACAAGGCCGATATCCACCTTGTGCGGCCGAATCGTTGGGTAGTCATCCGGCGTGGCCTGGGTGAGTGCGAAGTGCGTAATCCTGTCGCCGTCGGCGTCCCACTTCGTACCGAGTGTGTTCAGTGACGGAGTCTCGAGCCACAAGCGCGCCCAGTCTTTCAGGTCGGCCCCGCTACCGGCTTCGAGCGATCCGAGGAACTGCCCAAGCGTTGCGTTGCCGTAGGCGTGCGTCTTGAAGTAGTGGCGCATGCCCGCCCGGAAGCCGTCCATCCCGAGCGCTTTCACCAACTGCTTCAACACCGAGGCGCCCTTGCCATAGGTGATGCCATCAAAGTTGAGGAACGTCTGATCCGTGTCTGCCACGCGGCCCGCGATCGGGTGGGTCGTGACCAGTTGGTCCTGCCGGTACGCCCAGTTTTTGATCGACGAGGCGAAGTCTTGCCAGCCAGTCTTGAACCGCGTCGCTTCGTCCATGCAGAGGTAGGACATGTACGTCGCGAAGCTCTCGTTCAGCCAGAGGTCGTTCCACCACTTCATCGTCACGAGGTCGCCGAACCACATGTGCGCCATCTCGTGAAGGATGACCTCAGCACGGCCTCGCCGCTGGTTCTCCGTCGGCGGGTCACGGAAGACCATATACTCGTTGTGGGTCACGCACCCCACGTTCTCCATCGCGCCCGCGTTGAACTCTGGCACGAAGACCTGGTCGTATTTGCCAAACGGGTACGGGAAGTCGAAGAAGTCCGCGTAGAAGTCGAGCCCCTGCCGCGTAACATCGAACAGCTCGCCAACGTCCAGGTGCTTCGCCAGCGACTTCCGGCAGTACAGCCCGATGTCGATGTCCCCGTGCTTCTCCCGAGCGACGTGGTATGGCCCGACGACGAGCGCGAAGAGGTAGGTGCTGAACCGCTTCGTCGGTTCGAAGGACCGCACTGTGCGGCCGTCCGGGGTGGTCGAAGCCGACAATTCACGGCTGTTCGCCACTACCTCCCACCGGGCAGGGGCCACGACGGTCAGTGCGTACGTGCCTTTGATGTCTGGTTGGTCGAACTGCGGGAAGAGGCGATGGCTCTCGTACGGCTCGAAGTTGGAATACAGGTACTCCTCACCGTCTTCCGGGTCCTTGAACTGATGGAACCCGTCACCCTCGTGGTCGTACTCGTTTTCGTACACAACGCGCACCACGTTCCGCGCCTGCAATCGGTCGCCGGGCAGCCAAAGGCGGTACCCATTCCAGCGCGGCTGCACGGCGGCGCCGTTAACTTCGAGCAACTCAATGACCTTGCCGCGGAAGTCCAGGAACAGGTCTCCGGAGCCGGTGTCGGCGAAGGCGAGCGTGACATCGCCACGGTAGGTCTCGGCTCCCCGGGTCAGTTCGATTCGCAGCACGTAGTCGCAGCCGGCTACGCGTGCGGCACGCCCTTCGGCTTCGACCTGGGTTAAGTTGTCGCGTGCATCAGTCGTCGTGGGTGTGGTCATGGTTTCGCTCCTTCGGCAGGCCCATGCGGATAGATGAGAGAGCGTACAGCCACCGGGCCGCGCCGTGCACCGTCCCTCGCGCCTACCCCGCTTTCGTGACAGCGGGTACAATCCGGCCGAACCCAGCAAAACAGGTGCTGCCCGCCCATATGTCGAACATCCCAGCGGTCAACTCGCTCATCACCGCCATCAACTTCGATCGCTTTGCCGAAATCGAAGCGCACCATCGGCAAGACGCCGTCTTCCAGTCGTTCCGGGGACCAACGCTGCGCGATAGTGTCGGCATCGCCGACTGGCACCGCGAGTTCCTTCGCGACTACGCAGACTGCAACTACGCCGAACTCGAGTACATCGAAGAAGGCGCGAACGTGGCCGTCCGCGGCACGATCGAAGCGAAGGCGTACGACTGGCGGCCGTTCACCCAGCGCATCATCGAGGTCTTCACGTTCGACGATGCCGGTGAAGTCGCCCAGCGGCGGCTTTACGGCATGCTCCGCGACATCGAGTTCGACAAGCCGACAACTGCATCATTGACCGACGCGATGGGGTTCAAGGGGGGCAGCGCGAGCGCGACGCGCGCCACCGTTCAGAAGTTCTACGACGCGCTCCTCTCTGGAGACCGCGACGGCGCGCTCGAGCAACTGCACGAGAAGGCGACGTGCATCGATGGCGTCTACGGCATTGCCAACGGATCTGCCAACATTCTCGATTTCCTGCGCCAGATTCCCATGCCGGCATTCGGGCAGATCCGCGTCACCAACATCCTCGCGGGTGAGCACGATGCGCTTGTCGAACTGGCAATCGACCCTGCTCGGCCACGTTTTGCCGACTGGGTACGAGTCGTCGACGGCAAGATCCGGGTGATCGAGGGCTACGCGATGCTCCGCGAACTCGGCGTCAACCCGTACGAAAACTACGCGGGCGACCGTCACCGTCGCCAGGTAATCATGCCCATGTGAGTCGCACCCCGGTCGGGTGACGTACGAAATGGAAGAGCCCGCGCACTGTTGCGCGGGCTCTTCTCGTGTTAGGTAAGCAGCCGCTGCGTTACTCGACGAAGATGTCGACAGACGGCCTGAGCTTGGCGCACTCCGCCAGCACCTCATGGATCCTGTGCTGCTTGAACTTATCGACGAGGCCGGTTTCAAGGCTGTCCTTTGCGTCCAGCGCGGAGTAGCTCTGCTCGGTGAGGACGTAGTCGAACCGGGGCGCCCACTTGCGCGAGCCGAGCCGGGCCGTCGTCGAGCAGTTGTCGACCATGTAGGAGACGCCGCGCGCGTGCATGTACGGGTTGAGCGAGTCCACGGCCTCGATCACCGACTCGTTCGCGACTTCGGAGTACGGATGGCCGTGCTCCATGAGCACATCGATCTGGGCCATCATCGTCGCGATGTAGACGCCCGCGGTGAACGGATCCAGCGGGATGTCGTCCTCCTTCCGTTCCGAGCGCACGTCCTTACCTGTCGCCCACGTTTCGGTGCGGTCGATGATGCCCATCTTGCGGCGCTTCAAGCGATCGCCGGCGAGAATGACGCTCCGGATCTCGTTACCGCTGGAGACCTCGTCATAGATCTCCTCGAGAATCTCGCGGGCTGCCGGGTACGATGCTGCATAGGCGGATTCGAACTCGGGCCGGCCGTCGGCGCCCACAGCTTCGTAGACACCAAGCATGCCCTGGCGGGAGATAATCTTCGAAATCGGGCCCGTAATCGCCTCCGCAGAGTGGCGGAAGGCGTCCTCGTGGCTCATCCCCTGGTTGATGTAGCGCCGGTAGAGACTCTCGATGATTCCATGGACGGCGCCGAGCAGGATGCCACGCTCACCGTAGATGTCCGACTTGAATTCGGACTCAAGCGTGGTCTGGAAAGTGTAGGGCGACCCAATGGCGACCGACCAGCCGAGCGCGAGATCCGTCGCTCGACCGTCAATGTCCTGCTCGACGGCGAAGCTGCTGTTGATACCGGCCCCATTGACCGTTGAGCCCTGCACGTAGAGCCGCCGCACCGAGGGGCCCATCCCCTTCGGGCAGACGGCGATGACGTTAATGTTGGCCGGGAAGCTGGCGCCCACGTTCTTCATGTGGCCGACGAGGAAGCCGTGAGACAGCCCGAGTGTTGCGCCCGGCTTCAGCTTCGCGAACACATCCTTGAAGATTTCCGCCTGCGCTGCGTCGGAGACGAGCAGGATCACGAGGTCAGATTCAGCGACAACCGCGAACATCTCGCCAAGCGTCCCGTTCTTCTCGTCGAATCCCGCGGCACGCGCTTCTTCCATCGAGCTGGAACCGGGGCGGAGGCCCACCTTGACGACGATGCCGGTTCCTTCGAGTGAGTCACGGAGGTTCTGCGCCTGCGCCGGCCCCTGCGAACCCCAGCCGATGACGCCAATTTGTTTGACACCGTCGAACGCCTTCGGAAGGAGCGGAAAGAGGTGGCGGCCACCCTTGACGATCTGTTCGCTACTGCCCTCAAGGTTGATCGTGTCGACCTGGAAGACCTTGGAAGTGAAGCCGAGAGACATGCTGGAACCCCCGCGCGGAATGAACCGGAGACAATGGAAAGTGCCTCCCAGTATACGTCCCGTTTCGTAACAGACTCGTGACTCTGCCGGTGCGCCCGGTACGGTCCTGCCGAGTAGAATTCAGCGAATGCCACAACCCCTCGAAGGTCTGCGCGTCCTTGAGATCGGAACGTTCGTCTCGGCGCCGTATTGCGGGAAGCTGTTCGCGGGCTACGGCGCCGAGGTCATCAAGGTCGAGCCTCCCGGAGGGGACATCGCGCGCGCTCACGGACCATTCAAGGATGGAGTTGCGCACCCGGAGACCAGTGCACTCTTCCTCTACCTGAACACGGGCAAGAAGTCCGTTGAACTCGATATCGCGTCTCCGCAGGGCCGCGAAGTGTTCCTCCGGCTCGTGGAGACGGCCGATGTCGTCATCGAGAACTTCAAGCCATCGGAAATTCGCTCCCTCGGTCTTGACCACGCTGCACTCTCGGCGGTGAACCCGCGACTTGTCGTGATCTCGATCACGACCTTCGGCCAGGATGGGCCGTACGCGGACTACGAGAGCAATAACCTCATCGCGTTCGCGATGGGCGGCCAGATGTTCATCACCGGAACACCGGACGGGGGCCCGCTGAAGAACGGCGGCTACCAGGCTGACTACCAGGGCGGACTCAACGGATTCTCAGCCGGGATGCTGGCGGTGCTGGCCGCCGAACGCGACGGCATCGGCCAGCATGTCGACATCAGCGTCCAACAGTGCATGGCGCCACTCCTCGAAGCGAGCATCCCCTACTACAGTTATCTCGGTCGCTGGGCGGGCGTCCGCCGTGGGAACCACATGGCCAGCTTCATCGGCATTTATCCATGCGCTGACGGCTACCTCGGTGTCCACCTGATGCCTCGCAACTGGAAGCCGTTCTGCGACGCAATCGACCGTCCGGACCTGTTCGATGACCCGCGGTTCGTGACCCAGGCTGCTCGAACCCAGCACAACGACGAACTGATGGCTGAGTTCTACGCATGGGCTGCGGGTGAGACCAAACACGATATCTATCGAAGAGCCGGGGCCGGACGCGCGCCAGTGGCGTTCGTACACACGATGGAAGACCTCGTCACCAGCCCGCACCTCCTGGAACGGGGATCGATCCAGCGAATGAAGCACCCCGTCGCGGGCGAGGCGGCGTATCCGGGTCCGCCGTGGTGGATGGGCCCAGACGCATGGTCGTCCGCGCCCGCTCCGATGCTCGGTCAACACAACGCGGAAATCCCTGGAGTGCCCACGCAATGACTGCCCGTGACGAAGCCGCCCGAACCATCGCCTACTTCGACCAGTGCGACGACATGACAGCACTCCGCTCAGCGCTCGAAGAGGCAGCGCCGCGGATCAAGAAGATGGTCACCGCGATGCTCAAAAAAGGGGCCGAAGAGTCGATTCCGGGCCCGGCCGAACTTCGCGGAGCGAAGGAGCCCGCGTCGTCCGCGGAGTCACTCCGCACCCTTCGCACAATCCAGGACTTCGCTCTCCTCCAGGCGATCACGCGAGCCATCGGCCGTCGCGTGGAAACGCTCGAGATCGCTGCATCCGCGGACTTTCCGAACGGCGCGCGAGTGATTGTGCCATCCGGGCAGAGCTATCCGCGGACTGGCCCGGAGACGGCGGGCTCGGTCGAGGAGACCGGCACGGTCCTCTCGGTGCTGCTGGATAGTGGCGAGACGTGGGAAGGGCCTGCGAGCCTCGCCCGCCTGGAGCCGCGCTGAGATGGCCATGCCGCTCGACGGTGTTCGCATCATTGACCTGACGATGGTCTGGGCCGGCCCATTCGGCACACGAATGCTCGGTGACTACGGCGCTGAAGTGATCAAGGTCGAAGCGCCGCGGCAGTGGGACCTGCTTCGCTCGCTCGGCCTCCTCCCGCGAACTGAACACCACTGGTACAACCGCTCCGCCTACTTCAACCACAACAACCGCGACAAGTACTCCCTCGCGCTCAACCTGGCCGATGAGCGCGGCCGCGCCACCCTCCTGAAGCTGTGCACCGTCAGTGACGTCATCGTCGAGAACTTCCGCAGCGATGTCATGGACGGTCTTGGGCTCGGGTACGAGGTTGTGAAAGACGCCAATCCGAGCATCATTTATGTCTCGATGCCGGGCCATGGCAAAACCGGGCCAGAGAAGGACTACGTCGCCTACGGGTCGAACGTCGAGCAACTCGCGGGCATCGTGGCGATTTCCGGCTACGAAGGCGGCGAACCGATGAAGACCGGCTTCAGCTATGGCGACCCGATGGCCGGCACTGCACTCGTTGGCGCGGTTGCGACCGCCCTCCGCCAGCGGAAGCGTACAGGCGAAGGCATGTACCTCGAATTGGCCCAACGCGAAAACCTGATGATGTTCGCCGGTGAGCACATTGTCGACTTCAGCATGAATGGCATCACACGGCCACCGCTCGGCAATCGCCACCCCACGCTTGCGCCGCACAACCGTTACCCAAGCGCTGGAGACGACCGTTGGGTCACCATCGCCTGCGACAGCGACGTCTCATTCGCGAAGCTCTGCCGTGCGATGGGTCGGTCGGAGTTGGCGGCTGACCCGCGATTTGCCACGAACGCAGCTCGGAAGCTGAACGAGGACGAACTCGACGCAATCATCACTCAATGGACCGGGACACGCGGCCACTACGAGGCGATGCATCTCTTACAGCGATTTGGAGTCGCCGCGGGCGCCGTTCTCACCGTCCCGGAGCTGATGGCGGACGCGCACCTTCGCGCCAGGGATGCCTGGGTTCCGCATACCCACCCGGACGCCGGGACATGGGAGATGGAGGCGCCACCATGGAAACTCTCACGCACGCCGGGCCACATCCGCATGCCCGCCCCGGGGTTCGGACAGCACAACAGCTACGTCCTCCGCGACCTCTTGAACCTCCCGGACGAGGAAGTCGCCGAACTGTATGACGCCGGGGTCACCGCCGATGTTCCCGATGAGACTCTGCACCAGTAGCAGGCTACAAGAGCACCAGCAGGAGCGGCACGGCAACAATCGTTCCGAGGAAGAGGCCGAGACGGCCCTGGGATTGTGTCGCCGCTCCCGCCAGTCCGAGGATGGCCCTGGAGTACCACCCGTAAGCCACCAGTAAGATTGCCGCCGATACCAGCGTGACGGCAGCCATCTCCGTCAACACCACCGTGAACGCCCCCGCGCCGCCGAGCACCACCGCCCCCGCGAGAGTATCGACGAAGGTCGTGATGTTCGCCCCCATCACATACGGGACCACCTGGTCACGGCGCAGATACCCCTTCAGCGAGAGCGGAACCAGCAACGTCAGCGAAACAGATACGCTGAGCGTCATCAGTGTGACGGTGGCGCCAAGCACGAACATCGGCCAGCGTGAATCGAGCCGGCGCGACACCCGTTCTAACCCCGTCGACCCCGCTTCGAGCCGTGGCAGCGCACGGTCGAACAACGCGAAGCTTGCCAGCAGCAGAGTGAGGCCCGCGACGAACACAAGCCCGTCGGGAAGTGCGCGGCTCAGGAAGTCGACCGGTGGTCCGAAGGCGGCGTCAATCCAGTCGAGCATCCCCGGAGGAGGAGTGAACCGTGCGTGATCAAGCCAACCGTAATGCAGCGAAACGAGTCCGAGGACGATCGCTGGTCCCTGGGTGGTGAACGTCGTCAGCAGTGCGATGACACCGATCGCAAGGCCGTCGGGATTTCGCCTGCCAGCGAGGTACAGCGCGTAACCAACGGCGAGAACAATGAATGAGGCGCCGAGCCGTGAGCCGCCAATGACAGCGAACGTTTCCGATTCGGAGAGTACCCCGCCAGCCATCAGGGTTATGGCGATGGCGGCAACCGGGGACCCGCTCAATGCGAGGTAGGCGCTCAGCCAGCCGAAGCCCAGTGCGTTTGAAGGCCCCGCCACGTCCAGGGTTTCCAAAACCGGGACAATTGCTGCGGCGCCAGCTTTCACCACCTGGAGAGCGAAAACGAAGAGAACCAGGCCGGAGGCAGCGCTTACGACGTGCGCTACAGCAGCCCAGGACGGCCACACGCGCCGTCGCGTCCCAGGACTCAGCCCGTCCGAGACGGTCTCGGCCGCGCGTGGCAACGCGCCTGGTTCAGAAGTCACTGTCCCCGGCAACGGGGGGATTGGTGTCGCGAACCATCCCGGCCGCAACCGTCCGCCGCGTGGAGGCGTCAATCAGGATGAAGCTTCCCGTGTCGCGACTGGCGGAGTACGGGTCGAGGAACAGCGCCTCGGTGGTTCGAATCGTGATTCGCGCAATGTCGTTCAGCCCGACCCCGTCAGGACTGGCGAGATGGCCGAGTGTTTGGACGTTAAACAGACTATCGAGCGACTCGACGATGCATCTCACGCGCCGCGTGGTGTGTTTCACCCAGTAGCGGTTACCGGGCCGCAGAACGCTCGTGTCCGACATCCAGCAGATGTCAGCGGTGAATCGGTTCGTCACCGGTGCGAGGTCACCGGCTGGCGTCAGCATTGAGCCGCGACCCACGTCGAGGTCGTCCGCCAGCCGGATGGCCACTGCATCGCCGCGGCTCGCCTGCGCAAGGGATTCTTCGAAGCGGTCGATCGCCGTAACGGTCGTCGTCACCCCCAGGGGGAGCACAGTGACCGCGGCGCCGACAGAGACGTGGCCCGCGGCAACAGTCCCGGCATAACCACGGTAGTCGTGAAACTCGTCTGACTGCGGGCGGATCACAAACTGCACCGGGAAGCGCAAACCCCCGTGCTGTGACGGGTTCGGTACATCCACGTCTTCGAGGAACGCGAGGAGCGGCGGCCCGGAGTACCACGGCGTGTGGCAGGACGGCTCCACGATGTTCGCGCCGGAAACCGCCGCCATGGGGATCACCGTCACCGCCGGGACGCCGAGCGTCGCCGCAAGAGCGCGGTACTCAGCTTCAATCGCATCGAAGACATCCTTCGACCATTCCACGAGGTCCATCTTGTTCACGCAGAGCACAAGTCGCTGAATGCCCAGGAGATTGGTAATGGCCGTGTGCCGCCGGGTCTGCTCGATGACCCCCTTGCGCGCATCGACGAGGATGAGCGCGATATCGGCAGTCGATGCGCCGGTCACCATGTTTCGCGTGTACTGCACGTGGCCCGGGGAGTCGGCGATGATGAACTTGCGTTTCGGTGTCGCGAAGTACCGGTAGGCGACGTCGATCGTGATTCCCTGTTCACGCTCGGCCCGGAGGCCATCGGTGAGCAATGCCAGGTTGACGTCGTCGAGACCCTGCGCCGCGCTCGCGCGCTCGAGACTCGCCAGCGTGTCGTCGAACACCTGCTTGGAGTCGTAGAGCAATCGCCCGATGAGCGTGCTCTTGCCGTCGTCCACCGAACCCGCTGTCACGATGCGAAGAAGGTCCATCAGAAGTAGCCCTCGCGCTTGCGGTCTTCCATTGCCGCTTCGGAGAGCTGGTCATCGGCGCGGCTCTGCCCTCGTTCGGTAATGCGAGTCGATGCGATTTCGGCCACCACCGTGTCGACATCCGCCGCAAACGAGCGGACTGCCGCCGTGCACGTCATGTCTCCGACCGTCCGGTACCGCACGGACGCACGGACAGGCTTCTCGTGGGGAAGGAGTGGAAGAAATTCGCTCACCGCCATGAGCATGCCATCGCGTTCGAACACATCCCGTTCGTGCGCGAAGTAGATTGATGGGATCTCCAGTCGCTCCTGCTGGACGTATCGCCAGATATCAAGCTCCGTCCAGTTCGAGAGCGGAAAAACGCGCATGTGCTCTCCACGCACGTGCAGACCATTGTAGAGCTGCCAGACCTCCGGCCGCTGGTTTCGAGGGTCCCACTGCCCGAATTCGTCCCGGAACGAGAACACCCGCTCCTTGGCGCGAGCCTTCTCCTCGTCGCGTCGTGCCCCACCTATTGCCGCATCAAACTGGTGCGCCGCGATGGCTTCGAGCAACACCGGCGTCTGCAGCCGGTTCCGTGAGGCGCGCGGACCGGTTTCTTCAGCCAGGTCGCCGCGATCGATGGCATCTTGAACGGAAGCGACCACGAGGCGCGCCCCAAGCTCCGCGACGCGCCGATCCCGGTAGTCGATGACCTCCGGGAAGTTGTGCCCCGTATCAACGTGCAGCACCGGAAACGGGAGCTTTGCCGGCCAAAACGCTCTCTCGGCAATTCGAAGCAGAACGATGGAGTCCTTCCCACCGGAGAACAGCAGCACCGGCCGCTCAAACTCAGCGGCAACCTCACGCATGATGAAGATGGCTTCGGCCTCGAGCATTGCGAGCACAGAGTCATGCACCGGCGCCACAGGGGGCGGCAGCGCGGTCACCGCACCACTTCCGGCGCCGGGAGTAGCGCCTGCTCTTCGAGATACCCGATGACCCGCGCCACAGACGCTTCCAGCGTCTCCCGACCACTGGGGACGACCACGTCGGGCCACAGTGGCGGTTCGTAGGGGTCATCGATACCGGTGAAGCCAGGCCGGCGGCCACCGCGCGCCTCAGCGTAGAGTCCCTTGACGTCCCGGGCCTCGCACTCCTCGAGAGTTGCCGCGACGTGGACCTCGATGAACCGCGAACCATCGGCCTCGACCAGCGCTCGAACGGAGTCGCGAGTCTGCCGGTACGGCGAGATGGCTGCCGTTATGACAGCGACACCGTTCCGCGCGAGAAGGTTTGCGACGAACCCGATACGCAGGATGTTCGTGTCACGGTCTTCACGGCTGAAGCCGAGACCCTTGCAGAGCTGGGTTCTCACTACGTCACCGTCAAGCGTTTCTACCGCAACCCCGCGTTCACGCAGGATGGGCGCGATCGCCTCCGCGAGCGTGGACTTCCCGGCGCCCGAAAGCCCGGTGAACCAGAGCACGAAGCCTCCATCCGTTCTCACCCGTTGCCCTCCTCGTTCGGACTGCTCGCCCCTGTCTCAGGTGTGCAGGCCACATTCGTCCTTGGCGAATCCCTGCCAGCGCCCGGCGCGACCCTGCACGCCGGGGAGCGTGCAGTTGTAACAGCCAATGCTGCTGTATCCCTGGTCGAGCAGGGGGTTGTAGGGGATGTGATGCTCGAGCACGTACTGCCACGTTTCCCGCTCACTCCAGTTGGCAAGGGGATTGAGCTTGACGACCCCGAACCGGGCCGCCCACGACACGATCGGTACACCTGCGCGACCTTCTGACTGGTCGCGACGCAACCCGCTGACCCAGGCAGTCTTCCCCGCAAGTGCCCGCTCGTTCGGTTCAACCTTGCGCAATTCACAGCACAGGTCCGGGTCGCGCATCCAGAGCGCTGCTCCATGCCGCTCCGCCTGCTCGTCGTGAGTGAGCTTCGACCTGTAAACGTTCACGTTCCGCAGACCGAGCGCGGGGACCGCCCGCCGCATGGTCTCGTGCGTCTCCTCGAACAGGTATGAGGTGTCGAGCACGAACACATGGACGTCGGGCTTGAGTTGCGCTGCCATGTGGAGGATCGCCATGCCCGATGCGCCGCCGAAACTGGCGCCGACCGAGAGCCCGTCGCCAAAAGTCTCGACGGCCCAACCGACGATCTCCGGCGGAGACGCCGTCTCGAACCGGCTGTTCAGCTCAGCCAACTCCGATTCCGAGTAGGTCGCGACAACGGCCACGCTTCACCTAAACCTGAGTAAGTTGGTCAACATTATCATTCAATCATCTTGTCCGCAACCAACGAAGTTGATAAAGTCAGTCATCTTTCTCAGCAGATGTTTGGCCGGGGGCCTCTCTGCCGTGCCGTAAGGACTGTCGCCATGCCTGACGTCGAAACCACCGTCCACACGAACGACCCCGCGAGGGTCTTGCCGGTGCTCGAGCGGGAGCTCGAAGACTTCCAGACCGAAGCCCATCGCATGCTCAACGGTGAACTGGATGAAATGCAGTTCATCGGCTATCGCTTGAAGCAGGGGGTCTATGGCCAGCGCCAGCCGAATGTTCAGATGATCCGCGTGAAGCTGCCCTTTGGCGGGGTAACGCCCGACCAGATGGACGCGCTCGCTGAGGTCGCGGAAACGTTCGCGCCGCTGCGCAAGGGGCACATCACCACCCGCCAGAACATCCAGTACCACCACGTGCCGCTTGCGAAGGCTGCCCAGGCGCTATTCGTCCTCGGCAAGGCGGGGCTTTCGACCCGTGAGGCCTGCGGCAACACTGTCCGCAACGTCACTGGTGATCCATGGGCGGGCGTTCAGCCCGGCGAACTCTTTGATCCCACCCCGTATGCAGGCGCTTTTGCTCGTTACTGGCTCCGCAATCCTCTCTCCCAGCTGCTCCCGCGTAAGTTCAAGGCGGCCTTCACAGCCACGGACGATGACAACGCCATCACCGGCATCCACGACCTCGGATTCATCCCCCGCATCCGCGATGGGCAAAAGGGGTTCAAGGTGGTGACCGGCGGAGGCCTCAGCATCATGGCCCGGAACGCCTTCACCCTTACTGAGTTCGTTTCGGTCGACGAGTACCTCAAGCTTTCGGAAGCCGTCGTTCGCATCTTCGAGAAGGCCGACGAACTGCGGAAGAACCGGGCGAAGGCGCGTCTCAAGTTCCTCGTGCACCGCGTTGGTATCGAAGAGTTCCAGCGAATGGTGAACGAAGAACTCACCGGCGACTGGGCCAACGGTGACTTCCGTCCCGACCGTCTCCTCTACGTCCATGACGAGGAAGCGAGCGCGCCGGCAAAACAGCCCAACTACGCCCAGGCGAACGGAGATATGACAGCCTTCACCGCCTTCGTGACAGCCAACGTCCAGGCCCAGCGCCAGCAGGGTTTCAGCACGGTCGAGGTGAAAGTCAGCCGCGGCGACCTGAAACCCGAGCAGTTCCGCGGGCTCGGGCAGATCATGCGCGAGTACTGCGGGGGCTACGCTCGCACCACCGTCGGGCAGAACATCGTCCTCAGGTGGGTGCGCGACGAGAGCCTCTACGAAGTCTACCGGCGACTTGCCGACCTCGATCTCGCCGACATCGGCGCACAGTCGATTACCGACGTTGTGAGCTGCCCGGGCACTGACTCCTGCAAGCTCGGCATCACGTCGTCGATGGGCCTCAACCGGGCCATCCAGGAGCGCGTCGAACTCATGGAGGTCACCGACCCGCTTACCAGGAAAATCCATATCAAGATGAGCGGCTGCCCGAACAGCTGCGGGCAGCACCACATCGCGAACATCGGGCTCCACGGCGCCGCGATGAAGGTCGGCCCGAACCAGCTACCGGCCTACCACCTCTTCCTCGGTGGAGCGTACGACAACGGCGACCTGCGGATGGCCACGCAACTCAAAGTCCGTCTCCCGGCCAGGCGAGGTCCCGAGGCGGTAGAACGCATCGTCCGCATGTACGAAAGGGACCGGCAGGTTGGGGAGACGTTCAACGGCTTCTTCGACCGTGTCGGCACGGCCCCGTTTGAAGCCGAAATCGACGACCTCACGCTGCCCGGTGATTTCAGCGAGGACAACCGCCAGATGTTCATCGACTGGAACCGGCTGGAGTTCTACCAGTTGCAGCGCGGCGAAGGCGAGTGCGCGATCTAACGCGTCAGCCCCGCTTCAACGCCCGCCAGGCAGAATCGAATGGCAGCCCACCGTTGGCGGCAGCCTCTTCCAGCGCGAAGCGTTGCCGCTGCTCATCAAGCTGGCCCAAAAGCTGCGCCGGATTCTCGGTCACATGACGCGCCAGCGCCTCGTGCCGAACAACCATGCCGCAAAACGCCTCGAAGATTGCCGCCTGCCCAAGGTAGTTTTCGAACACGAACAGCGACACGTCGTCGAGTGCGTCCTGTTCGCCCGCGGCAACGATCCGGTCGTACACATCGCCCAGCCAGTCGCCGATGCGCTCCCACTCCTGCGCCGCCTGTGCACAGCCACGCGCATCCAGCGCCTCGAGCGACGAGAAAAGCATCACGAGGAAGGTGGGCAGCCGGCGCTCTTCGTAGCCCATGCGCGCAACATCCACCCAACGGGCATCCTCGGCGCACGAAGCGTGCGCGCGCTGTGCGGGGATCGCGCCGGCGAGTTCGTTCGCTTCGGTGTCGGGCAACGTCCGGATCCAGTCCTCGATAGTCGATGGTGCGACTTCGGCAAGGTCGATGACCGAGAGCGCGGCAAGACGGCGCTCAGGCGAACCGTCCTGGATCTCCGTGACGAGTTCGGGCGTGCTCAAACGGCGGAAGCCGGACTCGTAGTCCTGCCAGCCGGTGTATTCGGGCGGAAGCCGTCGATCCATCGCCTGCATGGTAGCCCATGGTTCCGGCAGGCGATTCGGGGGAAGACCTGATGCTAGACTTCCAATCCATGGAACTCCCATCGTTTCGCCGCCACCGAAGGCTGCGTGGCTCCGCGGCGATACGAGGCCTGGTGCGGGAGACCGAGCTTACGGCCGCCCATCTCGTCTTTCCGCTCTTCATCGAGGCCGGGCTCAGCGGGCGCCAGCCGATTCCGTCGATGCCCGGACAGGATCGGCTCGGCCTGGATGCGCTCGGCGAGGAAGCGCGCGCGCTCGCGAAACTCAAGATCCCGGCAACCCTGCTGTTCGGGCTCCCGGCTTCGAAGGATGAACTCGGTTCTGGGGCGTATGCGCGCGATGGCATCGTCCAACAGTCGATCGACCGGCTGAAAGACTCGAACCCTGATCTGCTCGTCATCGGGGATGTCTGCCTCTGCGAGTACACGTCCCACGGCCACTGTGGGCCGCTCAAGCCCGACGGTTCTGTTGACAACGACGCTGCGCTGCCGCTCCTTGCCGAAACAGCCGTCTCGCTGGCGGAGGTGGGCTGCGACATCATCGCGCCAAGCGACATGATGGACGGCCGCGTCGCCGCGATTCGCCTGGCGCTCGATGTTGCAGGCTACACGCAGACGCCGATCCTCTCCTACGCGGCGAAATTCTCCAGCGCCTTCTACGGGCCATTCCGAGACGCCGCGGACAGCGCACCCCGGTTCGGAGACCGGCGGGGGTACCAGATGGATCCCGCCAACGCGCGAATGGCCCGCGACGAAGTGCTTACCGACCTGGCCGAAGGCGCCGACATGGTGATGGTGAAGCCGGCTCTGCCGTACCTGGACGTCCTTCGAACCGTGCGCGACTCGGTCGATGTGCCGGTTGCGGCGTACAACGTGAGTGGCGAATACAGCATGGTCATGGCCGCTGTGCGGAACGGCTGGCTCGACGAACGCCGCGCCATTGACGAAACGCTCACAAGCATCCGCCGCGCCGGCGCCGACATCATCATTTCTTACCATGCGAAGCAGTGGGCCAGTTACTGCTGACTGCGGGCGAACTGCCGCCTACGCTCTGCGAACCGTGGTGACCGTCTGTGTGGCAGACATAGCCGTCGAAAGGACTGTGCGCCGGCAGGGCTGATTTGGCTCGGCGCAGGCCGCCACCAGCGCACGGTCGACCATCTCCGCCAGGCCCACCGTGCGGGCAACGCTGCGCACGTGCGCCACCGTGGTCGAAATCGTCGCTTCGGCGTTCGTCCATGGTTCGCAGCGGAGCACTCGCAGGTGCCGTGTCGTACCGTTCCACTCGACAACCAACCGCGCGTGCGAGCCAGGTCCCGCCGAGAACCGGGTATACCCGCCGAGGTACTCCTGGCTCATGTGCAGGCCCTTCGCCGACGGCTCGACGCCAGCCCTCCCGAGTCCGTCCCACAGTTCGCCTAGTGCAAGCAAGAGCCGAAACGCAACATCGGAAGTGTCAGCGCGCACGAAAATCAGACCCGGCGGATAAAGTCGGATTCGCTCACGGCCCCCGCAAGCCGTATGCCTGATTCTACGCCACCAGCGTGGGCCTTATGCAAGCCGTCGATGCGGTGTATAGACACTGCGACTGGTTCCATCATCGCTTCAAATGCGAGGCGAGCCTCTCCGCGATAGGTGCAAGGCGGATCCCAAATGCCTCGACAAGCGCCCAGGTGTCCGCAACGCCATCGTCCTGGCAGCCGAAGCAGCAACGCTGCCAGCGGGCTTCATCGTCGTCAGCTCCACCACAACTTTTCATGCAACCGCCGAACCCGCCCAACTTCACGCAATGCACAAACATTATGGGCGACCGGGATGTTAGTCTCGGGCGAACAACCGGAGGACTGCATGCCCGCCTGCGCCATCTGTGAGCACCTCGCCCTCCCTCCCCGGAATGCGACCGGCTCTGTCGGCCTGCTCACCAGGTTTGCGGCCCTCATCGACGCCTCAATCGACCAGATCGGGCACGATGGCGACGACCAGCATGTCATCGTCCACGCCTGCCCCGAACACGTTGTCGATGTCTATCGGGGCCGAGTCGACGGTGTGCGGATGGCATGGCGCCTCCCGCCCGAGCCAGCGCTCACGCGCCGCCAACCCCACGCAGTAGCGTCCGCATCCCGGGCTTAAACACCACCTTCCCGTTGATGACCACGACCTCATTGTTGAGGTAAAGCTGGAGCGCTCGGCTGAGCACTGTTCCTTCGAGCGCCCGGCCCTTCGTCCGAACGTCATCGACCGTGTCCACGCCGACGTCGATGTGGAACACGTCCTGGAGGATGATCGGACCGGCATCGAGTTCTTCCGTCACAAAGTGAGCGGTGCACCCG
>CAYYDX010000010.1:0-8371 GCA_964470735.1 uncultured Anaerolineaceae bacterium
ACATGGACATAGTCACTGAGCAGTTAGCTCTGACGTTTTCACTGAGCACCGACAGGACGATCAAGCGACGAACGACGAACGTCGAAAGGCGCTATGTCGGCCAACGTTCCGCCCGTGACCGTGACGTTGCGTGAACCGTCCTTCGGTGTTCGTCGTTCGTCTCAGGCTGCGCGAGGGTGGGAGGCGAGGCTGCCGCAGGCGGGACAGCGTGGAACGCGCGAGACGCGGGTGCTCTGGCCGAAGTTGAACCTGGCCCGGCAGCGGTCGCATTCAAGGCGTTCGAACATCTTGCCTTCAGCGAATTTGCGTTCCCAGCGGGGTTTGAGGATGGTGTGCTCTGCCACGGTGATGCTCCCTACCGGGAATTACGGCAGAGGATGCCCCGTGGTTCATAGGGAATTGTTCACATATCGGCGTGAGTTCCGCCGAAAGGCCGAAGCGGGGGCGGTTGGTATACTCGCCGGATGATCCATAACGCACGGCATCTTCTCTCCTCCGCGGACATTTCCCCCGCGGAGACAGCCCACCTGCTGGACCTCGCCCTGAGGTTGAAGCGCAAGCCCCAGGCGGTGCTCGCGAACCGCCAACTCGCGCTGCTGTTCGAGAAGCCGTCGTTGCGTACGCGTGTGAGTTTCCAGGTGGCGATGCGCCATCTTGGCGGCGAGACCATCTACCTTGCGCCACAGGAGGTTGGTCTCGGCGAACGGGAGGCCATCAAGGATGTTTCGCGGGTGCTCGCCCGCTACGTAGACGTGGTGGCGGTGCGCACGTTCGGGCAGGAGATCGTGCAGGAGTATGCCGAGTATTCGGGCATCCCCGTGGTGAACGCGCTCACGAACGAGGAGCACCCGTGCCAGGCGCTGGCCGACCTTGTGACGCTGCAGGAGAAGGTTGGAAGCCTGAAGGGGTTCTCGATCGCGTTTATCGGCGATGGGAACAATGTGGCGGCCAGCCTTGTGCTGACGGCGACCGCCCTTGGCATGGACATGCGGATGGCTTCGCCGAAAGGGTATGGGCTGCCCGAGGATGTCATTTCCGAAGCAAGCCAGCGAGCGGCCACGACAGGTGGCAAGCTCACGCTGGTGAACGACCCGTACGAGGCTTCGCGCGGGGCGCAGGCGCTGTACACCGACGTCTGGACTTCGATGGGGCAGGAGCGTGAGGCGGAGCGGCGGCGCATCGCGTTCGCCGGGTACCAGTTGAACCAGGCGCTGATGGATGCCGCGGCGAAGGATTCGTTCGTGATGCATGACCTGCCGGCGCACCGTGGCGACGAGATCACGGACGAGGCAATGGAAAGCCCGCGAGCGATCATTTTCGACCAGGCGGAGAACCGCGTGTGGGCGCAGGCGGCGGTGGTCGCGTTCCTGCTCGGGCGCGACGGCGAGGTGGCGTAGTAGGGTTCCGCGCCGGTGGTGTGCGTTTTCTTTCCGCTTTGAGAGGGCCGGCACAGTAGAATGTAAAGGCCCTGACGGGCGGACTGCCGATGCTCGATACCCAACACGCCCGCGAAATCCTCTCGCAATTCGATTGGACCAGCGCGATTGACGTCCTGTTGATCGCGACGGTGATTTTCGCTGGCCTGCGGTTGCTCAGCGGCACGCGCGCGATGACGCAGTTGCGCGGGGCGATAGCGCTCGTGCTGGTGTTCGTCGTGCTGGGGCGAATGCTCGACCTGACGGTCGTCAACTTCCTCGTCCAGAACTCGGTGACGGCGCTGTTGATCGCGGGCGCGATTATCTTCCAGCCCGAATTGCGGCGGGCGCTCGACCGCCTGGGGCGCACCGGGCTGAGCGGCTATTTCCGGGCGGCGAAGTACGAGGATGTCATCGACTCGGTGGTGAAGGCGGCCGGGCGCATGTCGGCAGAGCGCCATGGGGGGCTGTTCGTGCTCGAGCGGGAGACGGGGCTGCAGGACGTGATCGACACGGGCATCCCGGTCGATGCGCGGGTGTCGCCGGAGTTGCTGGCCGGCATCTTCTACCCGAACTCGCCCCTGCACGACATGGCGGTCGTGCTGCGCGATGAGCGCGTAGTGGCGGCCGGGTGCGTGCTGCCACTCGCGAACGAACTGCCGGCGTATGAACGGAATCTTGGCACTCGGCACCGCGCGGCGATCGGGATCACGGAGAACACCGATGCGCTCACCGTGGTCGTGAGCGAAGAGACCGGCGACATCAGCGTGGCGCTCAACGGCCAGCTTACGCACGTGCCGGATGAGCGGCGGCTGAAGGCCGTGCTGGAGTGGGTGCTCGACCGTGGGGTGGCCGCGGCCGCCAGGAACGGCCAGGCGCCGGTATGACGCGCTTCGAACCGGTGCGGACGCCGTGGCCGAAGGTCGTGCTCGATATCGTCCGGTCGTCGGTGGCGAGCCTGTTCCATCATCGGGGAATGGCGCTGTTTAGCCTGGTGACGGCGTTCGGCATCTGGTTCGTGATCCAGGACGTGGAAAACCCGCGCGTGCAGCGGTGCTTCCCCGAGGATTGTTCGCGCGTGATCCCGGTGCAGGCGATCAATGCCGATCAGTACATCCCGACGACGACGTTCACGGTGGGTCTCCAGATCGAAGGCCGCGAAAACGACATCGACAAGCTCGTTCCGGGTGACTTCCACGCGACTGTCGATGTGAAGGGCATCACGCCCGGAGCGCCGCAGGACCGCCAGATCAAGGTCACGGGGAAGGACGGCATTCGCATCCTCTCTGTCAGCCCGGCGGCGATTTCGGTGTCTGTCGAGCCTGTGGTTGAAAAGAAGTTCGACGTGATCGTGAACCGGGTGGGGCAACTGCCGGCCGGGTTCGTTGAAGACGATATCAAGGTGGACCCACCACAGGTGACGGTGCGCGGACTGCAGGCGGACCTCGCGACGATCGCCTCGGTGAACCTCGACGTGAACCTCAGCAGCCAACGTGAAGGGACGGCGGTCGTCGACAACCAGCTGATTGCCCGCTCGGTGACGGGTACGCCGGTCGATGTTTCGATTACACCGAATCGCGCGAAGGTGACGCTGACGGTGCGACAGGACTTTGTGCAGCGGACGCTGCCGGTGGCGCCGGTGCTTTCCGGGCAACCGGCGGCGGGATACCGGATCACGAGTATCAGCGTCGAACCGTCGGCGATCTTCGTCTCGGGGCCAGCCGACCGGATGGCGACACTCACGCAGCTTTCGACCGAGGCGCTGCAGATCACGAACGCGACGGGCGAGATCCGGCGGCTGCAGAACATCGACGCGCCCGCGAACTTGTCGCTCGATCGGCGGACGGTGACGGTTATCGTCCAGGTGAAGCCGATCGAGTGCGGGACAGGAACAGCGGGCGCGGCATGCGGAACGTACACGGTCCAGGTGGCGCCGACTCCCGACAGCCAGCCTCCCGGGCTGGTGATTTCCGGGCCACTGCGGGTGAACGTCCAGCTGACGGGCCCGCTGACAGCGCTGGATTCGATCCAGCCGGGACAGATCACGGCGAAGGTGCTGCTTGGCGGCGCTGTCGCAGGTACTGCTTCGTACCCTGTGACGGTGTCGATCCCGGCGAACCTGGCGAGCCAGGGGGTGAAGGCCGAGCAGCCAAGCCCGATTCAACTTACCCTGACAACGCCATGAGCGCCGCCAGCGACATCCTGCCCCGCGTTGTCATCGTGGGGCGCCCAAACGTGGGGAAGTCGTCCCTCTTCAACCGGGTTTTCGGAGAACGCCGTGCGATCGTCGAAGACGAGCCTGGGACGACGCGTGACCGGGTGGAGGCCGACGTGGAGTGGATGGACGTGCGCTTCCGGCTGATCGACACCGGCGGCTACGAAACCGACGCCGAGAACGTGTATGCGCCGCTCATCATTGAACAGATAAAGACGGCGATGGCCGGGGCTGCGGTCGTGCTCTTCTGCGTCGACGCGCGCGATGGGCTGACGGCGAGTGACTACGACATGGCGGACGTGGTTCGCCGTGCGAACCGGCCGACGATCGTGGTGGCGACGAAAGCTGACAATGAGCGGCGGGAACTGACGGGGTTCGCCGAAGCGTCTTCGCTCGGGCTTGGCGACCCGCTGCCGATCTCGGCGATGCACGACATCAACGTCGGCGTGATGCTCGACGAGGTGGTGAAGCTGCTCCCGCAGGACACCACGCTGGTGGAATCGGACCGGACACAGGTGGCCATCATCGGGCGGCCCAACGTGGGCAAGTCGATGCTGGTGAACGCGATTCTCGGCCAGCAGCGGGTGATTGTGAGCGATGTGGCCGGGACGACGCGCGACGCCATCGACACGGAAGTTGATACCAATGAGGGCTCGTTCCTGCTGATCGACACGGCCGGGATCCGGCGGCCGGGGAAGCTGGGCAAGGGAGTCGAACTGCACTCGGTGATGCGGACGACATCGGCGGTGGAGCGCTGCCATGTGGCGGTCCTGGTGGTCGACGGAACCGAGGGGGTGACGTCGCAGGACATGCACATCGCGGGGATCCCGATGGAGCACCTCAAGGGGCTGATCATCGCGGTGAACAAGACGGACCTCTGGGACGACCCGGAGGCGCGGCGGGCCTGGGCCGAATCGCAGATGCGCGGCCGGGTAAAGTTCGCGCCGTGGGCGATGGTGGCGTTCATTTCGGCGCTCGAAGGGAAGGGGATCCACGAACTCCTGGCGCTCGTGCAGGAGGCACGCGAAGCGCGCAGGCGGCGGCTTTCGACCGCGGAACTGAACTCCGTGCTCAATCGCGCTATCCGGGAACATGTGCCACCGCTCGTCCACAACAAGCGGTTCAAGCTGTTCTACGCGACGCAGGCAGACATCGACCCGCCGGTGTTCATCCTTTTTGTGAACGACCCGAAGCTGGTGCATTTCAGCTACCGGCGGTACCTGGAGCGGTCGCTGCGGGAGGCCGCGGACTTCGAAGGCACGGCGATCAAGCTGGTTTTCAGGGCGCGAGCCGAGGATGATGCGCGGTCGTGATCGACTACATCGTGACGGTGGCGCTGGGGTACATCATGGGGTCGCTCCCGTGGGGCCTCATCGTCGGTTACATCTGGTTGCGGCGTGATATCCGTGAGTCGGGGAGCGGCAAAACGGGCACGACCAACGTGTTGCGGACGGCGGGCAAGATCCCGGCGGCGCTGGTGATGGTCCTGGATATCGCCAAGGGCGCCGTGCCTGCGCTTGTTGGGCGGTACGTGTTCGACAACGATGGCGCGGCGGTGGCGGGGGCGTGCGCAGCGGTAGTTGGGCACATCTGGCCGGTGTTTGCTGGATTCCGCGGCGGGCGTGGCGTGGCGAGCACCTACGGCGGTGTGCTCGGGCTGGCGCCGCTGCTCTCGCTGGGGTTTCCGGTGATTGGTGCGGTGCTGGTGATTGCCACGCGGTACGTGTCGGTGATGTCGGTCGTTGGGGTGCCGCTCTGTGCAGCCCTGGTGGGAATCGCGGCACTGCTGGGGTGGACCGAGCCGGAGTACTTCGTGTTCGCCGCATTTGCGACCTTGCTTGTCGAGTACAAACACATCCCGAACATCCAGCGGTTGCGTGCGGGAACCGAACCGAAAATCGGGCAGGGCGGCAACCGCCCGGCCACTGGCTGAACGGTGGCGCGCTTCGCCGTTGCCGGCGCGACTTCGTGGGGGCTGACGCTCGCGTGGCTGTTGCGGGGCGCCGGCAACGAGGTCTCCATCATCACGCGGACGCAGGCCGAGGCCGACGACGTGAACACCCGGCACGGGGTGGCTCGACTTGCTGGACTCCGTCTCCCGGATGACGTCCGGGCTGCGCCGGCGCCGGTGTTGGATGCGTTCGACGGGATGGTGGCAGCGGCCCCGGCGCAGGCGTTGCGCCGAACGATCGAAGCCACCGGTGTGTCACGCGATACGCCGGTGCTTTCGGCGGCGAAGGGAATCGAACTGGCGAGCGGATTGCTGATGAGCGAGGTGCTCGTTGAACTCGGCTGGGCGAGGGAGCGCGTGGCGGCGATTTCGGGGCCGAACCTCGCGCACGAAATTGTTCGCGGTTTGCCCGCGGCGGCCGTGATCGCAGCCGATTCGCTGCCCGGGGCGGAGCGGTGGCAGGCGGCGATGTCGCGCCCAACCTTCCGGACGTACACGAGCGACGACCTGGCCGGGGTGCAACTTGCCGGGGCGTACAAGAACGTCATCGCGATCGCTGCGGGCGCCTGCTGGGGGCTGGAATTCGGCGCAAACGCGGTCTCGACCGTCATGACGCGGGGCCTGGCGGAGATGACTCGCCTCGGGCTGGCGATGGGCGCGGAGCAGGCAACGTTCCTCGGCCTGGCCGGTGTGGGTGACCTTGCGACGACGTGCTTTTCACCGTTGAGCAGGAACCGGCGGTTTGGAGAACTGCTCGCGAAGGGACGGACTGTTGCGGATGCCCGCGCGGAGATCGGCGAGACCGTCGAGGGCGCGGCGACGGCCGAGGTGGCGCTCGAATTAGCGCGGCGGAGCGGAGTCGAGCTGCCCATCTGTGCCCAGGTTGCGGGCGTGGTTCGCGGCGAAAAATCGGTGATGGAGGCGATGGCCGGGTTGCTCTCGCGGCCACTCAAACCGGAGGCCGCATGGCCCGGCTGATGGTACGATCGTGCGAATGGCCGAAGGTGTCCTCCAGCGATTACTCGACGGCCTGCGTGAAGGGCGCGACCTGCGCGACGCCGAGTACAGCGCATTCTCTGACCTGACGCGGAGCGACGTTCGAACGGTCAACGAGCAGTGGGGCGCGGTTCCAACGGCGACGCGCGCGCTTCTGCTCGAGCGGGCGTTCGAACTCATGGAAGTGAACGTCGAACTGCAGTTCGAGGCGCTCGCGAAGCTGGCGCTCAACGACCCGGAGGCAGAGGTGCGCGAGCGTGCGGTGGCGCTCCTCTGGGAGTCGACGGACCGGGACGTGGCGGCGGCGCTGGCGCGACTGGCGGCGGACGATCCGGGGCCGGGCGTGCGCGCGGCGGCCGCCGCTGGCCTGTCTCCGTTTGTCGAAGCGTACCTGTTCGACAGGCTTCCGAGGGCTTCGGGCGAACTGATCGTTTCGGCATTGCAGCGGGCGCTGCGCGACAGCGACGTTGATGTTCGGGCGCGAGCGATCGAGAGCGCGGCGGGCTTCCCGGACCCGTGGGCGCAAGAGGCTATCCTCGAGGCGTACGAGGGCGGCGAAGAGGTGTTACGCCTCTCGGCCATCCGCGCGATGGGCGTCGCGGGGCTCACGCGCTGGGAAGAGTACATCGAAGAGGAGTTGCTCTCGGGGAACCCGGAGGTGCGGTTGGAGGCGATTCTTGCGGCAGGCAGCCTGGGGTCGCCATTGCTTATCGAGCCGCTGGGCGAGTTGTTGAACGACGAGGACCCGGAGGTCGTGCTTGCGGCGATCGAGGCAATTGGCGAAATTGGAGGGGACGACGCCATTACCCTGCTCGATGAGTTCGCACCGCACGCCCCGGAAGGTTTCGAAGAGGCAATCGCGAACGCCAGAACCGTGGCGACTGAGGACGGCATGTTCCGGCGGTTTGGAGAGCTGGAAGGCTTCGGAGAGAACGACGAGGACGACGACGAATGAATCGAAGGTTGCCCATCCAGAGAGCGGTTTCGGCCGGTGGCGTGGTCTGGCGCCAGGCGCCGGGCGAGGCGGTTGAGGTTGTCGTATGCGGACGGCGTTCCGATCGGGTGTGGGGGCTTCCGAAGGGTACGCCGGACGCCGGCGAGGCGATCGAGGAGACCGCTCTGCGCGAGGTGCGCGAGGAGACGGGCCTCGATGTACAACTCGGCGAGCGGCTGGGAACGATCGAGTACTGGTTCACTTCGAACGGGGTGCGCTACCACAAGCAGGTCCACCACTGGCTGATGAAGCCCGTGGGTGGTGACGTGGCGAACCACGACCACGAGTTCGACGATGTGCGCTGGCTGAAGGCGACGGATGCGGTCGCGCTGTTGACCTACGACGGCGAGAAGCAGCTGGTGGTAGAAGCGGCGCGCAAGCTCGGGGAGCCGATCGAACTGTGAGTGACGGCCGCGAGCACGACGCTTTCGTGCTGGCGGCGGGTCCGAACGTGCGCATCAGGCTCCGGCGCAGGAGTGACGCGGACGGCGAGTATCGCTGGCGCATCGACCCTGAGTTGGCGCGGTACAACGGGCGAACGCCTTCGACCGAGACGTTCCAGGAGTATCTCGACCTCGTCCTCTACGAACTGAACTATGGCGTGAACGACCGCGAGCAGTTCGCCATCGAAACGGTCGATGGGCGGCATATCGGCACGCTGATGCTGTACA
This sequence comes from uncultured Anaerolineaceae bacterium, assembly GCA_964470735.1. Taxonomy (GTDB): domain Bacteria; phylum Chloroflexota; class Dehalococcoidia; order Tepidiformales; family Tepidiformaceae; genus Amarobacter. The sequence continues at coordinate 8,243 of CAYYDX010000010.1, forward strand.
ACTTCGGGCGCGACGAGGCGGAATTCGGCGTGACTATCGGCGAGATGGATTGCCGCGACGCGGGACTTGGGCGCGAGGCGGTGACGACGTTTGTGCGCTGGGTGTGGAACAACCGGCCGTGGCGGGCGC
>CAYYDX010000010.1:8381-41891 GCA_964470735.1 uncultured Anaerolineaceae bacterium
GCTGGGCCTGCGCGTGGCCGATCTCGAACAACCGGCCGCTGCGGACGCTGTACCTGCATGTACTGGAGTGGAACGAGCGCGCTGAGCGATGTTTCTTGCGCTCGGGGTTCGACCCCGTGGCGCGTGTATTGCGGGACGGTCAGGCATACATCCGGATGGACGCGCGGCGCGAGTGGTGGTTGCTGTGGGACGCGGAAGGACGGTTCGCGCCGGCTGGCCGGGCGGCGAATCTGCAGGCGGGGGCCGTCCCGGAGCGCTGACACCGGCTGTTCACCGCGATGTCACCGGGCCGTTAGCGGCTGTGCACCGGACTGATCTGGACTGGCGGGTCCGAGTGCCGACATTCCTTGTAGAGATTCGCACTCAGGGCCCGGGTTTCGGGTCAGGCTGCGGGAAGGTGACATGGAGCAGGCGTACCCACAGACGACCGGAAACCTGGCGATCCAGCAAGACTTCCCGGAAGAGCCGCGCAGCGCGCCCCGGCCAGCGCCAGCGCACCTGCGTGCGTTGCCGTCACTTCCCGAGGCCCCGGACCACGTTCACGAGCTGGGCCTGCCCGAGCGGTTCATCGAAGACCTGGCGCTGAAGACGCTCTACCGGATTACGGTGCCGAGCCCGCTGGGCGTGGCCAATTCGATGCGGGTGAGTCCCGGTGTGGCACGCGAGGCGCTCGACGAACTGCGGCGGCAACGGCTGGTAGAGACGACGTCGGCCTCCGGGCGGCTGGAAACGGAGTGGCAGTACCGCCTCACCGAGCTTGGCATGCACGAGGCCGAGAACGCCTTCGGACGCAGCAAGTATGTCGGTCCGGTGCCGGTGCCGATCCAGGACTACTTCCGGATGCTCGAACGGGACACCGAAATTGGCGCGCCCGACCCGGTGCGGCTGGCCCGTGCGCTGCAGCAGCTGGTGCTCGGCCGGGATGTGGTGGCGAAGGTTTGCCTCGCGCTCACTTCGGGCCGGCCGGCGATGCTCTGGGGCGCCCCCGGAAACGGCAAGACGACCATCCTCGAACTGACGAGCGAAGCCATCCAGGGCGTGACACTCATGCCGATGGCGGTCTACGTGAGCGGGCACATCATCCGCCTGTACGACGACCTCGTGCACCAGCCGGTCGAAGGCGACGACACGGCGGACGTGACCTCGCAGTTCGACCGGCGCTGGCTGCGCATCCGGCGGCCGTTCGTGTTCGTCGGCGGCGAGTTGCGCCACGAAGACCTCGACCTTTCGTACGACCCGGCGCTCGGGTACCACCAGGCGCCGCCGCACGTGAAAGCGCATGGCGGGCTGCTCGCGATCGACGACTTCGGAAGGCAGCAGGTTTCGCCCCACGCGCTGCTGAACCGGTGGATCGCCGCGCTCGAACGTGGCGAGGACACGATGGCGCTGGTGACGGGCGAGCGCATCACGTTCCCGTTCCGGTCGACGATCTGTTTCAGCACGAACCTCGAACCGAAGACGATGCTGGAAGAGGCGCACCTGCGGCGCATCCCGTACAAGATCCGTATCCCGGAGCCGACGCCCGAGCAGATGGCGGAGATCTTCCGGCGGTTCGCCGATGCGATGGGCGTGGAAGCACAGCCGGCGGGTATCGAGACGGCAGTGGAGCTGGTGCGCCGGGCGAGCAACGGGAACTTCCGGAGTTGCCACCCGCGCGACGTGCTCCAGTTGATTATCGAGGAGTCGCGCTTCGTGAAGCGGCCGGCAACGCTGGAACCAGGCGCCGCACGGCGGGCCTGCGAGGTCTACTTCGCGGTTGACCCGGGGCCGGTGGTGCGGCCGGGATAGGCATCCCGGCTGCGGTAGGTGTATCTATGCCTTCGCGAGGTCGAACGAGTACGTCTCGATGACAGGGTTGGCGAGCAGGCGGCTGCACATCTGATCGACCTGGGTCGCGGCGTCCTTCGCGTCTGTCGCGTTGAGGGTGACCTGGAAGTAGCGGCCAGAGCGCACGCCGGTCACAGAGCCGAACCCGAGCGAGCCGAGCGCACTGCCGATGGTGATACCTTCGGGGTCGTTCACGGTGGGCTTCAGAGAGACATAAACGCGGGCAAGAAACGGGCCGGGTTTGGGCGCGGCGACGGGTGCGCTCGACGCCACCTTTGCCACTTTCGTGGACTTCTTGCTGACGGTCTTCTTTTTCTTGTCATTCTTCTTGGCCATCGGTGTTTCCTGTCTGGGGCGTGATTTCGGGATTCAGGCCGAGAGGTCGGCGCCGGTGAGCATGCGGAAAGCGGTGCGGTAGCGGTCCGTGGTGGCGGCGACTACGTCAGCGGGGACATCGGGGAGCGGAGTGCCCTCCTTCCACCCGCTCTTCGCCAGCCAGTCGCGAACCGGCTGCTTATCGAAGGACGGCTGCGAGCCGCCTGGGCGGTAGGTATCCGCGGGCCAGAAGCGGCTGCTATCGGGGGTCAGGACTTCGTCGATGAGGATGACTTCTTCGTTCCAGTAGCCGAACTCCAGCTTGGTGTCGGCGATGATGATGCCACGTTCGAGGGCGACGGCGTGGGCGTAGTTGTAGACGGCGAGAGTGCGGATGCGCATGGCGTTGGCGGCTTCTTCGCCAACGAGCGCTTCGAGTTGTTCGTAGGAGATGTTCTCGTCGTGGCCGACGTCCGGCTTCGTGCTGGGGGTGAAGATCGGTTCGAAGAGACGGGCCGACTCCAGGAGATTCGGAGGGAGCGGGATGCCGCAGATGGCCCCGGTGCGCTGGTAGTCCTTCCAGCCGGAGCCGGTGATGTAGCCACGGGCGATGCACTCGGCGTTGAGGCGCTTCGCCTTGCGGACGAGCATGGAGCGCCCGTAGTACTCGGGGCCGAGCGGGAACGGCACGAGGTTCGCGTTCGCTTCGGTGATGACGGCGATGAAGTGATTCGGGACCACTTCTTTCATCCGTTCGAACCACCAGGCTGACAGTTGGGTGAGGATGCGGCCTTTTTCGGGGATGCCCGCCGGGAGGACAACGTCGGCGGCGGAGATACGGTCGGTGGCGACGATCAGGAGGCGGTCGCCGAGGTCGTAGGTATCGCGCACCTTGCCGCGGTAGGTGCGGTTCGGGAGGGCGGACTCGAGAAGGACGGCGGTCATGGGTTCGATTCCTTCGCGGAGAGATAGAACATCGTGGTGGTGGTCGCGAGGTAGGCGCCGATCGGGACGAGTGCCACGCCGACACCAAAGATCGCGATGGACTGGAAGATGAGGTCGACCTGGCGGCCCGGCTCGGTACCGAACGGCGCAACCACAATGGCGAGGAGGATGCTGATGGCAACGATGAGGATGAGCGCGAAGGGAATCGTGGCGAGGATGAGCGCGAAGAAGGCGAGCATTCGGCCACGCAGGAGGCGCCAGCTCCCGCCGAGTGCGCCGCCTATCGACTGGTCCTCGAGCATGTAGACCTGTAGCGCGAGGCCCCAGCGGACCAGGAAGTAGAGCAGCACGATGATGCCGATGGCGCTGATGACGATGATTCCGTAGAAGAGCGCGCCAATGAGGAGAAGGCCTCCCATGCGGGTGAAGGCCGGGTCGAGGGCATTCGCGAGCGAGACCGGCTTGTCACGGAGGATCGCGGCTACGGAGACCATCGTGCCGCCGGCGCCGACGAGCGAGAAGAGTGACTGAGCGGCGCCGACGAGCACCATCGTCAGGCGGATGCCGTTCGGGGCGGTGTTAATCCAGTCGAAGGAGTCGAACTTCGCGTCGGGGTAGCGGTTGTTGAAGAGGTAGAAGAAGACGACGGCGGTGATCACGGCGAAGGGCAACTGGGTCACGGCCATGGGGAGGAGGATCTCACGCGGATTGCGGCGCATGACGCCGAGTGCGCGCAGCCAGGTGGCGTCGGGCTTTTTCACCGGCTCGAAAGGAGGGGGTGGCGGTGGGCCGGTCTCCTCGCTCACAGGCCGAGGCGCTCGAACGTCGCGCCGATGTTCGCCAGGTAGAAGCCGTAGTCGAAGAGGGCGCGGAGTTCGCTCTCGGAGAGGCGTGAGGTGACGTCCTGGTCGGCCATCAAGAGGTCGAAGAAGGGTGTGCGGCCGTTCCACGCCTTCATCGCGTTGCGCTGGACGATTACGTAGGCGTCCTGGCGGCTCATCCCGGTTTCGATGAGTGCGAGGAGGACGCGCTGCGAGAAGACGAGGCCGTACGAGCGGTCGAGATTCTCGCGCATGTGTTCGGGGAAGACGGTGAGGCGGTCCATGACTCCGGTGAAGATGGAAAGCGCGTAGTCGAGGACGAGGGTGGCGTCGGGCAGAACGATGCGCTCGGTCGACGAGTGGGAGATGTCGCGTTCGTGCCAGAGGGCGATGTTCTCCATCGAGGTCAGGGCGTAGCCGCGGAGGACGCGCGCGAGGCCGGTGACGCGCTCGCAGAGTTCGGGGTTGCGCTTGTGCGGCATCGAACTGGAGCCAGTCTGGCCCTCATCGAAGGGCTCTTCGGCTTCGCGCACCTCGGTCTTCTGGAGACCGCGGATCTCGGTGGCGAACTTCTCGAGTGAGCCGCCGATCAGGGCGAGGGTGGTGACGAACTGGGCGTGGCGGTCGCGCTGAATTACCTGGGTGCTGGCGGCTTCGAGGCCGAGGCCGAGCTTCTTGCAGACGATCTCTTCGAGCGCGGGCGGAACCGAGGCGTGGGTGCCAACGGTTCCGGAGATGGCGCCCACGGCTACCGCATCGCGCGCCTGCTCGAGGCGCTTGCGGTTGCGGCGCATTTCATCGACCCAGACAGCGAGCTTGAGCCCGAAGGTGGTCGGTTCGGCGTGGACACCGTGCGTGCGGCCGGTGCAAAGCGTGTCGCGGTGGGCGCGAGCCTGCCGTTCGAGCACAGCCGAGAGGCCGTCGACACCCTTCAGGAGGAGGTCGCAGGCGTCGCGCAGTTGAAGGCCGGTGGCCGTATCCCAGACATCGGAGGAGGTGAGGCCGAAGTGGACGTAGCGGCTCTCTTCGCCGAGTGTCTCCTGGACGGAGCGAAGAAACGCCGTGACATCGTGGTGGGTGATCCGGATGTACTCGTTGATCTTGTTGACATCGAAGCTGGCGTCGCGACGGATCTTTGCAGCGGCGGCAGCCGGGATGTGGCCGAGTTCGGCCCAGGCGTCGCAGGCGGCGACTTCGACATCGAGCCAGCGCTGGAACTTGTTCTGGTCGCTCCAGACAGCGGCCATTTCGGGGCGCGAGTAACGGGGAATCACCGGGACATGGTACCGGGAAGGCCCCTCAAGAGACAGCGAAAATGGGGTGGCTCGCGCAGGCGGGACGGATCATGCCTGCGCGAGCGGTGACGCTCAGATGACGCCGAGGGCGAGCATGGCATCGGCGACCCGGAGGAAGCCGGCGATGTTGGCGCCGAGGACGTAGTTGCCGGGTGAGCCGTACTCGACGGACGTTTCGTACACCGTGCGGTGGATGTCGCGCATGATCTGGGCGAGGCGCTGTTCGGTGTACTCGAACGACCAGGAGTCGCGGCTGGCGTTCTGCTGCATTTCGAGCGCCGAGGTGGCGACGCCGCCGGCGTTGGCGGCTTTGCCGAGGCCGAACGCGATGTTGGCATCGGCGAAGGCACGGATCGCCTCCGGGGTGGATGGCATGTTCGCGCCTTCGGCGACGGCGATGCAGCCGTTTTTGACGAGCAGTGCGGCGTCGCGGCCATTCAGTTCGTTCTGGGTGGCACTGGGGAAGGCGACGTCGCAGGGGATCTCCCAGATGTTGCCGTGGGGCACATAGCGGGCGCTGCTGTCACGGTCGGCGTACTCGGAGATGCGAACGCGTTCGACCTCCTTCAGTTGCTTCACCAGTTCGAGGTTGATGCCGGACTCGGAGTAGATCACGCCGTCGGAGTCGGAGCAGGCGACAACCTTCGCGCCGAGTTGCTGGAGCTTCTGGATGGTGTAGATGGCGACGTTGCCGGAGCCCGAGACGACGCAGGACTTGCCTTCGATCTCGTGGCCGCGAATCTTCAGCATCTCCTGGGCGAAGAAGACTGCGCCGTAGCCGGTGGCCTCGGTGCGAACGAGTGAGCCGCCCCAGCCGAGACCTTTGCCGGTGATGACGCCGGATTCGTACTGATTGGTGATGCGCTTGTAGGCGCCGAAGAGGTAGCCGATTTCGCGGCCGCCGACGCCGATGTCGCCGGCGGGGATGTCCTGGTACTCGCCGAGGTAGCGGTAGAGTTCGAGCATGAAGCTCTGGCAGAAGCGCATGATCTCGTTGTCGGACTTGCCCTTGGGGTCGAAGTCGGAGCCGCCCTTGCCGCCGCCGATGGGGAGGCCGGTCAGCGCGTTCTTAAAGGTTTGTTCGAACCCGAGGAACTTGATGATGCCGAGGTAGACCGAGGGGTGGAAACGCAGGCCGCCTTTGTAGGGGCCGAGGGCGCTGTTGAACTGGATGCGGAAGCCGCGGTTGACGTGGATCTCGCCCTTATCGTCCTGCCAGGGAACGCGGAAGATAAACTGCCGCTCGGGTTCGCAGATGCGCTCGATGACCTTGCACTCGACGAGTTCGGGGCGCTTGGCGAGAACCGGCGAGAGCGATTCGAGCACTTCGCGGACGGCCTGGTGGAACTCGGCCTCGGCCGGGTTGCGCTGGACGACTTCGACGTAGACGGCTTCGAGCCGTTCATCCAGCCCTACCACGGTGTGGCCTGCCGGGCGGGGTGGAGAGGAGTAGGAGGGGTGGTATGTGGGCGGCGCATCGTGGCTCCTGCGTTCGCGAAGAATTTCACAAATAGTACGCCGGAGGGCCGGTGGGGGATACCCGGGCGGGCGTCAATTGCGCCCGAATTGCGTACGAAGAGCCCGGGTGTTCTACCCCTGGGACTGTTTGTCGCGGAAGGCTTTGTAGGCTTCGCGGATGTCGGGGTGTTTGAGGGCGAGGATGGAGGCGGCGAGGTAGCCGGCGTTGCGTGCGCCCCAGGCGCCAACTGCGACACCCGCAACCGGGACGCCCGGGGGCATCTGGAGGACTCCGTAGATGGCATCGAGCCCGCCGGCCACTTCGCTCGACGCGAGCGGAATACCGATGACCGGCAGGGTGCAGTTTGCGGCGACGGCGCCAGGGAGGTGGGCTGCGCCACCGGCCGCGCAGATCATCACTTCGAAGCCATCGCTTTCAGCGCGCTTCGCGAATTCGCGAACTTTGTCCGGCGTCCGGTGGGCCGACATCGCGCGGATGACGTAGGGGACGCCCAGGTCGTCGAGGACTTTTTTCGTTGGTTCGAGGAGGGGCTCGTCGTTGGCGGAGCCCATGAGGATTGCGACCAGCGGGTTCGCCATTAGATAGCCTCCAGGGCGATATCGGAACGGTAGTAGGCGTTTTCGAAGGTGATGCGGCGCGCGTTGTCATAGGCGCGCTCGCGGGCTTCGGCGACGGTTGCGCCGGTGGCGACGACGGTGCAGACGCGGCCGCCGGAGGTAACGAAGCCGGTCCCGGTGGCGCGGGTGCCCATGTGGAAGACGAGCGTATCCGGATCCACCGCGTCGAGGCCGTTGATCGGGAAGCCCGTTTCGAAGGTCTCGGGGTATCCGCGGCTGGCGATGACGACACCGACGGCGGGGCGCGCGGACCAGCGGACATCGACCGTATCGAGCTGGCCGAGAGCGGCGGCGCGCGTCACCTCGTAGAGGTCGGAGTCAAGGCGAGGAAGGAGCACCTGGGTCTCCGGGTCTCCGGAGCGGGCGTTGTATTCGACGATCTTCGGGCCTTCGCCGGTGACCATGAGGCCCGGGTACAGGGTGCCGTTGTACGGATGTCCCTCGCTGGCCATACCGGCAAGGACGGGATCGACGACGATGCGCTTGATGTCGGCAGCGAGTTGTTCGCTGACGCCGGCGCTGGGCGAATACGAGCCGACACCGCCGGTGTTGAGACCTTTGCCCCCGTCGAGCGCGCGCTTGTAGTCGGTCGAGAACGGCCAGAGGAGGGCGATCTTGCCATCGCAGAAAGCGTGGGCGCTGGTCTCCCAGCCTTCCATGTCGCGTTCTACGACGATGGTTTCGCTCGATGTGCCGAACTGGCGGTCGATGAGCATATCGCGGGCGGCTTCGAGGGCGTCTTCGCGTGTTTCGCAGCCAACGGCGCCCTTTCCGGCGGCGAGACCGGAGGCTTTGACCCAGAGCTTCCCTTCGGGAAGTGACTCGATATAGGCCTGCGCGGCGGAGAAGGTGGAGAACGCTTCGCCGCTGGCGGTCGGGATGTGGTGGCGGGCCATGAACCCTTTCGCCCAGGCCTTGCTTGCTTCGATGCGCGCGGCGGCGGCCGAAGGGCCGTAGCAGAGGATGCCCTCGGTCTGGAGGCGGTCGACGAGGCCGAGTGGCTGGGGATCATCGCTGGTGGCGAGGTAGAAATCGACGCGATTGGCGACAGCCGCAGCGACGATGCCGTCGATATCGGTGGACTTGTGTGGAAGGTTGGTGGCGATGAGCCCTGTGCCGCCGTTGCCAGGTGCGACGAAGACCTGGTCGACCTTCGGCGACTGGAGCAACTTCCATGCGGTGGCGTGTTCGCGGCCACCGGCGCCAGCGAGAAGGACTCGAGCGCCCATTAGCAGATTACTCCCATTCGATGGTGCCCGGCGGCTTGGGCGTGATGTCGTAGACGACGCGGTTGATGCCGTGGACTTCGTTGACGATGCGGTTGGAGATGCGGGCGAGCAGTTCGTGGGGGAGGCGGGCCCAATCGGCGGTCATCGCGTCATCGGCGACAACGGCGCGGATGGCGACAGCGTATCCGTAGGTGCGGTAGTCGCCCTGCACGCCGACAGTCTTCGTGTCGGTGAGGACGGCGAAGGTTTGCCAGAGTTCGCGGTAGAGGCCGGCGTCGCGCACTTCGTCCATCACGATAAGGTCAGCGCGGCGGAGGATGTCGAGCTTCTCTTTGGTCACTTCGCCTATGCAACGGATGGCGAGGCCGGGACCGGGGAACGGGTGGCGCCAGACCATCTCCTCCGGCAGGCCAAGGGCTTCGCCGATGCGGCGAACTTCGTCTTTGAAGAGGTAGCGGAGCGGCTCGACGAGGCCGAGTTTCATATCGGGCGGCAGGCCGCCGACGTTGTGGTGCGTCTTGATGGTCTTGGCGCCCTTGCCGTGCGAGCCGCTTTCGATGACGTCGGGGTAGAGGGTGCCCTGGCAGAGGAAGCGGGCGTCTTCGATGGCGCGGGATTCCTGTTCGAAGATGCGGACGAACGTGTTGCCGATGCGGATGCGCTTCGTTTCGGGGTTCGTGACTTCGGCGAGTTGAGCGAGGAAGCGGTCTTCGGCTTCGACGTGCACGAGGTTGATGCGCATGTTGCGGCGGAAGGTGGCGACAACCTCTTCGGCCTCGCCGGAACGGAGAAGGCCGTTGTCGACGAAGATGCAGGTCAGCTGGTCGCCGATGGCGCGGTGGACGAGCGCGGCTGCAACGGCGCTGTCGACGCCGCCGGAGAGACCGCAAATGACGCGGCCATCGCCAACCTGTGCGCGGATGGCGGCCACGGTTTCGTCGATGAAGTTGCCGGCCGTCCAGGTGCCTTCACAGTGGCAGACTTCACGCACGAAGTTGCGCAGCATGTCCTTGCCACGAGGTGTGTGGACGACTTCGGGGTGGAACTGCAGGCCGTAGTAGCCGCGCTCCGGGTCGGCCATGACGGCGAAGGGCGAGTTGGCGGAGTGGGCGATGGAAACGAAGCCAGGCGGCAGCGCTTCGAGACGGTCGCCGTGGCTCATCCAGACTTCGACCGAGTCGGGAAGACCTTCGAGCAGGGGCGTTGGCGTGGAACGGGTGATCGATGCGGGGCCGAACTCGCGCTCCGCGCCCGGGCCCACCGTGCCGCCCAACTGGTGGGCGAGGAGTTGCATGCCGTAGCAGATGCCGAGCACCGGCTTACCGGAGTCGTAGACCCACCGGGGCGCCATCGGCGCGTCTTCGTCGTACACCGAGGACGGGCCACCCGAGAAGATGAATCCGCGTACATCGAGGCCCGCGAGGCGCTCGGCGGGAGCATCCCAGGGGATGAGTTCGCAGTAGGTGTTGAGTTCGCGGATGCGGCGGGCGATGAGCATCGAGTACTGTGCTCCGAAGTCGAGCACGACGATGGTCTCGTGGCCTTTGGCGGGGTTAGCGGCGGCAGCTTCCTGAGCTTCGGCGAGGTCGGTCATCGATTGCGCGGTACCCATACGCAAGGCTAGCGAAACGGTAGACTCCGGTCTACGAATTGGGTGTGGTGGGCGGAGCGGACTCACCACGAAGATCACGAAAGACTCGAAGTCCACAAGAGGATGTGTTGTTGCGGCTGGTTGTTGGGGACGGTGAAGATGTGATTGCGGCCGCCGGGGCGCTGGCTTCGGGCGAGTTGGTGATCCTGCCGACCGACACCGTGTACGGAGTGGTGGCGGATGTGCGGAACGACGCAGCGGTCCGGCGGATCTTCACGGCGAAGCGGCGCGCGGCGGACTTCCCATTGCAGTTGCTGTTCGGGCGTGACGCAGGGCTGCTCGAACAGTACGCCGTGGCCAATGAGCCGGGGCGGAGGCTGGTGGATGCGCTCGGGCCGGGCGCGTGGACGATCATCGTGCCGGCGCGCGAAGGCTGGGATTCACCCGCGCTGAGCGGTGGTCGAACCGTCGGGTTCCGCATGGTCCCGGTGGAGGTAACGCTCGACGTACTCGACCGGCTCGGCGGGCCGGTAGCAGCTTCGAGCGCGAACGTCTCGGGAGGTAACAGCCCCACGACCTGCACCGACGCTGTGACGCAACTGGGTGAGTCGTGCGCGGTCGCCATCGATGCCGGGCCGACGGCACAGGGGCTGGACTCGACCGTCATCGACGTTTCGGGTGAGGAGCCGCGCATCCTCCGCGAAGGCGCGATAGACCGCGTTACGGTCGCCCGTATACTTGGATTGGCCCAAATCAGTGTAGTGAGGAGCCTGCGATCGTGAAGGTCGGTTTTGGCGCGGATCACGCCGGTTTCGAACTGAAGCAACACCTTATGGAGACGGCGAAGTCACTCGGTCACGAGCCCGTGGACTTCGGCGCGTACTCCGTTGACAGCGTGGATTACCCGGACTTCGCCGAGCCGGTGGCCCGTGCCGCGGTGGCCGGCGAAGTCGACCTTGGGGTGGTCATTTGCAGCAACGGCGTCGGCGTGAGCATTGTGGCGAACAAGGTGCCGGGCGCTCGCGCGGCGCTGTGCCATACGCACTGGGGCGCCGAACGCGCGCGCCAGCACACCGATGCGAACGTGCTCGCGCTCGGGGCATGGGAGATCGGGCGCGCGGTCGCCGATGAGTGTCTCACCGCGTTCCTTGCGGCCACTCCGGAAGGCGGAAATCACTCCCGCCGCCGGGACAAGCTGGCGAAGGTCGAACGGCGCGGAATCGGCGCCGCGGGCGCGCAGTGACTGGCATCGGCAAGAAGACCGTCCGTGACATCGACGTCGCGGGGAAGCGGGTGCTCCTGCGCGCCGACCTGAACGTCCCGCTGGAAGATGGCCAGGTCATGGACGACACGCGCATCAAGGAATCGCTGCCGACGGTTGAGTACCTGCTGGCGCAGGGCGCGAAGGTCATTGTCTGTTCGCACCTGGGCCGGCCGAAGGGCGTCGACGAGTCGCTTTCGCTGGCGCCGGTGGCCGGGCGCATGTCGAACCTGCTGGAGCAGGATGTGCTGTTCGCGGCGGACTGCGTGGGGCCGGTTGCGGAAGCGGCGGTCGAGGCGATGGGGAACCACGTCCTGCTGCTCGAGAACCTGAGGTTTCACCCGGCGGAAGAGAAGAACGACCGGGAGTTCGCGGCGCAGTTGGCGAGTCTCGCGGACGTGTTCGTGAACGATGCCTTCGGGGCGGCACACCGCGCGCACGCTTCGACCGAGGGGGTTACGCACTTTCTTCCGGCGGTTGCCGGGTTCCTGATGGAGAAGGAGGTGCGCTATCTGAGCGCGCTGGTGGCGAATCCGCCGAAGCCGTTCGCGGCAGTGGTGGGCGGCGCAAAGGTGAGCACGAAGATCCCCGCAATCGACCACCTGCTCCCGAAAATCGACATGCTGCTGGTCGGTGGCGGGATGGCGAACACGTTCCTCAAGGCCACGGGCATCGATGTGCAGATGTCGCTCGTTGAGGACGAACAGGTGGCGGCGGCGAAGGACATCCTGGCGCGGGCCAGGGCTGGGGGTGTCGAAGTTCACCTGCCGGTCGATGTGGTGGCGGCGAGCAAATTCGCGGCGGATGCGGAGGCATTGGAACGGCCGGTGGCGGAGATTCCGCGCGGATACATGGTGCTCGACATCGGGCCGGAGACCGTGAAGGAGTACGCGGCGGCGCTTCAACGAGCGAAAGCGGTGGTCTGGAACGGGCCGATGGGCGTGTTCGAGATGGAGAAGTTCTCGCACGGTTCGTTCGGCCTGGCGCGAGCGATAGCGAACCTCGATGCGACCACCGTGGTGGGCGGCGGCGAGACCGCGGCGGTTGTCGCGCAGGCGGGACTCCAGGCGCGCTTCACGCACGTCTCGACGGGTGGCGGGGCATCGCTGGAGATGCTTGAAGGGCGCGAACTGCCGGGCGTCGCCGCGCTGATGGACGCCTGATGGCCGCGCCGAAGACCACCGACCCGGGTCCGGCGCCGCTGCTGTTCGGCTTTCGCGGCGTTCGCGGTCTGCAGGTGCTGGTGGCGATTTGCGCAGGCGCCCTGGCCATCGCGGGTGTAATGGTGATTAAGGCGTACGCCGACGGCGGCTCCGGATGGTTGGTGGTCCTGGCGGCGTGGTTTGTGATCCTGTTCATCTGGCTTTTCGGGGTGGCGCTGAGGCTGCCCACGTCGTTCGTGGCCATTTCGCAGGACAGGATGCGGATACGGTTCGCCGGTTTCGTCGACACAATCATCGATACGCGCGATGTCTCGGGGGCGCGGCTTCGCGACTGGGAGATCTGGCGCGGGGTTGGTGTGCGGACCGCGTTTGGAGGCGATGTCGCCCTGGTGGCCATCTGGGGGCCGGTGGCGGAAGTCACGCTGAAGCAGCCGATCCGGGTGTGGCTGATCCCGCGCCTGTGGCGGATCCGGGCGACGAAAGTTGTCCTCGGCGTTCGCAACCCGGCGAAACTGGCCGAGCGGTTCGGGCCGGTTCCTGCGAACGCGAGCGCGAAGAAGAAACGACGGTAGGAGGGGTTCGATGCGGAAGCCGTTTGTCGCTGGCAACTGGAAGATGAACACGACCGAGGCCGAAGCGGTAGCGCTCGCGAGGGAGGTGGCCGAGCGCACGCGTGGCGCCGCGTGCGATGTCGCCGTCGGCGTGCCGTTCCCACACCTCGGCGCCGTGCGCGACGTGGTGCGCGGTTCGCACGTCGGCCTCGCGGCCCAGGACGTGTACTGGGAGGCGAAGGGCGCCTTCACCGGCGAGGTGAGCGTGCCGATGCTCGAGGATTACTGCCAGTTGGTGATCATCGGACACAGCGAGCGGCGCCAGTTCTTCGGCGAGAACGACGAGTGGGTGAACCGCAAGGTGGCGGCAGTACTGGCATCGAAGCTCGACCCGATCGTCTGCGTGGGCGAACTGCTGCAGGAGCGCAAGGATGGACTGACCGAGCAGGTGCTCTACCGGCAGTTACGGGCGGGCCTCAGCGGGTTGACCATGTCGCCGCGCGTGACCATTGCCTACGAGCCTGTGTGGGCCATCGGGACGGGCGAAACGGCCACGCCGGCGGTAGCGCAGCAGGCCTGCGCGTACATTCGCCGGGTGCTCCGCGAGATCAGCCCGGTCCATGCCGACACGATCCGCATCCAGTACGGCGGGAGCGTGAACGCAGAGAATGCCGCCGAACTGCTGTCGCAGCCCGACATCGACGGCGCGCTGGTTGGTGGAGCGTCGTTGAAGGCGGACCAGTTTGCGGCGATCTGCGCCGCGGCGGGTTAACCACCGGGGCGCCGAGGGCCGGATCCTTCGTGCGAGCGGTGCGCCACGTGCGAAACTGACCCTGTGAACTTCGCAGAAACTCGTTGGCCTTCGTGCGGTCGTGGTGGTTCCGGGTGTTGAGGCGGCTCGTGGCCGTGGTGGGGGCGACGGGGACCGGGAAGTCGGCGATTGCGCTGCAACTGGCGCAGCGTCTCGGCGGGGAGATCGTGAACGCCGACAGCCGGCAGGTCTACCGCGGGATGGACATCGGCACCGCCAAGCCGGGGCTCGAAGAACGACGGGCAGTTCGCCACCACCTGTACGACGTGGCCGAGCCAGCGGACGGGTACAGCCTTGCGCTCTACCAGCGCCAGGCGAAGGAGACCCTGGACGCCATCTGGGCGCGGAACACGTTCGCGTGGCTCGTTGGCGGGACAGGCCAGTACGTGTGGGGGCTTCTCGAGGCATGGCAGGTCCCGGACGTTGAGCCAGACCCGGAGTTGCGGGCGGAACTGGAGGCGTTCGCCGCGGAGCATGGGCATGCGGCGCTCGGCGCCCGCCTGGTGATGGTCGACCCCGTCGCAGCGGAGCGGATCGACCACCGGAACGTGCGGCGGGTAATTCGCGCTATCGAGGTTTCGGAAAAGAGTGGCCGCCGGATGAGCGACTGGCAGACGAAGGGCGCACCGGACTTCGAGTTCCTGCTCTTCGGCGTGGACGTGCCCCGCGAGACGCTGTACCCGCGGGTGGACCGGCGGGTGGATGCGATGTTCGACGGCGGACTGGTCGAAGAGGTTCGAGTGCTGCTTGATGGAGGGGTGCCGCCGGATTGCCCGGCGATGTCGTCGATTGGGTATGGCGAGACGGTGCGGTATCTCCGCGGTGAACTCACGCTGGAGGAGGCAAAGGAGCGGACGAAGGTCGCGACGCACCGGCTGATTCGCAGCCAGGACCAGTGGTTCAGCCGCGATGACCGGCGCATCACGTGGGTGCGGGACGCCGACGACATCGACCTGCAGGCGAACATTTTCACGGGGGCCTGCACGAACGTCATCCGGGGTGAGAACAGGTAGAGCGCTGAGATCACTTCGCGCGAGAGTCCATTCAGCCGGGACATGCTTTCGTGCGCTCCGTGACCCGGTGGTTCGGTGAGGATCGAATGGTAAGCTTTTCCCATGCGCGTTACGAAGATGCATGGGGCCGGGAACGACTACGTTTACACGCTGCCTCTCGTGGACCGGGACGATTGGGATGAGATGGCGCGACAGGTCAGCGACCGGCACTTCGGGATCGGTTCCGATGGGCTGATCCTCGGGCTGCGCTCGGACAAAGCTGACATGCGGATGCGGATGTTCAACGCCGACGGCTCCGAGGCGGAGATGTGCGGCAACGGGATTCGCTGCCTCGTGAAGTTCGCGGTGGAAGAGGGATTTCTGCCGCGGGACGCTGAGACGGTGTCGGTGGAGACGCTCGGCGGCATCAAGGTGCTCCAACTCTTCCGCGAAAACGGTGTGATCACCTCGGCGCGCGTCGACATGGGTCCGCCGAACTTCGACCCCTCATCGCTGCCCGCGAACGTCGAAGGGCCGGGGCCGGTGATCGACCTGCCGCTGGTGGTCGATGGGATGGAGTTGAAGCTGACGCTGGCGAGCATGGGAAACCCCCACGCGATCCACTACATCGACCACGACCCCGCGAGTTTTCCGCTTGAGCGCATCGGCCCGCTGGTGGAGAACCACCCGCTGTTCCCGCGGCGGACGAACTTCCAGGTGGTGCAGGTGCTGGGGCCGGGCGAGATTCGCCACCGTGTGTGGGAGCGTGGCACGGGAATCACGCTGGCCTCGGGGACGAGCGCGAGCGCCGTCTGTGCAGCCTCGCGGATGCGCGGGCTCACCGGAGACCGGATCATCGACCACATGCCCGGCGGCGACCTCACGCTGGAGTGGGACGGCGCTGGTTCGGTGTTTATGACTGGACCGGCGGTGCGAGTGTTCGACACAGAGTGGCCGGACTAGGCATTTCTCCTTCGGGTGTCTCCTGATCAGGGCCGCTTGGCCCCCGAATCTTCTGCTACCGGGCGCTGCCCCGCGGCTGTCTCGTGCGACAATATTGTCCGGGATTCAGGAGTATTCGCATGAAGGTTTCCGCGGTCCTTGCCGCCAAAGGGTACCGGGTATTCACGCTGCCGCCCGATGCACTCGTCGAGGAGGCAGTGACGATCCTCGCTTCGAACAATATTGGCGCAGTCATCGTCACTTCCGGTCAGGAGGCGCCGTCAGGCATCCTGAGCGAGCGCGACATCATCCATCAACTCGCGAGTGACCCGGCGACGGTGGAGCGGCGACTGGCCGAGGTGATGACGTTCCCGGTGGTCTGCGGTTCGCCAGATGACGATGTAGATAGTGTGCTGAGGACGATGACTGCCGAAAGGTTCCGTCACATGCCCGTGGTCGAAGGCGGGATGCTGGTGGGCATGGTAACGATCGGCGACCTGGTAAAGGCGCAACTCAACGAGTACCGGGGAGTGGCGGAAGCGCTCGAAACCCGGCTGATGGAGTCCTGAGTGGGATGGGACGCGGGCGAGGGCCCGCTGCGGGTTGCCATCATCGGCGCGGGACCGGCGGGGTTTTACGCAGCCGATGCGCTCCTCAAGCAAACGGACATCGCGGTGTCGGTGGACATGTTCGACCGGCTGCTGACGCCATTCGGGCTCGTTCGCCATGGGGTCGCCCCGGACCATCTGAAGATCAAGACGGTGACCCGGGCGTTCACGCAGACGGCGGGAACGCCGGGCTTCCGGTTCTTCGGCAATGTGGAGTTCGGGCGCGACCTGACGGTCGACGACCTGCGGAAGCACTACCACCAGGTGGTCTTCACCACGGGCGCACAGACCGACCGGAAGATGGGTATCCCGGGTGAAGACCTCGCACGGAGCCACCCGGCAACGGCGTTCGTCGCCTGGTACAACGGGCACCCGGACTACCGCGACCTCGACTTCGATCTGCAGCAAGAGTCTGTCGCGATTGTGGGCGTGGGGAACGTGGCGATCGATGTGGCGCGCATCCTCTGCCTTTCGCACGAAGAGTTGCTGCGCACCGATATGCCGGGCTATGCAGTCGAGGCACTCTCGAACAGCCGCGTGAAGGATGTGTACCTCGTGGGCCGGCGAGGCCCGGCGCAGGCGGCGTTCACCAACCCCGAACTGAAGGAACTCGGCGAACTCGAGGTTGCGGATGTGCTCATCAAGCCGGCCGAGGCCGAGCTTGATCCGCTCAGCCAGGAAGATCTCGAAGCGGCGAACGAGCGGATGCTGGCCACGAAGGTCGAGATGATCGCGGAGTACTCCCGGCGCGCTCCGCAGGGCCGCGAGAAGCGGCTGCACCTGCGCTTCCTCGTTTCGCCGACGGAGCTGGTGGATGACGGCGCCGGTGGCGTCGGCGGGATGACGCTCGTGAGGAACACGCTGCGGCGCACCGGGAGCGGGACGCTCTCGGCGGTGGCGACCGGGGAGACGGAGTGCATCCCGGTGGGGCTCGTCTTCCGCTCGGTGGGGTATCGCGGTGTCGCGCTCCCGGGTGTTCCGTTCCAGGAGCGCTGGGGTGTGATTTCGAACATCGAGGGCCGTGTGACCGACCCGGAGACGGATGCCGCTCTCCCGGGCGAGTACGTGGCGGGCTGGATCAAGCGCGGACCCTCCGGGGTGATCGGCACGAACAAGCCGGATGCGGTCGAGACGGTTGCGGCGATGCTACACGACGCGGCCGCCGGGCTGACGTGGGCCCCGGTTGCGGCGTCGCCGGATTCGGTCAGCGCGTTGCTCTGCAGCCGGGGTGTGCGGTTCACGGATTTTGATGACTGGCGCGCGATCGACGCGGCAGAACTCGAAGCGGGTGCGGCGTGCTCGCGGCCGCGGGTGAAGTTCGGTTCGAAGGCCGAGATGTGGGCGTGCCTCGGCCGGGAACGTGGCCGCGCGGCCGGTTGATGGTAGGATCGTGAGCGCCCGGTGAGGCCACAGGCCTGCCCGGCGCCACCCGAATCACAGGAACCGCTGCATGAAGCTCGCGAAGCGTGTCGAGGCGCTGCCTCCGTATCTGTTTGCCGAAATCTCGAAGAAGATCGCCGCCAAGCGCGCCGAAGGGGTCGACATTGTGACCTTCGGGATTGGCGACCCGGACCTTCCGACGCCGCGAAACATCCTCGATGCGCTGCACACAGCGGCCGAAGAGCCGGTGAACCACCGCTACCCGGAGAGCGAGGGACTCCCCGAGTTGCGCCAGTCGATTTCGGACTGGTACGAGCGCCGGTTCGAAGTGAAGTTCGACCCGCTGACCGAAACGTTGCCGCTAATCGGTTCGAAAGAGGGCATCGGGCACATCGCGCTTTGCTTCATCGACCCTGGCGACATCGCACTCGTGCCCGACCCGGGCTACCCGGTGTACGAAGTCGGCACGATGTTCGCGGGCGGCACGAGTTACAAACTCGATTGCACGCGAGAGGGCGGCTGGAAGCCGGACTTCGAGAAGATCCCGAACGACGTCGCGGATAAGGCGAAGGTCATCTGGCTCAACTACCCGAACAACCCCACGGGGGCCGTCGCGGACTTCGACTTCTTCGAGCGGGCGATCGCGTGGGCGAAGAAGCACGACGTGGCGATCCTGCACGACAACCCGTACTGCGATGTGGCCTACGATGGCTACAAGCCGATCAGCATCTTCCAGGTTCCGGGCGCCCGGGATGTGGCGGTTGAGTTCAACTCGTGGTCGAAGATCTATAACATGACCGGGTGGCGGATCGGGATGATCGTGGGCAACCCGATGATGGTGGACGCGCTCATGCGGGTGAAGTCGAACATCGACAGCGGCATCCCGCAGGCAATCCAGAAGATGGCGATCGAGGCCGTGTATGGGCCGCAGGACTGCATCGACGAGCACAACGCGATTTACCAGCGCCGGCGCGACCGGATGGTCGAAGTTCTGCGGAAGGTTGGTCTCGAGGTCGACACGCCGAAGGCGTCGCTTTACGTGTGGGCGAAATTGCCCGGGGGCGTGACGAGCGCGAGCTACGCCGCCCGGCTGATCGACGAGACCGGCGTTGTAGTGACGCCGGGCCGCGGGTACGGGCTGAACGGCGAGGGATACATCCGCCTCAGCGTGACGACGCCGGACGACCGGATGGAAGAAGGTCTGCGACGGATCGAGGCATGGGGCAAGTAGGCCTCATTCGACCTCCACGATCATTTCGATTTCGACGGTGATGTTGCGCGGGAGCGCGGCCATGCCCACGGCGGAGCGCGCGTGGCGGCCCCTTTCGCCGAAAATCTCGACGAGGAGGTCGCTGGCTCCGTTGATGACCTCCGGTTGCTGCTGGAAGTCCGGGGTGCAGTTGACCATGCCGAGCAGTTTCACGATGCGCTTCACCCGGTCGAGCGAGCCGATTTCGGCGCGGAGGTTCGCCAGCAAGGCGAGCATCGTGAGGCGCGCGGCGGCCTGGCCGTCTTCGAGCGTCGCGGTGTCGCCGACCTTCCCGGTCATGATCGTGCCATCGGGGCGGTAGGGGCCGGTCCCGGAGAGGTAGACGTGGTTGCCGGTGGTGACGGCGCTGACGTAGTTGGCCTGCGGTGGCCGCGGCGTCGCCAGGGTGATGCCGAGTTCGGCCAGGCGTGATTCGATGGACATGGTCGCCCCCCTTTTCGTGATGCCCATGGTACGCGCTGCCGCGCCGCAACTCACGCCTGCTTCGAGGGCCAGGGGTGCCACTAGATGCACCCGTCCGGACGCTGTGCGCGGGTGCGGGCGGGCGCAAGCTTGGGCTTGAACTGACCGGTACGGGAGGTGATCCATGGCCGGAAGGATCCTGGTCGCCTATGCGACAGGCGAAGGGCACACGGCGCACGTAGCGCAGGCGCTGGCGGCGAGACTGCGCGAACGGGGGGCTTCGACGTATATCGCCGACCTCGAAGAGGAGAAGCCGGATCTTGCCGGTTTCGATGCGGTCGCGCTGGGTGGTTCGGTGCACGCGGGGAAGTTCCAGGCCGAACTGCGGCGGTTCGCGAGCAAGCAACGCGGGAGGTTGAACGAACTGCCGTCGTGGTTCTTCGGTGTGAGCCTCTCGCAGGCGGGGAAGCAGGCGCCGATCGACCCGGAGAACGCGCGCCGCCAGATCGAAACGTTCCTGGAGGAGGCTGGCTGGACGCCGAAGGGTGTGCTCAGCGTTGGCGGCGCATTGAAGTACCGCGAGTACAACATCTTCAAGCGGAACCTGATGAAGCACGTCGCTGCGACGGCCGGGGAAAGCACGGATACGAGCCGTGACTGGGACTACACGAACTGGCAGCAGGTCGATGCATTTGCTGACCAGGTGTGGGATACGCTGACGGGGGCTGCGGCCGGGCATTGATTGCATAGCCGCGCGTTCTTGGACTGAGGGGGCGGGCCATCCTACGATGCCGGGACTATGGCAACGTTTCGCATCCTGCTTACCCCGGGCGACGGCATTGGGCCGGAAGTCCTCGAAGAATCGCTGAAAGTGCTCTCCCGCGTGGAGAAGCGCTTCAACCACGAGTTCCAGTACGAAGAGGAAGTGATTGGCGGCGCTTCGATCGACCGGCACGGCGTGGCGCTGCGGCCGGACGTGATTTCGAAAGCGAAAGCATCGGCGGCGGTGCTGTTCGGCGCGGTTGGTGGACCCAAGTGGGATGACCCGAAGGCGACCGTGCGTCCCGAGGACGCGATCCTCGGGATGCGGAAGCAACTTGGCCTGTTCGCCAATTTGCGGCCGGTGAAAATCAACCCGGAGATGATCGGGGAGAGCACGTTGAAGCCGGAAGTGCTCGAAGGTGTCGACCTCGTGGTGATTCGCGAACTCACCGGCGGGCTGTACTTCGGGCGGCCGCAGCGACGCTGGGAGACGTCTCGCGGACGCCAGGGTGTCGACACGCTTCGCTACAGCGAGAAGGAAGTTGAGCGGGTATGCCACGTGGCCTTCCAACTCGCGCGGCGGCGCCGGAAGAAGGTCACGAGCGTGGACAAGGCGAACGTCCTGCGCACGGGACAACTCTGGCGCGAGGTCGCGACGGAAGTGGGCAAGCAGTACCCCGATGTCGCGCTCGACCACATCCTCGTCGACGCCTGCGCGATGTACCTCGTGCGGCGGCCGGCAAGCTTCGATGTAATCGTCACGGAGAACATGTTCGGCGACATCCTGACGGACGAGGCGGCGATGCTGGCCGGTTCGATGGGGATGATGCCTTCGGCGAGCCTGGGCAAGCGCAACAAGAACGGCACCGGGATCGGCCTGTACGAACCGATCCATGGGAGCGCGCCGGACATCACCGGTCAGAAGAAGGCGAACCCGCTGGCGATGATTCTCAGCGCGGCGATGATGCTGCGGCTCTCGCTCGGCCTCGAGGCAGAGGCGGCGGCAGTGGAGGAGGCGGTCGACGCCGTGATCAAGGCCGGCTACCGGACGCCGGACATCGCTGGTAAGGGTGCGAACGTGGTCGACACGGTGAAGATGGGTTCGTTGGTGGCTGAGCGGCTCTGAGCCGCCGCATCACTCGATCGTAATCGTGCCGGTCATGTCGGCTTCGTGGACGTCGCAGCGGAAGAGGTACTTGCCGGGTGTCGCCGGGACTTCCCACTCGAGTTTCGTCGTCTGACCACCGCCGATGGTCTCGCTCATCCAGGGGCTCTCGCGGTAGATGCCGCGCTCCGAGGCGATATGCATGTTGTGGGGCAGGATGCCGACGTTCGGAAGGTCGAAGGTGACCTTCGAACCGGCCTTGACCGTGATTTCGTTCGGCTTGAACGAGTTGTCGAACATTTTGAGGGTGATAGTGCCGGGCTTGTCCTTGCCACCTGAATCGTCTGAATCCGAACCGCAGGCGGCGAAGAGGAGCGGCAGCGCTACGGCGGCGGTGAAGACGAGGAGCAGGCGTTTCACGAGGGCGGATTCCTTCTCCCGCCCGGGTGGCGGGATTTCATTGCAACAGGGCAAACGTCGGAGAGCGATGGCCAACCGGGCGAGGGTGGGCGGCTTTCGGGCCAAGAACCGGCAGCCGGAGCGGGATGCGAAGAGCCGGGCAGTACTGCCCGGCTCTCCAATGCACCTTCCCAGGGGCTACTGAACGGTAATCGTGCCGGTCATTTCCGTGGGGTGGATGTCGCAGCGGAACTTGTAGGTTCCGGTCGCCGTTGGGACGGTCCACTTGAGGGTGCCGCTCTTGCCGGCGTTAACGATTTCGGGGTCGGTCACTACGCTCTGCGGGCTGTCGTAGTTGCCGTCGAGCGGGGCGATGCGGATGTTGTGGGGAACCTTGCCCACGTTGGCTGCATCGAAGGTCACCGCGTCGCCGGCCTTCACGGTAAAGACCTTGGGCGAGAAGACGTTGTCCTTCATATCGATCTTGATGGTGCCGGTCGAGAGCGGCGGAGGCGTTGCGGTGGGGGCGGTCATATCGTGGCCACCGGTGGTGACGCCCTGGCCGGCCGGGACGTTGAAGACGTCGGGGTTGTTCGGGCCAGTGACGGTGAGGGTGCCGGCAGCGCCCTTGGCGACGCGCCCGAGGGCATGGTCGACGAGTTTATAGTCACCGGGGACGGTCACCTTGAACTCGACGATGGTGGCGCCGCCCGGTGGGACGCTGATGGTCTGGACGCCCTTGATGGCGGGGGACTCGAGGGTGCCCCATGCCCATGCCTTGTCGAAGATTTCGCCGATGATGTGGAAGCTCGAGGTCAGGTTCGGGCCACCGTCGACGAAGTAGATGCGGACGGTTTCGCCGGTGTTGGCCTTGAGGGCCTTCTCACCGATGAGGCTCTTGGTGTTGCCGTTGAAGACGACGTAGGTGGGCTGCTCGGCGAGGAGCTTGTCCATGTCGAGTTCCTGGAGGCCGGTTTCGCCGGTGGCTCCGGAGGTGTACATGTCGCTCTGGCCGACGTAGAACTCGCGGTCGACCTTGGGCAGGCCTTCGCGCGGTTCGATCAGGATGCCGCCGTACATACCGTTAGCGATGTGGTCGGCGACGAGGCCGGCGGCGCAGTGGTAGGTGAAGAGGCCCGACTGCTCGGCCTTGAAGGTGAACGACTTGGTTTCGCCGGGGGCGACCATGGAGGCTTCGGCGCCACCGCCGGGGCCGTTCACGGAGTGGAGGTCGATGTTATGCGAGACGGTGCT
Source organism: uncultured Anaerolineaceae bacterium (assembly GCA_964470735.1). Lineage (GTDB taxonomy): Bacteria > Chloroflexota > Dehalococcoidia > Tepidiformales > Tepidiformaceae > Amarobacter. The sequence goes on from CAYYDX010000010.1 coordinate 31,402, forward strand.
GGAGGTGTTGTTGCTGAGGATGATCTCAACCTGGTCACCTTCGTGGGCGCGAATCATCGGCCCGGGCACGGTGTCGTTGAACGTCCAGACGTTGTATTTCACGCCGGGCGCGATCTCCATCTCGGTTTCCTTGGCTTCGAGATGGACGACGACTTTGGACTGGGTCCGCGGGATGGCGGCGGGGACGTTTGGCGGAGCGACGAGCTTCGCCTCGACGGTAGGCAGGGCCGGTTCCGAGCAGGCAACGCTGAGAACGGCCCCGATGGCGACCAGGAGGAAGGCGAACCCGGTCCTCAAGGTAGTGCGAAGTGACATGGCGGCACTCCCCTTCAAATCTTTCTCTTATCAAACGATTGGCGGGCGGCGTGGGCCGTGACCTTAGTCACGAGTGTTTCATTGATAGGAGAAGTGGTCAGGATACACAGGGACTATTCTGGTTCGTGGTAAGCGGAGCGGTGAACTGTAAAGGCGGACGGTGAACGTGACGAGTGGTACGATGGTACGGCTGTATACAATCTTCGCAGGAGCCAGACCGTGACCGAAACCATTGCCCGGGGCCTTGAGGGCGTCAACGTAACCGCGACCAAGCTCTGCCGCATCGACGGCATCAAAGGTGAGCTGATCTACTCCGGGTACGACATTTTCGACCTTGCCGAGAAGTCGAGCTTCGAGGAGGTCGCCTTTCTCCTCTGGAACCTGCGCCTGCCGAACGCCGCGGAGCTTGCTTCGCTGAAGAAGACGCTGCTGGCCGAGCGGAACCTCTCGGACCTGAACTCACGCATCCTGACGGAAATCGTCGGCCAGATAAGGCCAATGCGGGCGCTGGAGATGGCGGTAATCACGGCGGGCGCGTTGGACCGGGCTTCGAGCGACCTGACGAACGCGCAGCTGAAGGTCACGGCAGCGCGGCTGACGGCGATCATGCCGACGGTGCTGGCGACGTACCACCGCCTGCGCCAGGGACTGGCGCCAGTGGCGCCGCGCGACGACCTCGGGCATTCGGCGAACTTCCTCTGGATGCTGAACGGACGCGAACCGAACGACCTCGAACGGCGGGTGTTCGATGTGGCGATGATCCTGCACGCCGAGCACGAGATGAACGCCTCTACGTTCTCGGCGCTGGTCACAGCTTCGACCTTGAGCGACATGTACAGCGCGATCGCCTCGGCTATCGGCACGCTCAAGGGGCCGCTGCATGGCGGGGCGAACGAGGCGGTGTACAAGCTTGTGGAAGCGATCGGCACGGAGCAGAACATCGCGTCGCACGTGGAAGCGCTGCTCGCACGGGGCGAACGCGTGATGGGCATCGGCCACCGCGTGTACAAGACGACCGACCCGCGGGCGATCATCCTCGAGAAGCTCGGTCATGAGCTTGCCGAGACTTCGCCGGACCGCAAGTACTTCGACCTGAGCCTGAAGTTGCGCGACTACCTTGCGCGGAAGCTCGAGGGCAAGCCGCTCTATCCGAACGTCGACTTCTTCAGCGCCTCGGTCTACAAGATGCTCGGCATCCCGAGCGACCTGTACACGCCGATCTTCGCGATGTCGCGGATCACGGGGTGGACGGCGCACCTGCTCGAGCAGTACGCCGACAATCGCCTAGTGCGGCCGAACGCGCTGTATGAAGGTGCGACGAACCAGGAGTACACGCCGATCGCGAGCCGCTGAGTTCGCGGCCGCGAGGAATGGAGAACCGGCCCGCCATCTGGCGGGCCGGTTTGGTTTAGTGTCAGCGAGAGCGGATGGCTAGAAGACGCTCCGGTGGTCGTCTTCCTCGGCGCGGCGTTTCTGGGCGAGGCCTTCCGCGCCCTCCTGCTTTGCTTCCTCGGCGCGGATCGCTTCCTCTTCTTCGCGGCGCTCGCGCTCTTCAACGTTCTCGCGGACGAGCGCGCCGCTGACATCGACTTCGAAGGTGGTTTCGATAGGGTCGCCGATGACCGCATAGCGGTTGCCACCGATGAAGGTGAGCGGGCTGTGCTCGCGGTCTTTTAGCAGCCACTGCTGGGCGTACGCTTCGTCATCGGCCTGGACTTTGACCACATTGCCGACGAAGAGCGAGTGGTCGCCGAGGCGGATGACGTCCTGGAGGGTGCATTCGATCCAGGCGAGGCAGCCTTCGATGAGCGGCGCATCGACCACCAGGGGATTGAAGAGTTCGAGGCCGGAAGACTCGAGTTTGTTGTTGTCGAGTCCGGTGAGCGAACCGAGGAATGCGGTTTGCTTCACGAGCGACGGGCCGGGGATGTTGATGGCGAAGTTATCGCTGAAGCGGATGAGGTCGGCGGTATAGCGATGGGGGTGGACGACGATCCCGACCATTGGGGGCTGCATCGAAACGGGTGCGCACCAGGCGATGGGCGCGGCGTTCGAGACGCCCCGCCACGCGGTAGTGACGATGGCGACGGGGCCGGGGTTGAGCATCCGGCGGGCGTCGGTTGGGTCGCAGAGTCGGCGCATCGTGGGAACAATCAGAAGGCCGGGTGAACCCGGCCTTCGAAGGTGCAAATCAGTGTAGCAGTCTCAGTGGCGGCCGTTGCCGTTGGAGGACATGCGGCGCCAGCGGAGGAAGTTCCAGTAGGCGAGCAACTCGGGGAGGTCTTCGGGGTGCTTCTCGAGTTCGCCGATGAGTTCGGCGATGTCGCTGTCCTTCACGTAGAGCATGTCGCCCTCGTCGCCGAGGAAGTAGTGGAGCGGGCGATTGAGGATGCGGGCGACGCTGAGGAGCATGTCGATGCCGACGGAGCGCTGGCCGGCTTCGTAGAGGCTGATGGCGCTCTGGGTGGTGTTGAGGTTCTGGGCGAGTTGGCCCTGGCTCATGCCTGCGTCGCGCCGAGCGGTTCGAATACGATGTCCGAGGCCCGCTGAAACAGGCGCCTTCCCGGTTTCGGTTGTGGCTTTCATCATGATTTCCTATTGACTCCGAGTCGTCTGTACGTAACCCCGGTATTGCGGCCTTCGGGGTGTGCCAATGCCAACCCAAGGTACGAAGCGGAGCGGCTCAGGTCAATCGCCGCATCCGGGGATCCAATTTCTAGCGCGTGCTATTTACCTTCGCCGCGGGGAAGCTCCGGTGGGGCGTAACCGCGGGGGCGCCTATACTTGGTTGATGGCCGACGAACATGACCTCGAACTCCCCTCGTCGGATGAGGAAGAGACTCGCAGCGTGGGTGAGCGGCTCGGGCGGCAGCTGAAGCGCGGCGATGTTGTCCTCCTCAGCGGCGAACTCGGAGCGGGCAAGACGTGCCTCACCCAGGGCATCGGTCGCGGGCTCGCCTGCGATGGCCAGGTGAACAGCCCGTCGTTCGTGCTGATGAACGAGTACGCGGGACGGGAGACGCTTTACCACGTCGACCTCTACCGGATCGAGGACGTGGAGGACCTGGACGAACTGGGCCTCTGGGACTACGCCGAGAAGGGCGTGCTGGTCATCGAGTGGCCCGAGCGCGGCGCCGAATTGCTGCCGGGCGACGGGCTGGTGGTGGAGCTTCGACCGGGCACGCTGGGGCCGCGCACGCGCACCCTCCGGTTCATTCCCCGGGGGCCGCGCGGCAAAGAGCTGGTCGACTCGCTCGGGGCGGCGTGAGCACGATTCTCTGCATCGACACCGCTTCCGACGCGTTCGCGCTAGCGGTTGACCGCGCCGGCACGGTGACCTCAGTCGAGGTGGCTGCCGGACACGACCATTCGCGGTTGTTGCTCCCGGCCATTGGCGAACTGCTCGGCGGCGACCGTCCCGAGGCGATCCTGGTGGTCATCGGGCCGGGCGCCTACGCGGGCATCCGCGTCGGGATCGCGACCGCGGAAGGTCTCTCCATCGCCCTTGGCAAGCCGATCTACTCCATTGGCACACTCGAAGCGGCTGCACTGGCCGCCGGTCTCTCACAGGCGATGGTGATTCACCCCGCGGGACGGGGAGAGTTCGCCGTGCAGGAGTTCCGGTCCGGGGTGGCGACTGCGTCGCCGGTTGTCGCGGGGCCGGAGGCGCTGGCGGGCCAACGGCTGGCGGGCGAAGGCGCAGGCGAACTTGGTGGCCGGGATGTTGGTCCGCGGGAACGGTGCGAGGCGGCACTGCGCGACCGGGCGCCGAAGATCCGGGCGGGGGCGCTGGCCCCGGGCGCCGACGCGTTTTACCTTCGAGAACCGAACATCACACTCTCTCGTCGCAAGCAGGCGGCATCCTAACCCTGGAGTTTCCCATGGCAGTCGAACGAACCCTGTTCCTCGTGAAGCCCGATGCTGTGCAGCGCGGGCTCGCGGGCGAAATCATCAAGCGGCTCGAGAGCCGGGGCCTGAAGATCGTCGGGCTCAAGCTCATGCAGGTTTCTCGCGCGACCGCGGAGAAGCACTACGGCGAGCACAAGGGCAAGCCGTTCTTCGAAGGGCTCGTGTCGTTCATCACCAGCGCGCCAGTGGTGGCGGCGGTGTTCGAAGGGACGAACGCGATCGAAGTGGTGCGGGCGACGAATGGCGCGACGAACCCGGCGAAGGCGGCGCCCGGCACGGTTCGGGCGGACTTCGGACTCGAGATGGGCCGCAACCTCGTCCACGCGAGCGATAGCCCGGCGAGCGCTGCCCGCGAGATCAAGATTTTCTTCAAGCCCGCGGAGTTGATCGAGTGGAAGCGGGACACCGACGCCTGGATCTACGAGTAGGCGTTTCGCGCCGGTGGCTGGTTACTTCGCCGCGAGTTGACCCTCGATAAGGCGGAGGCCGAACTCTACCCCGGCCAGCAGGGCGTCCTCATCGACCATGAACGCAGGGTCGTGGTGGCGCCCGGCGATGCCCTTCGCTTCATTGCGGGCGCCAAGCCAGAAGTAGCACCCGGGGCGCTGTTCGAGGAACACGGACATGTCTTCAGCGCCCATGCTTGGCACGGCAAGGATATTGTTCGGCCCGAAGTAGTCGGCGGCCTGGGCGTGGACGAACGCTGCCACCGCCGGGTCGTTTACGAGGGGCGGGCAGCTCGTCTGATGCTCGAGTTCGAAGGTGGCCCCGAAGGCCGCGCAGACGCCGGCAACGATCTCTTCGGTGCGGCGGATGAGCGTCTCGCGGACAGCGTCGGTGTAGCTGCGGATGGTGCCGGTGAGCGTGGCTGATTCGGCGATGACGTTGCCGCGAAAGCCGCCGGTGACCTTGCCCACGGTCAGGACAGCCGATTCGGACGGGGCGACCGAGCGGCTGACGATGGTCTGAAGGGCGGTGATGAGGTGGGCGGCGACGACGATGGCGTCGACCGACTGGTGCGGCGCCGCGGCGTGGCCTCCGCGGCCTTCGACGACGATGCGGAAGGTGGTCGGGGCGGCGAAAAACGGTCCGGGCGCGACGTTGATCGCGCCGAGCGGGATGTCGGCGCTGATGTGGAGGCCGAGGGCAACGTGGACTTTCGGCGCATCGAGTACGCCATCGGCGATGCATGCCTGCGCGCCGCCGGCGGATTCTTCCGCTGGCTGGAAGACGAAGCGGACGGAGCCGGCGAACTTCTCTTTGCGGGCGGTGAGCGCCTCCGCGATGCCGAGGGCAATGGCCATGTGCGTGTCGTGGCCGCAGGCGTGCATGACGTCCGGGGTGCGCGATGCGAACGGGAGGTCGCTCTTTTCAGGCACCGGGAGCGCATCCATGTCGGCGCGCCAGAGCACACAGCGGCCTTTCTTGCCGCCTTCGATGAGGCCCGTGGCGCCGGTTTTCGCGATGGCCCGAACGTCGCTCAATCCGAGTTCATGGAGGCGTTCGAGGATGACCCGCTGGGTGCGGTGTTCGCGCCAGGAAAGCTCGGGGTGTTCGTGAAAGTCGCGGCGCGTGGCGATGACGCGTTCGTGGAGCGCCTCAACTTCTGCGCGGATGGGGAGGCGGCCAACTTTTCCCATTGCGGAATGCTAGCAGAGGCGGGCGACGGCGTTAGTCGAGCGCGGGCGCCAGGTCGCCCTGGAGTTTCGAACGCAACCAGTTGACCCCGACGCCCTGGACGAGTGCGACACCGGCGAGGATGAAGCCGAGCGCGGCGACGACGTTCCAGCCGATGGCCTCATCGAGAACGAGCCAGCCGAGGAGGACGCCGATGGGCGGGGCCATGTAGGTGACGACGGACGCGCGCACCGGCCCGGTCTGCTGAATCAGGTACATGTAGGCGACGACGGCGAGGCCGGATCCGAGCCCGCCGAGGGCAGCGAGACTGGCGAACACCTTCCACGAAAGATCGGCGCCGGCGAATGCGCCTGTCGCGAGGGCGGCTGGCATGAGCACGGCGGTGGCGGTCGTGATCTGGACGGTGGCGAGGGGTACAGGGGGGACGTGGTGGAGCCAGCGCCGGATGGTCACGGTCGAAATCGCGTAACAGACGGTGGCGGCGAGGATGAGGAGGATGCCTGTTGCAGCTTCGCCGCCAAGGCTCGTGAGGTCGTTTCCGACGAGGATGACGACGCCGGCGAAACCGAGCAGCAGCCCGGTCACGCGGCGGGTATCGAGCGGGTCGCCAGGGAGGAGTGCGGCGGCGATGATTGCGGACCAGAGCGGCGCAGCGGCGTTACCGACGGCCGCCGCACCGCTGGGGACGTGCTGTTCGGCGATGCCGAAGAGTGTCCACGGGATGGCGAAGTGGAGCAGTCCGAGGCCGAGCATGATGGCCCAGGATTTCGCCGGCTGGCGGAAGCCAGGGCGCGATGCGTAGGCGAAGGGCACAAGCGTGAGCGCGCCCAGCAGCGTCCGCGCACCGGACATGCCCATTGGTTCGACACCCGCGTCGACGATGACCTTGATGAAGAGGAAGGAGCAGCCCCACACGCCGGCGAGGGCGCAGAGAAGGGCGAATTGGCGAGAAGTCATGCGGTTGGCTAACGCTCCTCACCGCCAAGCGTAACGGTTGGAGCGAGCGAGGGAACGGGCCAATCTCACTGCGCGGTGTACTGGAGGTGGTAGCTGCGTTCGAAGAGGGACCACCAGGCGGATTCGGAGGTTAGATAAACTCAAGGTAGTTTTGCATTCCGCCCATGCCGAGCCGTTCGGCCACCTCGAGGAGGCCCCTCAGTTGGTATCCGGTGTCTGACGTCCGGCGACCGAGGAGGATGATTCCTGCATGCTGTCTCCCGGCGCCCATCCAGGCGGTGTGGATTCGCAAGTAGTCACGCCGATTGAATGAGTAGAGCACTCTGCTCGCCGCCGTCGCGTAGCGCAGGTGAGCGTCATCGTCCCAACCACGATGGTTCTGGTGTTCAGCGGTTTCGACGTCAAAGCCGTGCCGGACGAGACCCTCGACAAGTGCGGAGGCCATTGCATCCTCGTCGAGGTAGAGGCGCATCACCCTGCAGGGTTCGCGTTGGCTTCGCGCCCGGCGAGAAACTCTTCAACTTCCGCGTCTTCCGACTGAATGTCTTCGTCGATGGTTTCGCGATTGGCCATGTAGTACGTGATTGCGGCGTAGGCGCCGGTAAGAGTGATGGTGGGGTACTGCTCGACCATCTGCTGCGGAGTTAGCCCGTCCGCAAGGCATCGTGCGATGTGCGAGACCGGAATGCGTGTTCCGGCGATTCGCGGGGCGCCACCGACCACGCCGGGGGTTGCGACGATAAGCGTGCCAATATCGACAGTTGTCGGAGCCACGGGATCAGGATACCACCTTCGCCAGACCGCCCCGCCTCGCTCAGTCCGCGGTGTACTGGAGGTGGTAGGTGCGTTCGAAGAGGGACCACCAGGCGGATTCGGAGAGAGGTTCGCCGGTGAATCCGGGACATTCGTTGTGGCCGAGGAGGAGCGGGAGCGGGCCGAAGCGGTTGCCCTTCATCGCCGCTTCGAAGGCGGCCCCGGTGCGCTTTGAGGGGTTGGTGTGGGCGCGCGCGGAATCGGTATCCCAGAAGACAACAAAATGGGGGTAGAGCCGGCAGGCGTTCGGCCGCCCCTCGTATGCACCGCATCCGAGGTCGGTGGTGAGCATCTTGCAGTGGCCTTCGGCGCGCGCCAGCAGGTAGGGCTGGGCCATCGGGAGGGTGACCGGCGTACCGTCGGTGTCGAGTTCGAGGAAGTCGACCGGTTCGAGCGATTCGAAGCGTCGCATGCGGGCAACGTCGGCGTCGCTGAGGCTCACGCTGTAGGCATGGCAGCAATAGGCGGTACACACTTTCGGCTGGCAGATGAAGGTGGGTGAGCCCGGCACGACGAGTTCGTAGGCCTGGAAGCGAGGCTGCGCGGCGTTCCAGGCCGAGCGCATCTGTTCGAACAGTTCGGAGGTCACCGGGCCATGGTAGGTGGTTGACCCGATAGTGGGCATTGACAAGTCCTTGTTTTCGTGGTTCATCCCCTGATTGAACGAGCCATACGGCTACCGTATCCTTCCTGACTCGCTGAAGGGGTGGCATAGGGAGTCTGATGAGTAACGAATCAAACCTCGACATGATGTCGCCGGATGAACGCGCCCGGCTCAAGAAGCAGATGGGTGACCAGGCTGTGAAGCTGGCCGTGAGCAGCCGCTGGCTCGAAGCGGCCAACCTGAACCGCGAGTTCATCCGAACCTTCGGCGATGAAGCAGACGCTTTCAATCGCCTGGGGAAGGCACTTAGCGAGCTCGGGCAGATTACCGATGCGCGGGAAAGCTACCGCAAGAGCCTCGAACTCGAGCCAACCAATACGATCGCGCGGCGCAACCTGGACCGGCTGGCGGGGATGACCGACAGCGCTGCAGCGGCCGCCGCGCCGAGCCAGCTCGACACGCGCCTGTTCGTTGAAGAGACGGGCACCGCGACCGTGGCAAAACTTCAGGCGACGGACGAGAAGGTGAGCGCCCTGCTCGACGCCGGCGACCTGGTGGAATTGCAGGTCCAGGGCAACGCCGTGAACGTGCTGACCGCCAAGGGCGACTACGTCGGGATGGTGGATCCGAAGATCGGGTTGCGGCTTTCGAAGATGATGACGGCGGGCAACCAGTACACCGCGGCGGTCGTGACGATCGAGAAGGAAGTGAAGGTGATGCTGCGGGAGACCTTCAAGCACCCGTCGATGATCGACAAGGTGAGCTTCCCGCAGGGCCGTTCGAGCGACATCCGGGCGTACACGCGCAAGGGTCTGCTCCGCCGCGATGATGACGATGACTTCGGCGACTTCGGTGACGACGAAGTGGTGGAAGAGGAGAGCGACGACGGCTGGAGCGAGACAGACGCGGACCTCGACTCGGGCACGCAGGACATTTCAGTGGACCAGGACGACGAGAGCTTCGACTAAGCAGCGTCATGGCGCATCGCTGGCCGGCCCGTAGAATCCGCCTCCAACTGGAGGAGGATTCAGATTGATTACGAAACAGGAACTTGCCGACGGGATCCGGTTTGCCGGTCGGCGCGCGGTGGCAGCAGGCGCGAACGCGAAAGACTGGAATTACCAGCTCGGGCACGAGTGGACGACGCGGGCGGCGTTCAGCCACCTCGCGGCGACGGCCGGCGGGTGCGCCGGGCTGTACCCGCTGCTCGATGCAGGCGTCCTCTCGGGGCTGGGCGCCGAACGCATCGCCCAGGGCAACGCCACAGCGATCGACTCGCTGAAAGAGAAGTCGAAGGACGAGATTCTGCAGGCGATCCTCGACGGGCACGAGGCATCGGCCGCGTTCGTGGAGACGCTGGACGAGGCTGACCTGAACAAAGTGGTGAAGCTCGGCGGGTATGAGATGGAGAAGGCGGAGATCGTGGCGCAGATCTGGATACACCATGCGATCGCTCACGCTTACGAGGCGAGCGCGCGCTGGCCAATCACCTAAAGACGAGCGCAGGTGGAACCGTCCGTTCGGGCGCTCGACTGCGCCCGAACGGGCTCGCGAGCGGGGCGGCGATTCGGCGTAGACTACGGGCTAATTGCGCCGAACACGCAGGTGAGGAACCGTATGCAGATTTCGCCTATCCCAACGCTCGATTCCGAGATCAACGAAACGCGGGAAGCAACCGCGAACATCGTCAACCGCTACATCATCCCGAACGAGAATCGCCTCGGCGATTACCGCAGCCCGGAGACGCAGCAGCTTCGCCGCGAAATCCAGGACACGGTGAAGAAGGCCGGCCTCTGGGCGCCGCACCTCCCGAAGGAGTACGGCGGTATGGGCATTGGGTTCATGCGGCACGCCTACATGAACGAGATCCTGGCGTGGAGCCCGTTTTCGAACCCGCTCTTCGGTGTGGTCGCGCCGGACTCCGGCAACCAGACGATCCTGATCAAGTACGGGACCGAGGAACAGAAGAAGAAGTGGCTCGAGCCGCTGATTGCCGGCGAAATCCGTTCGTGCTTCTCGATGACCGAGCCGGACGCGCCTGGTTCGAGCCCGTACGCCATCCAGACGCGCGCTATCCGTGATGGCGACGACTGGGTGATCAATGGCCGGAAGTGGTTCACGTCGGGCGCCGTGGGCGCTGCCTTCGCTATCGTGATGTGCCGGACGGAGGAAGCGGATGGCGCCGGTGGCGTGCGCGAGAAGATGACCCAGATCATCGTTCCGACGGACACGCCGGGCTTCAATATCGTCCGCC
>CAYYDX010000010.1:41991-51873 GCA_964470735.1 uncultured Anaerolineaceae bacterium
AAGATGACCCAGATCATCGTTCCGACGGACACGCCGGGCTTCAATATCGTCCGCCGCATCCCGGTGTGGGGGCACGATTCGAACCACTGCGAGATCGAGTACAACAATGTTCGCGTGCCGGTGACGAACCAGCTCGGGCGCACGGGCACAGGCCACCAGGCCGCGCAGGACCGGCTCGGCGCCGGGCGCGTGTTCCACTGCATGAACAGTGTTGGCCAGATGTGGCGGGCGTTCGACCTGATGGTGCGGCGGTCGATCGACCGCGAAGTGCACGGCGGCAAGCTCGAGACGAAGCAGTTCATCCAGGGCTTCATCGCGGACAGCTACATCGACATCATGACGGCGCGCCTGATGACCATCCACACGGCTGAAGTCATCGATAGCGGGATGGATCCGCGGACGATCATTTCGGCGCTGAAGGTGTATGTGCCGGCGGCGCACGAGCGCGTTGTCGACCGGGCGATCCAGGTGCATGGCGCGATGGGCGTTTCGGGCGATACTCCGCTTTCGGGTATGTACACCGGCGCGCGCACGCTGCGCATTGCCGACGGTCCGGACGAGGTGCACCGCATCCTCATCGCCAAGAACGTGCTCAAGGAGTACCACGACGGCGGCAGCTGGGACTTCGGCGTCTAGCAGGGAATGCGGGCCCCACTCCCGGGGGTGTCATTCCCGGGAGTGGTTTCTCTTATCTCTCGCGGTAGACTGCGCGCGTGGTTGAGTCATTCTCCGGGGCGCTGCGCGCGTTCGCACTGTCTTTCGCCGGGGCGCGCGAGGAGTTCTCGTTCGGCGCCGAACACCCGGTCTACAAGGCGGCGAATGGCAAGGTCTTTGCGATCGCTTCGGAGGATGCGGACGGGACGAGGGTGTCGCTCAAGCTGACGCCCGAGGAGTCGGAAGAGGCCCTGACGCTGCCGTTCGTGCGGCCTGCGCCGTATCTCGCGCGAAACCACTGGATCCTCTCGACGATGACGAGCGAGGTCGAGTACGAATTGACGCTCGCGTGGATAGCACGGAGCCACGAACTCGTAACGGCGAAACCGGCGCGGAAGAAGCGTCAGTAGCCTGCGGCGGGCGCCATGCCGGTTGTTCGCGGGGCGCGTGCGCCAATGTTGAAGGCGAGTGCGGCGGCGAAGAGGGCCAGGACGGCGCCAGCGTACATCGCGTAACCATAGTCGCCCGCCGCATCGTGGATGTACCCGGCCATCGCCGCTGCGACCGCGCCTCCGACCATATGCGAGAACGTGATCCAGCCGTAGATGGTTCCGACGGAGCGGCGGCCGAAGCGATTGGCGGTAAGCATGACAGTAGGCGGAACCGTCGCGATGTAGTCGAGCCCGAAGACGACTGCGAACGCCGACATCAGCGGGACGGTGGAGACAGCCGGCAGGACGACGAGTGAGAGGCCGCGAAGGACGTAGTAGAGCGCCAGCAGTTTGCGCGGCGAGTAACGGTCGGTGAGCCAGCCCGAGGCGACCGTGCCGACGACGTTGAAGGCGCCGATCAGGCTGAGGATGCCCGCGGCCTGCTTCTCGGTGAACCCGTGCTCGGTGGCGTGGGGGATGAAGTGCGTGCCGACCAGGCCGATCGTGGTGAAGCCGCAGACGCTGAAGCTGAGTGCGAGCAGCCAGAAGTCGCCGGTGCGGAGGGCTTCTTTCATCGGCACGAGGCGCTCGTCGCTGGCGAGCGGCAACTGGCCCGGACGCGAGCCATAGGCGGTGACTCCCGCGTCGGATGGGCGGCTGCGGAGGAGGAGGAAGGCGACCGGGAGGACAACAGCGACCGCGAGGAACGCCATCATTCCGATCGCCTGGCGCCATCCCCAAACGTCGACGACTTCGGCGAGGAGGAGGATGAAGACGAGTTGGCCGGCGCTGGCCGCACCACCGAGGATGCCGGTAACAAGGCCGCGGCGTTCGTGGAACCAGGTGTTCGCGACCGTCGCGCTGAGAACGATGGAGGTTCCCCCCGCGCCAAAGCCAACGAGCAGGCCCCAGTAGATGTAGAACTGCCAGAGCGACTGGAGCGTGAAAGTGGCAATGACACCGGCGCAGGCGACAGCGAGGAATCCAAGGATCACCGGCCGGATGCCGTAGCGGTCGATGAGTTTGCCGGAAACGGGGCCGGCGAAGCCGAGAGTCAGGATAGAAAGCGAGATGGCGAGCGAGATCTGGCCGGTGCTCCAGCCGAAGTCATCCTTGAGCGGGGTGATCATCACACCGGGGGCGGAGCGGAGGCCGGCGGTGACCGTGACGAGGAGGAAGGTGACGCCAACCATGATCCAGCCGTAGTGGATTCCACGCCGGGCGGCGATGGATGTTGCCGAGAAGCGTGAGGAGCGTGGTGGGGCGAGGTCGGTTGTGGCCATCGGGCGAGTTTAATGGAGAAACGCACGGGCCGCGCAGGGCCACTTCGAACCGGCGTCCGCGGCCAGGAAGGACCGGGCGAACGTTAGCAGCAGTCGTCCTTGTAGCCGCAACGGCGGCAGACGGCGAGGCGGGAGCCCTTGATGTCGGCCATTGGGCCGCCACAGCGGACGCAGAGTTGGATGGGGAGCGAGGGCGCGGGCATACGCGGATTGAGCCATGGCGCGGAGATCGAGTCAATCAAACGCTAAACCGCTTGACGGCTTTAGCATTTGTTCGTAGATTCGAGACGAGGGCAGAAGCTCGTTCGAGCCGTTACAGAGTCGCGCACCCCGCCTCTCTTTCGAATGAAGGCCCCCGGTGTCATAACCGGGGGCCTTCGCTCATTGCGCGGAGGTATTGGCGGCGTGAATGGCGGTATTGGAATCGCAAAGATGGCGCCCCGCTTCCATGCACGGTGACGGTTCCGGGCGGAAACTAGCACATGACATTCCAATCAAGGGGGCTCCATGCAGCGTCTCAAATTCCTTCGAACCGCGATCCTGGTCGGCGTGCTCGCGCTGCCGGTGGTGTTCGTCGCCTGTGGCGGCGGCGACGATGACGGCGGCTCTTCCAGCGGCGACACGACGCAGGGCCGCGCCCAGGGCGAAGCCGGCGTGCCCGATGGCGCTCCGTTCGTCGACCAGAAGGACCTTAAGTTCATCCCGGCGAAGATCACGGTGAACTCGGGTGAGAAGGTCTACTTCAAGAACAGCGAGACCGCGCTCCACACGGTCACCATCAACGGCAAGAACGAGTCGGGGAACATGAAAAAGGACCAGGTGTTCGAGTGGACTCCCCCGGCGGCCGGTGAGTACAAGATCACCTGCGACTTCCACCCGCAGATGAAGTCCACCATCACCGTCAAGTAGCGGTTCAGGGAGACTTGAGCGCCGTGGCGGCGTCGATGCGAATCACCACATCGGCGCCGTCTGGTATGTCTCCCTGGGGATCCAGCAGCCTCAGATCGAAGAGGGCGCGCAGTTTTTCGGCGGTGTACGTCTTGCCGGTGATATCGAAGACGCCCGGCTCGCCCGCGCCATCGACCTTCACCAGGCGTACGAACTCCGCGGGGATGCCGTAGGTTGCGAGGTGCGCCTCGGCGGCTTTCGCCGCAGCCTCCTGGCCGGGCGGGTATTGGAGCGCGACGACGGGCGCTTCGGCGCGCATTTCGGGGTCGGCGAAGAAGCGATCGAGGATGTCGTAGAGCTTGTCGCGATCGGACAAGAGGATGAGTTGGCCGTCGTCGGAGATGCCACCGTACATAGCCGACGAGATGGATTCGGAGTCGATGTGGGCGAGGTCGAGCTGTTTCGCCAGGAGCGCGAAGCCGGGGATCATGCCGGTGTCGATGTCGGTGCGGAAGGCGTGCTTGTAGGCGTCCCAGAGTTCGGGGATTTTCGCGATCAGGCCGAGGCTGATGGACTTATTGGCGACGGCCTGGATGACGAGTTGTTGGCGTTCGATGCGCTTGAGGTCGCCGTCGGTACGGACGCGTGAGTAGCCGAGGGCCTGCTTGCCATCCATATGGTGTTCGCCGGCGGTAACGGTCTGGTTCGGGAAGACGTCGAGGACGTCGGTGCCGTAGTCGGAGATGTCGGAGGGCACGTTGATGTCGATGCCTCCGATCGCGTCGATGAGTTCGACGAAGCCGACCCAGTCGATGACGACGTAGTAGTGGATATCGATGTTGAAGTTGTGTTCGACCGCGGCGACGGCAGCCGCAGAGCCTCCGCCGGGGTACTTGTAGAACTGGCCGTAGCTGTAGGCGGCGTTGATCTTGTTCTGCGCCCAGACGCCGGTGGTGTTGCCGTAGGGGATGTCCGCCCAGGTGTCGCGAGGGATCGCGAGGAGCTGGAGTTTGCCGGCGTGTTTGTCGATGCTTGCGACGAACATGGTGTCGCTGCGGAAGCTGGCGTCGACCGGTTCGTTGGGACGTCGATCAAGGCCGAGGACGAGGATGTTGATGCGGTCGGTGGGCCGCCAGGGTTCGCGGCCGGTGGTCGAGACGCCGGGGAGGGTGACATCGACGCCGATGTTGGTCGCAGGGATAGAGACGGAGACGGCGGGGACCTTCAGTTCGTTGGCCGGGAAGAGGTAGTTATCGACCTGCTGGTAGGCGATGAGCGAGAGGTAGACGGCGCCAAGGGCGGCGCCAATAATGGCGGCCACCCACCCCGTGCGCCGGGAAATGCGAACGCTCAATGGGTGCTGCTCATGCCGGGAATTGGGCAACCGTAGGAGCGGCGCCAGCCCAAGTCAAGGAACGCGTAAAGCCTATGCCTCAGGACCTTCTCATTCGCAACAGCGTGCTCGCGCAGGCTTCGGGGCCGATGCGCGCGGACATTCTCTGCCGCGACGGGCGGATCATCGCCATCGGGCGAGACCTGGCCGACCCGGACGCGACGGTGATCGATGCATCGGGGCTGACAGCCGGGCCGGGGCTCATCGACATTCACGTGCATGGCGGCGGCGGGCACTCGTTCTTCACCCGCGACCAGGAACGGATCCGGGACTATGCGCGCTGGGCGCCGCGAAACGGTGTGACGTCGTTCCTCGTGAGCACGGTCGGGATGGATGCGGACGACACGGTTGGCATCTTCTCCGCGCTGGCCCCGGTCGTCGGCGATACCGAAGGCGCCGAGGTGCTCGGGTTCCACATGGAGGGGCCGTTCATCAATCCCGTGAGACACGGCGCGTTCCATCCGCGGATGCTGCGCGCGCCGGTGCGCGAAGAGTACCTGCGATTCCAGGAGGCGGCCGGTGGCCACATCCGCCAGGTGACGATGGCCCCGGAGTTGCCGCTGGCGCTCGACCTCGCGGTGGCGATTTCGAGTAGCGGCGCGATCCCGGCGATGGGCCACACCGATGCGACGGTGGAGCAGGCGCGTGCGGGGTTCGACTCCGGTATCCGGCACGTGACGCACCTGTTCAACGCGATGCGGCCGGTTCACCACCGCGAGGGCGGCCCGATCGTGGCTGCGCTGCTGCAGGACGCCGCGACGTGCGAGTTGATCTGCGATGGCGCACACGTCGCAGTCGAAGGGCTGCAGATGGCGTACCGCATCCTTGGGGCGGCGCGAACGGTGGTGGTGACGGACAACCTGCACCTGGCGGGGATGGACGCCGCCAGCGGCCGGTTCGCAGGCGAAGAGGTGACGGTGTCGGGCGGCAAGGCAGCGAAGGCGGACGGGACGATCGTCGGGAGTGTCGAAACGATGGACCAGCACTTCCGGAACTCGATGGCGTTCCTTGGCATCGACCTCGGTACCGCGTTCCGGGTGTGCTCGACGAACCCGGCGCGAGTGGCCGGCGCGGCCAACCGGAAGGGCCACCTCGACCGCGGCATGGACGCGGACATCGTGCTCCTCGACGGCGACTGCCGGGTGAAACTGACGATCTGCCGCGGTTCGGTGGCTTTCGACGGGCGTTAGCCGCGGAGGACGTTAGCCACAGAGGAACGAAGGAACAGAGGTGTCTTGAACACGAAGGACACTGAGGACACGGAGTGCACGAAGGTTTTCGTAGACACGAAGGACACTGAGGACACGAAGTGCACGAAGGTTCTCGTAGACCCGAAGGACACTGAGGACACGAAGTGCACGAAGGTTGGTGAGGACCGAAGAGGAGCGGAAGGAGCGTCGTGGCCCGCGGCGCGTGTGATGCCAGGGTTCGGGTCGGCAGTGCTTCGTCCGGAGTGTTGGGAGTGTTTACCGTCTGGTGGTGACCTTGTGTCCTTTGTGCTCTTTGTGTCAGGAACCTTCGTTCCGTTGTTCCTTGGTGGCCAGCAGCCCGGCAGCCGGGGTGTCGAGGAGCCAGGTGGTGTTGGCGGAGCGGGTGAGGCTGGCGGGACAGGCCGGGGTTTCGGGGCCGTCGATAGCGCGGGCGACAATCGGGGCCTTTGCGGCGCCGTTGGCCATGACGATGACGGACTTCGCGGCGAGCAGTTCGGCCATGCCGAGGGTGAGACCCCAGGTAGGCGTGGCCTCGCCCCAGCAGTGGGCGCCACTGATGCGCGACGCCTCGTGGAGGTCGACGCGGCGCGGGCCACTTGTTGGGGCACTGCCGGGTTCGTTGAAGGCCAGGTGGCCGTTCATACCGATGCCGAGGAGCGAGACATCGAGGCCGCCCGCGGCGCGAACGGCTTCCCCCATGCGGCGGCAGTCGGCGACGAGGTCGTGTGCTTCGGGGTCGAACTGCTCGACGGGCGCAGCGCCGGGGATGATGTCCCAGTAGCGCGCGAAGAAGGACCGATTCGAGCAGGGGTGGTCGCGCGGTCCACCGTATTCGTCGATCGCGAACGGTCGCCAGCCGGAGACACGCACGCGGCCGGCGCGCACCGCCTCGTTGAGTGCTTCGTAGAGCGGGATAGGGGTGTTGCCCGTGGGGAGGCCGACCACAGGGTGTTCGATACCCGTGACGGCTCCGAGCAACGCTTCGAGGCAGGCGGCGCCGAAGGTACCGGGCGGGACGATCCGGAGGTCGTGGGTCACCGGTACTCTGCCAGCAGGAGGGAGAGTTCGCGGATGGCGTGGGGCATGCGCGGACCGTACCACCAGGTGAGCTTGCCATCGATGACACGTGCCGGGGCGACCTCGCTGTAGGCGCGGGCGTGGCCTTCGTCGAATGGGTACGGCTCGTCGGGGAGGAGGATGAGGTGTGGGGCGAGGGCGCGAACCTCGTCGAGTGAGGTCCCGGGATAGCGCGGGCGCCCCGCCAGCACGTTGCGGCCGCCACAAGCTTCGATGAGCGAGTTCCCGTAGCTCTCGCCGCCGAGGCCCATCATCGGGTGATGCCAGACTCCGACGTAGACCGGCAGCGGCTCCCCGGCAGGGACGCCGGCAAGTGCGATGGCGATATCGAGGGCGAGCACGTTCGCGCGCTCTTCGGCGCCCACGATTCCGCCAAGGATGAGGATGGTCTCGATCGCTTCGGGGACGGTGTTGGGGTCGGTGAGGAGCACGTCCAGGCCCGCGGCTTCGAGCGCTTCGATGTCTTCGCGGCGGTTCTCTTCCTTGTTCGCGACGACGAGGTCTGGTTCAAGTTCGGCGATACGCGCGATGTCGGGGTTCTTCGTGCCGCCCAGCGCGGGGACGTGTTCGACCTCGCCCGCGGGTTCGGTGCAGAACCGGGTCCGCCCGACCACGCGCTCGCCGGCGCCGAGCCAGAAGAGAAGTTCGGTGAGGCTCGGGACGAGAGAGACGATGCGGCGCGGTTCCATCACGTGCAGGGTACCCGCTGGAACGCGACGAAGCCTCCCGGAATGGGAGGCTTCGTCGCCGGGGAGGGAAGCGGGATCAGTTGTTGTCGGGAACCCCGAGGGTGACCTGGGTCGACTGCTTCTTGCCATCGCGCCAGAACTCGACGGTGACCTTCTGGCCGGCGCCCTGCTTCACGAGGCTAACGGCGAGGTCGGTCTCGGTGGAGAGGTCGGTGTTGCCGAGGCGGGTGATGACGTCGTTGGTCTTGAGGCCGGCGTTGGCGGCCGGGCTGCCGGCGGCAACGTTCGCGAGGAGGATGCCCGCAGTGCCATCAGGAAGGCCGAGGTCCTTTGCCTTGGCCGGGCGGAGCGCTTCGAAGCCGGAGATGCCGAGGAAGCCACGGTTCACCGTTCCGTTTGCCTTCAGCTGTTCGAAGACGGCCTTCGCAACATCACTGCCGACCGCGAAGCCGATGCCGGAGGCGGTTTCGCCGGTGGTCGGGTCAGGAGCGAGGGCGGTATTGATCCCGACGACTTCGCCGAACATGTCGAGGAGCGGGCCGCCGCTGTTGCCGTGGTTGATGGCGGCGTCGGTCTGGACGGCGCCGAGGATGGAGTTGCGGCTGGTCTCGCTGATGGCGCGGTTCTTCTGGCTGACGATGCCGCGGGTCACGCTGTAGGAGGGGCCTTCGCCGCCGCCAAGGTCGAGTGCGTAGCCGATGGCGACGACGTCCTGGCCGATGACCACGTTCTTCAGGTCGGCGAAGGGCAGCGCCTTGAGCCCGGTCCGGTTGATTTTGATCACGGCGAGATCCGATTTTGCATCGAAGCCGACGACATTCGCGGTCTCGACCGAGCCATCGCTCATCGTCACGCGGATGGCGGCCGCAGTGCGCCCGCTGCTGGTGGAGATCACGTGGTTGTTCGTGAGGATGTAGCCGTCGGCGTCGACCACGAAGCCGGTGCCAACGCCGCTGTTTGTTTCGATACGGACGATGGACGGTTCGGCGAGCTTCACGAGGTCGGCGGTTGAGAGTTCGTTCGTCGGCTTGCTGATGGTGGTGTTCGAGGCTGCCTTCTGGGTGGTGGTGGCGACCGGCGCGGAGGTTTCGTTCGAGGCAGTCTTGGAAGGTGAATCAGAGCAGGCGGCGCCCGCGAGAAGCGCCACGCCGAGGAAGCCGGCGGCAATGGGGCGCAGGAATGGTGCCATGAGGGAGTTCTCCAGAGGTGGTGCAACCAGTCTCGACAATTGGCTGCTTGTGCGCGGTAAAGCGAAAGGCGTCTTTTTCAGGCGAAGGTAAAGACGGTCGCCGGGCGGATCGGCGCGTGTATCATGCCGGGTAGCGACCCATATGGCAGTGCACGGGAATCCGGAATCAGCTGGTGTACGTAACGTAGGGAGGACGGTCGAGTTCGCCCGTCCCGGCGAGGCGGAGATCGCCAGCCGAATCGATTGGCCGGATGACGCCCTGATGCTCGCAGTTGTCGCCCGTGATGAGCACGCGTTTGCGGTTCTCTACGACCGGTACATCGACCTGGTGTACTCAGCTTCGCTGCGGGTGCTCGGTGACGCGTCGCTCGCGGAGGACACGGCGCAGGACGTGATGGTGCGGCTCTGGCGCCGGCCGGAAACGTTCATCGCGGAGCGCGGGCGGTTCCTCAGCTGGCTGATGAGCGTGACGCGCAACCGGGCGGTGGACGAACTGCGCGCCCGCGGACGGCGGCGGCGGCGTGAGGGCGGGCCGCTCGGCGAGCCGGACGAAGCGGCCGAGCCGGTGTTCGCTTCGGACCCGGTGGACCCCCAGTTCAACGCTGAACTGCACGAAGACCAGCTCGCGGTGCGCGCGGCGCTCACGGAACTGCCGGGCGACCAGCGCGTGGCGCTCGAACTGGCGTACTTCGGGGGCCTCACCCAGCAGGAGATCGCGGCGCAACTGCATGAGCCACTCGGGACGGTGAAGACGCGCATCCGGCTTGGCATGCAGAAGTTGCGGCGCTCGCTGTACGACCGGAGATAGAGGGTTTGGGGATGCCGGGGGAGCACATTACCCAGGAGCAGGCGGACGAATTCGCCATCGGCTCGCTCGAAGCGTCGCTCGAGCGTGCGATCGCGCTGCACCTCGCCGAATGCGACGCCTGCCGCGACATCGTGCGGGACTCTGAACGGCTGGCGGCGACCTTCGCAATGAGTGCGCCGATCCGGCGGCCGCCGTCGCGGCGGCGAGGGCGGGGGTTCCTGGCGGCTGGGATCAGGCGGCCCGGGCCGGTGCGTCGGGC
>CAYYDX010000011.1:0-49733 GCA_964470735.1 uncultured Anaerolineaceae bacterium
GTACGCGAGCAGTTGGAGCGGAACCGAGGCGACGACAGGTTCGAGCATCTCGGGGACCTCCGGGACTTCAACGACCCGGGCGGCGAGGTCGGCCAACTCCGAGTCTCCCTCCGTGACTATGGCGAGGACGTTGCCGCCACGCGCCTGCACCTGCTCGATGTTCGAAACCATCTTCGAACGTAGTGCATGTTTCGTTGCGATTGCGATGGTTGGGAACGCGGCGTCGATAAGGGCGATCGGGCCGTGTTTCATCTCGCCCGCGGCGTACCCCTCTGCGTGGATATAGGAGATCTCTTTCATCTTGAGTGCGCCTTCCATCGCCGCGGGGAAGGCGAGTGCGCGTCCAAGCATGAGCATGTGGTCGGCTCCGGCGTATTGCGTTGCCATCCGCTTGTACGTTGCACCCTCATTGAGCACTCGAGCGACAGCGTCCGGAAGCTTCGCAAGTTCCACCAGCCGGGCCTGTACCTGTGACTTGGTCAGGTGGCCGTTGACTTCACCAACACGCAGGGCAAGCGCATAGAGCGCCACGACCGCGGCGGTGAAGCACTTTGTGCTCGCGACACCACGCTCGAGGCCCGCGCGAGTGTAGACCGTGCCTTCAGCGACCCGAGTTGTCTGGGCGCCTTCCGTGTTACAGATGGTGACCTGGAGCGCTCCCTTCGCCTTCGCGACAGCCATCGCCTCGAGGACGTCGACCGTTTCGCCTGACTGGCTCACCGAAACCACCAGCGTATCGGGGCCGAGTACGGGGTCGCGGTAGCGGAATTCACTGCCATTGTCCGTCTCCGCCGGGATGCCCGCGAACGCTTCGAAGTAGCGCTTGCCAATCATCGCGGCGTGCAGGCTGGTGCCCATGCCAAGCAGTACCACACGCTTGACGTCCTTCAGCCGCTCGGCCGCAGCGCCGAGGTCGTTGAGGTACAACTCGGCCGGTTCGAGCGTGGCGAGGCTCCAGATCGTGTCGGCAAGTGCTTCCGGCTGCTCCATGATCTCCTTCAGCATGAAGTGCTGGTAGTCGCCCTTGAGCGCGCTCACAGGATCGATAGGGATGCGTTTCACGGGGAGGTCGAGATTTGCCCCGGTGGCGTCGAAGAATTCCACTGACCCCTTGCCGATTCGGGCGAACTGGCGGTCGGCCAGAAAGGTGACGCGTTGCGTCAACGGCAAGACGGCTGCCAGGTCACTCGCAAGGACGACCTCACCGTCGCCATAGCCGACCACAATCCCGCCGGCATTGCCGATGCGCACCCCGACCATCACACCGGGCTCCGCAGGCGCCATCGCGACAATCGCCTGCGAACCTTCGAGTCGCCTGGCGGTCACGCGGAGAGCCTCCAACAAGGGCTCGCCGGCCTTCAACCGATCTTCCAGCAGGTGGGCAACCGTCTCGGTGTCCGTCTCGCTCTTGAAGCTGTGCCCGGCGGCAAGCAGCTCCGAGCGAAGCTCGGCGTAGTTCTCGACGATTCCGTTGTGGATGACCACGACCTCGCCGCCGCAGCTCAGGTGCGGGTGCGCGTTCTGGTCGCTGGGCTTTCCGTGGGTGGCCCACCGCGTGTGCCCGATTCCGGTGGTCGCCGATGCCAGGTCGGCGCCGAGGGCCGCTTCGAGGTTCGCAATCTTCCCCTGGCGCTTGACGACAGCGAGCGCGCCTCCTGTATCAGAGTCGAGAACGGCGATGCCGGCGGAGTCGTATCCCCGGTATTCGAGATCTTTCAGCGCGCGCAGTAAGACGGGGACCGCGGGACGGTCGCCCGCGTAACCAACAATTCCACACATGGGGTCAGCACTCCTGGTGCAACTGGCGGCCCGTAATCTGGGCCGTGGCGGCAGCACAACAGAACCCGCGGATTCCGGGTTCACCGACGTTGAAAGTCAGGGGAAGAGAGCGAAAGGAGTGCGAATCCCTGGCACCCGGCGCACCTTTGTCAGCCGGTTACCCGCGCTGGTTTGTGTGCTGCCTGCGGCTGTGCCTGCCGGGGGGCCACCCGCCGAATGGTTCGATACTGCCCCCACCTCGTCGTCCTCAGTTCGAGGACCTGGCGCTAGTCACTGGCTCTCTGTGTGCTGCGGTTGAATCGTGAGCGAACGTCCTCCGGCTGTGGGATGAGTTGAGTGTTGGCTGAGGGCCGGGCAGGGTCAAGCTGCGTATCTGCTCAACTTTCGGCTCGTGGGATCCCCGCGAAGCCAAGGAAATCATCTTCCCAATCGAGCACCGCTTTGATCATCGACGCATCGATGGCGAACGGTTGCGCCTGGATTCCGCGCATGCGGAACTCCTCTTCGAGCAGGCGAGCGATCTCTTCGAGCGGCCGGTCATGGATGGCCAACTCCCGCTCGGTCTCGAAGATCAAATCGATGAGTTCGCCCGAGAGCTGGTAGCCCTCTTCCTGGAGTTGCTCCCACACCCATTCCGAGCATTCGGTAAGCAGAGCTCCCTGGAGTTTCCCTGTCCCCGCCATGCCTGCCTCTCTTTGCGGCTTTTCCCAGAGCCTACTTCCCGGCCTTCGCCCGCGGAAGCCGGGGAGCCGTGGGCGCCTCGATTCCGAGTTCTTTGCGAAGCTTCTTCAGACGCTTGATGTTCGCCGCGTCCGGGCCTTTGCCGTCGAGTCCCGGTACTTCGAGCAGAAACGGCACGTTCCGGAACGCAGAGTGGCTCATGAGCGTGCGGAAACCCCCGAGGCCGATATGGCCGTCGCCGATGTTCTCGTGACGGTCACGGAAGGTTCCGATCGGCTGCTTTGTGTCGTTGGCATGAACCGCAACAAGGCGCTCGAAACCAATTTCCGTGTCGAATTCAGCCATCGCGGCTTCACAGCCAGCGGTCGTCGCGAGGTCGTACCCCATCGCGTACGCGTGGCAGGTGTCGATGCAGACGGCCGCGCGGGGGTGGTTGTCGAGTGCGCGAAGAATTGTGCCGAGTTCAGAGAACTTCCCGCCAATGCAATTCCCCTGTCCGGCGTTGTTCTCGAGGATGAGCAGCGATGGGTTGTCCGGCTCGGCCTCGAGGAGATCGAGGAGCATGCGGCCGATTCGTCCGGCCATGGCCTCTGAGAAACCCGCGCCGAGGTGGCTGCCAACGTGGAATATCGTTCCAGTGACGCCCATGCGACCGGCGAAGCTCAGGTACGCTGCCAGCGACGCTCGCGCCTTGTTCAGCATTTCCTCATCGGGGCTTCCGAAGTTCATCAGGTAGACGCCGTGGAAAAACGCTGGCATGCCGTAGGTTGCCTGTGCCGTTCGAAACGCCTCGATCTGCTCGTCAGTTGGCGAGGGCAGCTTCCATTGCTGTGGCGCGGAAATGAATAACTGCACCGCTTCAGCGCCGATTTCGCGGGCGCGTTCGAACACCAGGTGATGTCCGCCCGCGCTGGAGATGTGTGCGCCAATCCTCATGATGACTCCAGCAGCGTATTCGACCCGATACCTGGCCGCGCGACACCAACTATGGCAGGCCGCGGGCCAGGTTTCACCCGCCGCAGCTCGCTGATGGCGGTCACCGCGCCCTTCAACATTGACACGGATAGATGGCGTTCACAGAATCCTCGCAGCGTACTCCGACCGTTGCGAGGCCACTATGTTTCCCGAGGTCCCGTTTACGGGAATGCCGCTCTCCGGGCTCACCGTCATCGACTGCACCATCTGGCAGCAGGGCACGTACGCGAGTGCGATGCTCGCCGACTTCGGCGCCAACGTCGTAAAGATCGAAGGGCCTGATTCGCCCGACCCCGGCCGGGGTGTCAGCGACGCCTACTTCCAGAGCCACAACCGAAACAAGCGCGGTATTGTCGTCGACTTCAAGCACCCTGACGGCCGCGAAGCAGTCTTGCGCATGGCTGAGCAGGCTGATGTGTTCGTCCAGAACATGCGCCAGGGTGTCATGGACAAACTCGGGCTGAACTACGAGGCCGTGAGCCGACGAAACCCGCAAATCATCTACGCCTCGGCGAGTGGATATGGCGCACGCGGGCCGCACCGAACGTGGCCTGCGATGGATATCCTCGGGCAAGCCCGTGGAGGCACCATGATGACCCAGGGCCCGCCAGACCTTGCGCCGATCTTCTCGTTCGGTGGCATGGCCGACCAGGTTGGCGCCATTTCGCTGTCGTACGGAATCCTTATCGCGTTGATACACCGCGCCCGAACCGGCGAAGGTCAGCAACTCGACGCTTCCCTCCTCGGCGGGCAGGTCATGCTCCAGTCATTCAACATAACGGGGACGTTGTTCACTGGCGCCGTCCCACCACGACGGCCACGCGAACAGGCCGCCCCGATGTGGAACGTCTACCAGTGCAAGGATGGCCATTGGGTAGCTTTGAGCATGTCGCTCATCGGACGCTGGTGGAAGCCGTTCTGCGAGGCCATCGGGCGGCTCGATTGGCGGGATGACCCTCGTTACAACCAGCTGCCGAACCATCACGAACATCGGGAGGAACTGATTAAGCTTCTCGACGAACTCTTCCTCGAAAAGACGCAGTGGGAGTGGGTCGAGTTCCTTTGCGGGAAGGGCCTGCCGTGTGCGCCGATCCAGGACTACGGGCAGATTATCGAAGACCCCCAGGTCGTCGCGAACGAGTACATCGTCGAGTACGACCACCCCTCCGGCGAGCGCCGGAAGATCGTCGGTCCGGCCGTGCAACTGGAGAAAAGTCCTGGCTCCATCCGCGGCGGCGCGCCGGAGTTCGGCCAACACACCGAGGAAGTCCTGCTCGAGTTCGGGTTCTCCTGGGACGAAATCGAGCAACTCCAGCGCTCCGGCGCTATCGGCCACCGCTAGCGGTCGCGCGGGCGCCCGGTGTTACCGGGACCCGGGGACAACTCCACGAACGTTCGTTTCGATGGCGTACACGTTTGTCCCCGCTGTCATGAACAGTGTGGAGAAGTTCTCGCCGCCGAAGGTCAGGTTCGCTGCGTGTTCATCGAGTTCAAACACCCCGAGATACTCGCCGGCCGCGGTGTGCACGGATACTCCGCCCGCGCCCGTGGTCCACAGCCGCCCTTCGCTGTCGACCTTCATCCCATCCGGCGCGCCGCGCCGCGGGTCGTCGCGCTGATCGACAAAGAGGGAGCGATTCCAGAGCGACAGGTTGTCGGCAACGTCATACGCCCAGATCAGGCGTTCCTGTGAATCGCCGATGTAGAGCGTCTTCTCGTGCGGTGAGAAGGCCAGCCCGTTGGGCTGAGTGAAGCCGGTGGCGACGACGAGGTGCAGCGAACCGTCGGGATCGATGCGATAGACGCCCTGGAAGTCGAGTTGCTGTGTCTGTCCGGGAGCGCCAAACGAAGGCTGCCGGCCGCTGTCCATTCCGTACGTCGGGTCGGTGAAGAAGATCGATCCGGAAGAGTGCACGACGACGTCATTTGGACTGTTGAGCTGTTTCTCGTCCCACGACGAGGCGAGTGTCTCGGATTCCGTCGGCTGCTCGTAGGCGCCGCGGGAGACCCGGCGCCCCCCATGCTCGCAAACCACGAGCCGGCCTTCGTGGTCGAGCGTCATGCCGTTCGACCAGCCGCTTGGCTTGCGAAACGACTCGGCCGCCTTCATTCCAGGGCGCCAGCGGTGCATCTCGTTCCCAGGGATGTCGCTGAACACGAGTGCTCGATCACCGGGGACCCAGATCGGCCCCTCGGTGAACCCAAAGCCGCCGCAGAGTTTTCGTTCGTCGCCGTTGAGGAGCGCGGAGATACCGTTGTCGTCTTCGATTCGCATAGCGCCGGGATTCTGTCACAGGTCTGTCTCCGCCGAAAGAATGATGCGCGGAGGGCTTGTCAGGCGTTGCCTCATATTATTAGGATAGGGGGGTACCCTATACGGAGTCAGAACCCATGACCCCTGAAATCCGCAAACAGACACTCCGGCGCATGAAAATTATCGCCGGACAGGTGCAGGCACTGGAGAAACAGCTCGAGGATGATCGCTACTGCATGGACATCCTCGACCTCTCGCTCTCAATCCAGCGCGCGCTCCGAAGCCTGGATGCGCTTGTCATCGAAGGTCACCTGCGGACACATGTGACTGAGATGCTCATCGGTGGCGAGCAGGACCGCGCTGTCGCCGAACTCCTCCGCCTCTACAAGGTCCAGGGACCGGCCGAGGCCTGACACCCCACGAAAACCCACAGGGAGAACCACATCATGGCAAGCCAGACTATCGAACTCGACATCACGGGGATGACCTGCGACCACTGCGTCCGCTCGGTCACGAACGCCCTCAAAGACGTTCCCGGCGTGGCAGACGTCACCGTCAGCCTCGAAAAGAAAGAGGCGATCGTGAAGGGCGATGCCCTCAATGTCGCGGCGCTGGTCGCCGCCGTCGCCGAAGAAGAGTACGGCGCTACCCCTCGCTGAGGTCATCGCCGAAAGACAGAGGAACCCGACCATGGCAGCTACCGATACATCCGTGACACTCGACATCACGGGGATGACCTGCGCCTCCTGCGTGAGGCGCGTCGAACGAGCGTTGGCTAAAGTCCCCGGTGTCGAAACGGCGAGCGTGAACCTCGCTGCCGAGACAGCGCGGGTGACGTTCGGCGCTCCCGTGGATCTCGGGAACCTCATTGCGGCGGTGGAGAAGGCTGGTTACGAGGCCTCTCCCACGGCCGCCGATAAGGACCGCACCGGCGAACGCGAGGCTCACGCGCGGAAGACGCTCATTCAACTCCTCGTCTTCGGCACGCTCGCGGCGCCAACCATCGTGCTTGCGATGGCGATGGATATCGCCGGCATGCACATCAACGATGATCCCAGGTTACACGGCTGGATCGTGATGCTCCTCGCGACCCCCATCCAGTTCGGACTCGGCTGGCGGTTCTACCGTGGCGCCTGGATTTCCCTGCGGCACATGAACCCGAACATGGACGTACTCGTCGCCCTGGGTACTTCGGTGGCGTACCTATACAGTGTGTGGGTCGTCATAACGAACAGCCACAACCACATGTTCTTCGATGTCAGCGCTGCCGTGCTGGTGTTCATCACGATGGGCAAGTATTTCGAGGAAACGTCGAAGGGCGCTGCATCGAGCGCCATCCGGGCGCTGCTGGGACTCGGCGCGAAGACCGCCACCATTGTCCGCGACGGCGCCGAGGTGGAGGTCCCGGTCGAGCAGATTCGGCTCGGCGACACGTTCGTCGTCCGGCCGGGCCAGCGCATTCCGGTGGATGGTGTCGTCCGCCAGGGGCACTCCACCGTCGATGAGTCGATGCTCACCGGCGAGTCCATCCCGGTGGAGCGGAAACCCGGCGACCATGTCGTCGGTGGCTCCATCAACCAGAATGGCGTCATCCACGCCGAAGCGATGGCAGTCGGCGATGAGACGGTGCTTCGGCGCATGGCACGAATGGTCGAGGATGCACAGGGCTCGAAGGCGCCCATCCAGAAGCTCGTGGACGAAGTCGCGGCAGTCTTTGTCCCCGTGGTTGTCGCCCTGGCGCTGCTTACCTTCCTCGCCTGGGGCCTCATCGGCGGCAACTGGCAGGACGGCATGGTGGCCGCTGTCGCCGTGCTGGTAATCGCTTGCCCGTGCGCGCTTGGCCTTGCAACGCCAACAGCGATCATGGTCGGCACCGGTCTCGGCGCCGAACGCGGCATCCTCATTCGCAACGCAGAAGTGCTGGAGCGCACGCGCAACCTCGACGTCATCGTGCTCGACAAGACCGGCACGGTGACCGAAGGCCGGCCGCAGGTGCTCGAACTCATCCCGCTCGGCGAAATGACGCCCGACGAACTCCTTCGCTGGGCCGCGGCCGCCGAAGCTGGTAGCGAGCACCCGCTCAGCCGCGCAATCGTCGACCGGGCGGTGGAATCGAACGTGGAGTTCGCCGCTGCCGGTCATTTCGAGGCCATCACGGGGCGAGGCGTCCAGGCCATGGTAGAGGGCAAGCTCGTACTCGCCGGCAGTCCCGCGCTGTTCAACGAGTATGGCTTCCCGCTCGACGCGGTGGCGGATCGTGTTGCCGAACTTGAAGCGAACGGACGGACAGCCATTCTCGTGGCGGTTGATGGCAGGCTTGAAGGCGCCCTCGGCATCTTCGATGACGTAAAGCAGAACGCTCCCCGCGCCGTACGGGCGCTCAAGGAACGCGGCCTTCGAGTCGTCCTCATGACGGGCGACAACGAACGCGCGGCGGCCGCGGTCTCCCAGCGCGCAGGGATCGATGAGTTCCGCGCCGGCGCCCGCCCGGAGGACAAGCTGGCGTTCGTTCGCGAACTGCAGGCCCAGGGGCTCTCCGTGGCCATGGTCGGCGACGGCATCAACGACACGCCGGCGCTCGCCCAGGCCGACATCGGCATCGCCATGAGCACTGGGACCGACGCCGCGATCGAAGCTGGTGACATCACATTGCTCCACGGAGATGTCTCACGCATTGCCGAAGCAGTCGCCCTGTCACGCTCCACGCTCTCGACGATCCGCCAGAACCTGGTCTGGGCCTTTGGCTATAACGTTGTGACTATCCCGGTCGCCGCGCTTGGACTCCTGAACCCGGTCCTGGCCGGGGCGGCGATGGCATTCAGTTCGGTGAGTGTGATGGCGAACAGCCTGCGGTTGCGGACCAGGGCGCGGAAGCTCGCCGAGGCAAGCGGGAACGCCTACACGGCCCCGAAGCAGAACGTCCTCTCCGCCAGTCGGGGGCCGATCATCGCCATGACCAGTGCTACCGCGCTGCTCGTCCTGCCGCTGGTCGTGTTCACTGGCATCGACAGGGGCTGGTTCGGCGGAGACTCCGGGGGCACACCTGCCGGCGCCGTTCGCGTCGAACTTTCGAACTGGGCAGTCACTCCGCCGCGGCGAGAACTGGCGGCCGGCCCTGTTACCTTCGACGTGGTTCATGTTGAGGAGGATCACGGCCACGGCCATGACGAACCCGGCAAGACGCACGACCTCGTCATCAGCCGGAAGGCAGCCGATGGAAGCTACGAGGTCATAGCACGCACACCCGCACTGGGGATAGGTGAGCGACAGGACCTGGAACTGAACCTTACCCCCGGTGAGTACCAACTCTCGTGTGACGTGGTGGAAGAGGTCGGTGGCAAGACCGTCGCTCACACCCTCGAAGGGATGGTCACTACCGTCACGGTCAAGTAGCGCGCTCAACCGACAGCCGCTCGTGGATCCTGCTTCCCCGGGCGGCTGTCGCATTCCTGCGACGAAGGTCACCACGAGGCGGGAGGAGCGTCCCGCTCACCACGCGGAACCGGCCCGGTTGCTACCCTCGCCGCAGTCACTCAGGGCACTGACGGCGCCGGCCAATTTTCAAGTTTTCGATGGTATTGATTTTTATTCTGCTTGGGATAGACTGACCGCGGCGCAAAGAGGAGACGGTCGATGAGCAAGGTCAACGGTGTTTGTGGCCGGAGATTGGGCATATCGGTGGTCGGCGCGGTATGGGTACCGTGATTGCGATAGAACACCGACGGCGACTGGTGCTAGCTATGCTCATCCTGGGGATCTGTGCGGTCTTCGGGGTATGGCTATTCAACTTGACCGGGAGCTCACGCGCCGTCGCTACGGATTCCGCCCGCATTCCCCAGTCCGAGAAGAGCTGGATCGTTGACGACGCTGGCGCTGCGCAGCAGGACGCTCTTGCCGACATGTCTGTGTCGCGCCAGGAGTATGTTGCCGCGGTTGATGCAGTCCGGCGGTGCATGGCGGACGCCGGCGTAGCGACCAGCGAGCCCGTCTGGGAGGGGGGTCAGTTGCACTTCGAGTTTGGCGGGACCGGTGATCGCGCCGGGCTCGCGCCAATGAAGGCTGTTTACAAGGACTGCAACGACCGGTTTCTCGTCGGCATCGCAACGGGTTGGGCGGTCGGCTCCTCGCCGGCGCGTTGACGGGCGGCGCTGAGCCAGCCGTTGAGAACCTGAACTGCTACACTCGCCTGGTATGAAGCGCGCCGCGACCCGTCCCGTCCGCGCCGGCTCCGTGACCATCGGTGGCGGCAACCCAATCGTCGTCCAGTCCATGTGCGCGACACGCACGCAGGACATCGAAGCCACGGTGAGCCAGGCGGAAATGATCCACAACGCCGGCGCCGGGCTCGTCCGTATCGCGGTCGACAACCCGAAAGACGTGGCAGCGCTCGCCGTGATTCGTCAGCGTGTGCCCCAGGCGAACCTGGTGGTCGACCTGCAGGAGAACTACCGGCTGGTGACGCAGGTAGCGCCGCACGTGAACAAGGTGCGCTACAACCCGGGCCACCTCTATCACCACGAAAAGACGAAGCCGGTGCGCGACAAGGTGGCGCTCATCGCTGAAACCGCGTTCAAACACGACCTTGCGCTTCGTGTCGGGGTGAACTGTGGCTCAGTGGACCCGGCAATGGAAGAGAAGTTCCGTGGCGCCGACCCGCCCGAACTCGATGGTGTCTCGGCAATGGTCGAGAGCGCCCTGGAGCACTGCCGCATCCTCGATGACCTCGGATTCGACCGCTACGTGGTCTCGATGAAAGACAGCGACCCGCGCAAGGTCATCGAGGGGAACGTCCGCTTCGCAGCCCTGCGGCCCGATGTGCCGCTTCACCTCGGTGTGACCGAGGCAGGCATGCTCCCGGACGGCGTCATCAAGACCCGCATCGCTTTCGAGCAGTTGCTCAGCCGCGGGATCGGCGACACCCTCCGCGTCTCACTCACGCTTCCCTTCGCCGACAAGTGGAAGGAGGTCGAAGCCGGCCAACAGATCATCGCCGATGTCGAGGCCGGGCGATTCCGCTCGGTCCCGGTGTTCCAGGACCACGGCCTCAACATCATCAGCTGCCCGAGTTGCAGCCGGGTCGAGAACGAAGCGTTCGTTGACCTCGCGTTCAAAGTGAAAGAGATGTCGGCCTACGCCAAGGATTACGACATAACAATTGCCATCATGGGCTGCCGCGTGAACGGCCCCGGTGAAACCGACGATGCCGATCTCGGACTCTGGTGCGCGCCGACCTTCGTCAACCTGAAGAAGGGCGAGGCCGAACTGGGCGCATTCCCGTACGACACGGTGCTCGACCGTCTGAAGGTCGAACTCGATGCCCTGATCGAAGAGAAGAAGCTCGCCGGTGCGACCGTATGAGTGTCGGCGTCGTCCAGCACATCACGCGCTACCCCGTGAAGTCGATGCGCGGCGAAGCAATGGAATCCGTCGACATCGACTTCGTAGGCCTGCCATTCGACCGTGCCTTCGCGTTTGTGAAGGACGGTGTGCTCTCGCCGTTCCCGTGGTTCACCGCGAGAGACTGTCCGCAGTTGCTCCGGTGCCAGCCGTCACTCTCCGGTGAGCGGTGGCCGGTGGTGAAGGTGGCCACACCCGAGGGGGAGTTCGACCTCGCCAGCCCTGAACTGAAAGCAAAGCTGCAGGATTGGAGCGGGGTATCGGCGTCGCTGCGTTCTGACTATCGCGGCTGCCAGGATGTCGCCTACGTCTCGATCATCTCGACCGCCACCATCCGCGCGCTGAGCGAAGCCGGTGGCGTGGACAACGACCAGCGCCGCTTCCGGATGAATTTCGTCGTCGATATCGGTGATGAGCCGTTCGCGGAGAACGCGTGGGCCGGGAAGGCCGTAACCGTCGGCGGTGCAACCATCGCCGTCCACGAGCCGGATCGTCGTTGCCAGATGATCACCCTCGACCCGGAAACGGGAGAGTCGACTCCGGCCGTGCTGAAGAAGGCTGGCGAACTCAATAACGTCTGCGCGGGCATGTACTGTTCCGTGCTGGTCGAAGGGCGCGTCTCCCTGGGAGACCGGGTGTCGGTTCGCGCGCTCTGACAGTGCCTAACTGCGTCACGATGACTTAAGTCGCTTCTCCACCCGGGTTCGCGTGGCAGTCTGGTCCGAAGCACCGTCCGTGGGGTTTCGCCCCGGACGCAACGGAGGGGACGAATGAGCACGTTCGTCGTAGAAGAGGCGCTGGAGCACGACCACCGCGACATCGACGATGGTTTCGCCCGGTTTCGCCAGGGATTGGATCAAGGCCAGTGGCTTCGCGAGCCGTTCGAACGCGCCGCGGAAGGGCTTCGCCACCATATTTACGTGGAGGAGGAGGTGCTCTTCCCGTTCATGCGCGTGGGTGGCCTCGTCGCGCCCGTGTTCGTGATGATTCGTGAGCACGCCGCCATCTGGCAGGCACTCCAGGCGGTCGAGGCTGCGATAGCGGCGACCGACAGGGATGCTGCTACCGGTGCGATGGCGTCGCTGGCCAGCATTCTCGACACGCACAACAGCAAGGAGGAGCAGATCCTCTACCCGGCGAGCGGTCAGGTTCTCGCAACTGACGCTACCGAGGCTGTTCGCAAGGCTTTCGAAGAGGGCACTCGGCCGGATGGGTGGCTGCCGGGAGCCTTGCGCTAACGAGTTGACGCCGGGAGGAGTCGCCTTTGTACGCCACGCCAGATACGCAACGAGCCCGCGTTTGTCGCGGGCTCGCTATTGGTGGTTGGTGGAGACGCGGGAGAGTTGAACTCCCGGTCCAGCGAAGGTCGGCTCCGAATTATCCTACAGGCTTTCCCACCGATGGGGATCTCGTTACCGGGCTACGATGGTGGTCCTCAAGCCCAGTAACCAGCCGATGATCTTTCGCGGGCGCTATCGGCGTGAACCCGCGGCATCCTGGCTTTTGCGACGCCCCTTCCCGACGCTACCAGGCCGGGCTTCGGGAGGGACGGCCTCTACGGGGTATTAAGCCGCGAGTGCGAGTTGGCGATTGTTGCCATTTGTTTTTGGCCGCCTGATTTACGAGGGTGACGCCCAACCTCGGCCTGCTACCCGGCTACCTAACTCCCTGTCGATTCCCTTCGTCCCCAGTTGATGCGAGACAGTGTAGCACGCCCGTTCGAGTGATGGCCCCCGGCGCTCCGGCCATTTCTGGTAGATTTCCGGCTATGAACAAAGCACACCTGGTGTACTGCGGTGGGCCGGAATGGGCCGAAGCGGTGAAAAAGTATGTCGTTCCCGGCGCGACCGAGGGGATCGACCTCGGCGACCACCTGCTCGAAGTCGGGCCAGGCCCAGGACTGACCACCGACTTGCTTGCGACTATGGTACCGAAGATGACCGCGGTCGAACTCGACGAAGACCTCGCCGCCAGGCTCGCCGGGCGCTTCGCCGGGTCGCACGTGACGGTACACCAGGGCGATGCGACTGCTACACCGTTCGCCGACAACACGTTCAGTGCGGCAATCTGCCTCACAATGCTGCACCACCTCCCCACTCCGGCAGACCAGGACCGGCTGTTTGTCGAACTCAACCGCGTGGTGCGCACAGGTGGGATAGTGATGGGCAGTGACAGCCTCGACAGCCCCGAGTTCCGGAGCTTCCACGTCGACGACATCTGTACGCCCGTTGATCCGGCGCTGCTCGCCGGCCGCCTCGAAGCAGCGGGCTTTATCAACGTACGGGTAGCGCCGAACCCGCACGCGGTGCGGTTCTGGGCGACCGCTACATAACAGGAGCGGCCGCTAGCCCCGCCTCAGCGCCCGTTGCATGTCGCGCTTCTGGTCTTGCTCCTTCAGCTTCTGGCGCTTGTCATAATGATGGAGCCCGCGTGCAACGGCGATCTCCACCTTCGCCTTGCCGCGCTTGAAGTACATCGCAACCGGGATGAGGGTGAGCCCCTTGCCCTCCATCATCTCCTCGATCTTGCGGAGTTCCTTCTTGTGGAGAAGCAGCTTGCGGTCGCGCGCTGGTTCGTGACCCGAGTACCCGGCGCTCGCATACGGTGCGATGTTTGCGTCCTGGAGCCAGAGCTCGCCGTCCTTGAGCCGCGCGTACGCCCCCTGGATCTGGACGCGGTGCTCCCTCACCGACTTGATTTCGGAGCCGGTCAGCACAATGCCCGCCTCGAACTTCGCGAGAAACTCGTAGTCATGCCGGGCGCGCCGGTTTTGAGCGATCGTTGAGTCAGCCATAGGAGTGGACGCTGAACGGCCCCGCCATGTGCGACGGGGCCGTCCGTTGATTGCATCAGTGTAGCGCCTGCCGCTACTTACCGTGGAGGACGTCGATGGCCTTGAACATCTGGATGTCACCCTGATCGAGGTACTCGTCGTAGGTCATCGGGAGTTCGATGTCCGGCTTCACACCGACCCCCTCGATCTGGTCACCCTTCGGGGTCAGCCAGCGCCCAACCGAGAGGTAGAGGGCGCCACACCCTGCCGGGTCGCCGCAATTCTTCAGTTGCTGCAACTGGTTCACGGTTCCCTTGCCGAAGCTGCGCACACCGACGATCTGCGCCCTGCCATTGTCCCGCAGGGCCGATGCGAGCACTTCAGAACCGCTGGCGCTCCCGTTGTCCTGCAGGATGACGATCGGGATCTTCGTCGCCAGCCCGCCCGCTTTTGCCGACCACGACTTCTTCCCGCCGTTCGCATCAACTTCGGAGATGATCGTTCCGCTGCTGAGGAACTCGTCCGCAACATCGACGGTGGCCTGCAAGAGGCCGCCGGGGTTGCTCCGCAGGTCGAGAATCAGCCCCTTGTAGCCCTTGCTTTCGATGCCTTGGAGCTTGGCGCGCAACTCGGTCACCGTCCGGTCGTGGAATTGCGAGATGGCGATATAGGCGATATCGGTGACTTCGTTGCCATCGCGATCGACGAGCTTCTTGCCGCTTTCACCCGGGATGATCTCGAGGTTTGGTTCGGAGAAGACGCTATCGATGGGAATCTGCCCACGGGTGATGCTCAGTGTCTCCGTTGTACCGTCGGTGTGCTTGACGTCGAGCGTTACCTGCGTGCCCTTCTCACCGCGGATCTTTTCGACTGCCTGCTGACTGGTCCAGCCGTCCGTCGCCTCGCCATCGACTTTGAGCACGATGTCGCCCTGGCGAATGCCTGCTTTCTCGGCCGGCGAATCACGGAACGGCGCAACGATGGTTACGGCCCCGCTGGTGTCCGAGACGCTCGCGCCGATCCCGTCGTAGCTCGAGTCGAGGCTAAGAGCGCCCGCTTTCAACTCCGCGGGCGAAAGATACTCCGTGTGGCTGTCGTTCAGCGCGCCAATGATGCCGTCGATGGCCGCCTGCCGGAGCGTGTCCTCATTGAGGACGGCCTTATCGACGTACTGCGTTTTCAGAAGGTTGACGATTTCGTCGATGATGGCCGCGCCGACCGACTCATCGCTGCGCGACCCGCCGAGTGCCTGAGCAGTGCCAGGGCCTGGTGCTGTGTCGTCCTGGCGAAGATCCTGGACCAGCCACCCAAGTCCGAACGCAAGCGTGACGATGGCGAGGAGCAGGAACACGACCACGGCATTCCGAGCGAGGCGTTCGCCGAAGCTCGGCTGAGACGGGTTCTGAGGGATCTCCATCGGGTGTTGGCGTGTCCTTCCAGATTCGCGAAGGGGTGCGGGATGTTAGCGCAAGTGTACAGGCGGGCCGGAGGGCACTCCACCGCCACGCATTACCACGTGTTTACCCCGGTACTCAAGGCCATTGGTTACCGTTCGAAGGTCAACATCGAGCCAGGCGTCACTCGGTGGTGAATTATTCCATCAACGGTGTCCCACAGCCAGACATAATCCTCAACACCGTCGGAGAACGCCGGGTGCGGTGAGTCGGTCGGGAACCGTCCGGGTAAGCCGAACCAACGGCTGTCGGCTGACCAGAGGGGATGCGAGAGTGAGAACTGGTCGAAGAAGTTCACCACCATCCCGAACTGTGCCGATGGCACGAACGCCTCCGTGGCGCCGAGGGCGCGCCCCGCGTGATCCCAGAGTCGTGCCTGGTAGCGACCATCTCCTGTGAACGACGGGTGCAGTGTGACCAGCCTTGTGGCGTCGGGTGAAAGCCAGAACGCCGTAATCACCGAGCGGATGAGTCTTGCTCCGCGCTCCACATCGACGATCGAGGCAAACGCGGGCGATTCGGGCGAAGTGCTGGAGGCCACCAGTAGCCTCCCATCGGCGGCGTAGCAGAGCGCAACGCCGGCCGGAAGGACGCGGAGTTCACGGATTGCCCTCGTCGCGACATCGCATTCCATAACGTGGACGGCGCCTGAACGTACCTCCGCCCAGGCAATCCGCGACCCGTCGCCCGAGACGGCCGGAGTTCGAAAGCCGGCTGCCGACTCCGACAGCGTCGTCGGCGAACTCGCGCTGCTTGCGTCGAAGATTTGCAGACTTGCACCATGATGAACGACAAGAGCGTCTCCGCCTGGAAGCCAGCAGGAGAAGATCGGCGCCCCCGACACCAGTTCGCGCACATCGGGTTCGCCGACGGTCCACGCCCGTAGACTCAGAGACTGGCCGTCGGGCACGACATAAGCCAGTACACGTCCGTCCGGGTTCCAGAGTGGATAGTGTGGGAGCCCCGGCCCAATGAACCGGGCAGGCTGATGCGACGCCCCGGGTACCTCTTCACGATCCACGACCAGCCGCGTCCGGTCGTGCGCCTCTGACCAACTGAGCGTTCCGTGACCCGGCCGCCATGCAGGCCAGAAAGCCGCCGCTGCTCCCGCCTGCAAGCTGACGGGCGATTCGCCGTCCTGGAGCGCGAGGACGTTGGCGGCGCCGCTTGCTGTGGTGACGACCAGGCGAGTTCCCATCCCAGCCAATGGTACAGCCGTTCCTGCCATGTGAACTTCGCACTATATCAGTTATGCAGTTCCACACGTTCGGATCGTCCCCTAGGTGTCCACTCGGCCGCTACGTAGGGTTTTCCCTTATGTCCTCTGCTGTTACCGAACCACCACGAACGCGTCACCGATCTTCCGTTGTTCTGTCACCCGCACACTCTGAACAATCGTCCCACCTGTTCGACAACCTTGGGGAGACCGGTTACGGACTGGGTGCTTGTTCGGGGGAGCAGCAAAATGCAATGGCCGTCAACGTCAACTGAGCAGTCCTCGCCTTCGGGCCAGGAAACGCCAATCCGCCTCACGCTGGAAGAGCAGCAGCAGCTCGTTATGCAATACGCGCCGCTCGTCCGCAGGGTGGCGAGATCACTGCCGCTCGAGATTCCGGGTCTGCTGGAATTCGAAGACGCGGTGGGCTACGGAACCTGTGGGCTCGTGGAAGCGGTTCGGCGGTACGACCCGTCGAAGGGCACGAACTTCCACGCCTACGCCGTCCAGCGCATTCGCGGCGCGATGATCGACGCGTTCCGGCGCATGGATCGCCTGAGCCGCACGATGCGCCAAAAGGCGCGAGACGTGCAGCGCGCCCAGAGCGAACTGGAAATCCTGATGGGCCGAACGCCCAGCGACCAGGAAGCGGCCGACCACCTCGGCATCTCGCTCGACCAGTACCGCGATGCCAGCTCGCATTCGCG
This sequence comes from uncultured Anaerolineaceae bacterium, assembly GCA_964470735.1. Lineage (GTDB taxonomy): Bacteria > Chloroflexota > Dehalococcoidia > Tepidiformales > Tepidiformaceae > Amarobacter. The sequence continues at coordinate 17,237 of CAYYDX010000011.1, forward strand.
CTGGGTGACCGTCTCACTCGACCGGATGCTCGAGCGGGACGACGACGGTGATTCGTTCCCGGCAGCGGAAATGCCAACCGCGGACGAAGACATTGATTTCACGCGGTCATTCGAAGAGCGCGAACTCTACGAGGACCTCGCACGCTCGGTGCAGGCGTTGCCGGAGCGTGAGCGGCTGGTGGTCGCACTGTATTATGTAGAGCACCTCACGATGAAGGACATAGCGGCCGTCCTCTCGGTTTCTGAGACGCGCGTTAGCCAATTGCACGCCCAGGCCGTCAAGCGGCTGCGCCGCGCGCTCCTGCGCGAAGCCGCCTGAGACCACTTCCCATTCGCTTCTTTCCAGACGCCCGGTATCCACCGGGCGTTTTGGTTGGTCGTCGCCGCCGGTGGTGGGAACGTGAAGATTCGACGGCTTCCGACACTTTTCTGCCACCCGGATGCACACGAGACCCTATTAGGGGCCGGATGGCTGCCGATGATACCTATTGAGCCAGTGGACGACCTGCGAGCTTCGCAATCGTCCCGGCACGAATTGCACTCTCGCGGCGAGCCTGCACACCAGCGCAGCTCCCCGCCGGATTGGGGGATGACGACATGGCGGACCGCTACGACGAGGGTTTCCGGAGCCAGGTGGCTTTCGTGACCCACACCCGGGAATACCGCTCGGCGGAGGTGCTCCCGGCACTCGCGCGCCACGGCTTCACAACGACCGAACGGCCTCACGACCGTGAGACCGAGCGGCTCATCAGCCAGTTCGACCCGGACCTCGTGGTCCTCGCCGTCGACCCTCGACACGATGAGGACGTGGCGCTGGTTCGGCAGGTTGCGCGCGCCAGCAAAGCCGCGGTGCTCGTCCTGGCCCCGGGGCCGCACACACACGGAATGAGCCTCGCCCTCGAAGCCGGCGCGGACGTGTGTATGCGCGACACCGACGGCGTGGAGTTGCTGAGCGCCCAGCTCAGCGCGATGGCGCGCCGGCGCGCTCCCGCCGTCCAGGAGAGCCACGATGATGGACCAAGCACAATCACGGTGCGCGACCTGGTCCTCGATTTCGACCGCTGCCAGGCCGTCCGCGAGAACGAGACGATTCCGCTAACCCCCACGGAATTCAAGATCCTCGCCTACCTCGCGAAAAACGCCGGCAAGGTCGTGAGCCCCGTTGAAATCCTCCGGGCGGTGCAGGACTACACCTATTCTGACCGCGAAGCGCAGGAGATCGTGAAGGTCTACATCCGCCGCATCCGCCGCAAGGTCGAGGCTGACCCTGCCGAGCCAAGCTACATCGTCAACGTGCGCGGCTTCGGGTACATGCTCGAACGTCGCGGCAACCGTCGCGATTCCTCTGGCCGTGTGGCCGAAGCAGCCTGATTCGCACGGGCAGCCGGCGCGCAGCCGAATGGATCCACTAGCAGCAGAGGCCCGGGACAATCCCGGGCCTTTTGCATCACCCCTACCCTGCCAACACCAACAGCATTTTTCGAGCCATGGACACCTTCGGAGCGACGTCTCTGGCAGTATCACGCAGCCTTGTGTGAACAACACCCACGGATGGCACAGGTGGCACGCTTGCGGGCTTCGCAGCGTCCAGTTAGTTTGCCCTCATCATTCCACAGGGACAGCCTCATGCAGACCGCTGAAATGACCGCCAGGATCGCTGCCGGCAAGGGCTTCATCGCCGCACTCGACCAATCAGGCGGGTCCACACCGAAAGCTCTGAAAGGGTACGGTATCGAAGAGGGCGCCTGGTCGAACGACGCTGAGATGTTCGGCCTCATCCACGATATGCGGAGCCGGATCATCACCTCCCCGGCCTTCACCGGCGAGAAGGTCTTCGGCGCCATCCTGTTCGAGCGCACCATGGATAGCGAGATCGCCGGGAAGCCGACACCGCAGACATTGATCGACCGCGGCGTCATTCCGTTCCTCAAGATCGACAAGGGCCTGGAGGATGAGGCGAACGGTGTTCAGATGATGAAACCGATGCCAGGCCTCGAAAAGCTCCTGCAACGTGCGAAGGCACTGGGTGTCTACGGCACCAAGGAACGCTCGGTCATCAATGGCGCCAATCGGAGCGGGATCGCGGCGATTGTCACACAGCAAATCGAAGTTGGTCGGGAGGTGCTCTCGGCCGGTCTCGTCCCCATCCTCGAGCCCGAGGTCAACATCAAGAGCGTCGACCGCGCCGCCAGCGACGATATCCTCCGCGATGAGTTGATGCGTGGACTGTCCGCGATGCCAGGAACGGACAGGGTCATGCTCAAGCTGAGCCTTCCTGTGAAGCCCGGCCTGTTCGACTCGCTCGTGGATCATCCGCGAGTGCTGCGCGTCGTCGCACTCTCCGGTGGCTACAACCGCCCCGAGGCGTGCGCGGAACTCGCGCGGAACCGCGGAGTCGTCGCCAGTTTCAGCCGCGCGCTCCTCGAAGACCTGCGCTTCCAGATGAGCGATGCCGAGTTCGACGGTGCGCTCGCTTCCGCTATCGACGAGATCTACAAGGCATCCACCCAGAAGGTGGCCGCCGTCGGCTGAGTCACGGCCGAGGGCGGACGATCCTGTGGGCCGATTACACGAACGTCGGCGGGCGGCCGTCCGTACACATTTGCCCGTCAGTTGGGCAAAGTAGTCAATGCTCGTCTAATCTTTACCTTTACTGTGGCTCCGTACGGCTACGGTGGAAGTACTTCTTTCCTGGGAGGGCAGCTATGCGCGTACTCGTTGTCGAAGACGAAGATGCAATCGCAAGTGCCATCGAACGTGGCCTGACCAAGCAGGGCTATGCCGTCGACGTTGCCCACGACGGCGCCGAGGCCCTCGATAAGGCAGTCGTGAACAACTACGACGTCGTCTGCCTCGACCTGAACCTGCCCCGTGTCGACGGGCTCGAGGTCTGCCGGCGGCTCCGCGAAGACCGCTTCAGCGGAGGCATCATTATGTTGACTGCCCGGAGTTCCATCAAGGAACGGATCGAGGGTCTCGACTACGGCGCCGACGATTACCTCGTAAAGCCGTTCGCCTTCAGCGAACTGGCCGCCCGTATTCGCGCGGTCACCCGTCGCGAAGGTGGGCTCCGCGAACCCGTAATCGACACCCGCGGGCTCGAACTCGACCCGAACACCAACCGCGCTCGCCGCGACGGCCGGGACATCCACCTGACGCCAAAAGAGTTCGCACTCGTCTACTACCTTGCCCGCAACGAGGGCAGAGCGGTGCCCCAGGAAGAACTCCTCGAGCACATCTGGGATGAGCACGCGAACCCGTTCACACAGACCGTGAAGGTCCACATGAACAACCTTCGCCGGAAGCTCAATGAGGGCTTCGAGGACCAGCTTATCGAAACCATACGCGGGAAGGGCTACGTTCTTTAGGGGTGAAAATGCCCGCGTTCACTCGGAGCATCCGCTTCCGGCTCACGGTCTGGTACAGCAGCCTGCTGCTCGTCTTCGGCGTCGCCTTCGTGCTGGCGCTGAACATCGCCGTACGCCTCGATCAGCCACGGCTCATCACCATTTCCGGCGTCGCACTCACCGAGCAGCTGGAGCCCATGGAGCCACGGCCCGGAACGGCACTCGTGGGCAGCCGTCGCGTCATCACGCCGCAGCTGCTCGTCGAAGACGCCGAGGATCAACTCTATTCGGCGAATCTCGATCGCTTGCGGTTCTGGTCGCTGATCAGCGTCGTTGGCCTGGCCGTCGCATCTGGTGTTGGTGGTTATGTCCTGTCTGGAATCATGCTGCAACCCGTCCGCCGGATCACCGAGACGGCGTCGGAGATTTCCGCCACAAATTTGTCCCAGCGCATCAACTACGAGGGTCCTCATGACGAGCTATGGGCGTTGAGTCAGACCTTCGATTCGATGATCGACCGGCTCGAGCACTCGTTCGAGCGTCAGCGACAGTTCGTGCAGGACGCTTCCCACGAGTTGCGAACCCCCCTGGCGGCGATCCGGACCAACATCGACGTCACGGAAATGGATCCTGAAGTCTCAGTCGACGAGTACCGCGAACTCGTCACGACGATCAAGGGCCAAACGGAACGGCTGACCCGCCTCAGCGAGGACTTGCTCCTCCTCACGCGTGACGACAACGACAGCCTTGAGCAGGAGGAGTTGGACCTCGGTGCGCTGGCAGGCGAAGTCATCAGGCAACTGACGCCGGTCGCCTCGGCGCGCGATGTGGCGCTCTCGCTCTCGGCGACGGGTACGGTTGAAGCGCAGGCCAACCCCGACCTTGTCTACCGCTGCGTTCTGAACCTGGTCGACAACGCCATCAAGTACTCGGGTGATGGCAGCGCAGTGTCGGTTAGCGTGGCGAAAACTGGTTCACTCGCGACGGTGGCCGTATCCGACAACGGGCCGGGGATCGCACCCGAGGATCTGCCGAAAATTTTCGATCGGTTCTACCGGGTGGATAAAGGACGCTCCCGAAGGGAAGGTGGAACCGGTCTCGGGCTTGCTATCGTCAAGGAATTGGTCGAGTCGCAGAGTGGCTCGGTGGCCGCTCAATCTGAACCTGGCCGTGGCAGCACCTTCACCATCAGCCTCCCGGTCGCAAGCGAGTCTTGATCCTCCGCGATCCGGCTCGTACGGTGCCCTGCAGCGCCTCGCGAGAGGTAAGCCTACGCACCGCAGTTGACATGGCCGCCATGGCCTACTGTCAGCGGAGGGAAGCCGGTTGACCGAGATCCTCGATCGTGTTGACGAAGCGCGTGACCTGCGCGGTCTCACCTACGACCAGCTCGAAACACTTGCCACGGAAATCCGGCGGTTCCTCGTCGATACCGTGGACTGCATCGGAGGCGGGGGCCATCTTGCATCGAACCTCGGCGTGGTCGAGCTCTCGATTGCCCTGCATCGGCTTTTCGACACGCCCCGGGACAAAGTCATCTGGGACGTCAGCCACCAGGTGTACGTCCACAAAATCCTCACCGGCCGTAAGGAGCGGATGACCACCATCCGCCAGTACGGGGGGCTCTCCGGCTTCGCCGACCGCAAAGAAAGCCCGCACGACGCCTTCGGCGCCGGACATGCGGGAACGTCCATTTCCGCTGCCGTCGGCATGGCGGTTGGGCGGGATCTGAAGCACGAAGATTTTTACTCCATCGCAGTCATCGGCGACGGCGCGATGACCGCCGGTATGGCTCTCGAAGCGATGAACCATGCGGGCCACCTCGGCCTCGGCAAACTCATCGTGATCCTCAACGACAACGCGATGTCGATTTCGCCAAATGTGGGAGCCTTGAGCCGGAATGTGAACAAGCTCCGCGTGGACCCGCTCTATCGCAACGCGAAGCGCGACCTGGGCGAGTTCGTCGAACATCTCCCGCTCGGCCGCCAGATGTGGCAGGGCGCAAAGCGTGTAAAGGCAAGTATGCGCGACCTCCTCGTGCCCGCCCGCTTCTGGGAACAGTTCGGCTTCGAGTACTACGGGCCAATCGACGGCCACGACATCCGCGAACTGGAGAGCACCCTCGCGGCCATCAAGCGTGTGCCCGGTAAGCCCGTCCTGCTTCACATCCTCACCGAAAAAGGCCACGGCGTGCCCGAAGCCGCCGCGGACCCGGTGAAGAGTCATAGCGGCACATATTGGCTCAAGAAACCAGCGGCGGCCGACGCTCCGGCGCCACGGCCTACCTACAGCCAGGTTTTCGCACAGGCCACCCAGGAACTCATCGAAGCCGACCCGGCAGTCGTGGCGGTCACCGCGGCTATGCTCGAAGGAACCGGCCTGGCGCCAGTGCACGCTCGGCATCCCGGCCGCGTCTTTGACGTGGGCATTGCCGAACAGCACGCGGTGACGTTCGCGGCGGGACTTGCGACCGAGGGTATCAAGCCCATTTGCGCTATCTACTCCACCTTCCTTCAGCGTGGCTTCGACTCGGTCGTACACGACGTTGTGGTCCAGGACCTGCCGGTTGTGTTCGCCATGGACCGCGCCGGGTTCGTTGGGGACGACGGAAAAACGCACCAGGGCTTCATCGATGTGAGCTACCTGCGCTGCCTGCCGAACATGGTGGTGGCTGCGCCGAAGGACGAGACCGAACTGCGCGACCTGCTCTACACGGGAGTTAACCATACCGGTCCGTTCGCCGTCCGGTTCCCGCGAGGGACCGGGCCTGGCGCCCCAACAGATCTTCCAATGACGAAGCTCGAAGTTGGCCGCGGTGAAGTCCTCCGCGAAGGCCGCGATGTTGCCATGCTCGGCTTCGGAACCAGCGTGCAGGAATGCCTGCGCGCGGCGAATATCCTCGAAGAGTCCGGGATCGAAGCAACGGTCATCAACGCGCGCTTCGCCAAGCCGCTCGATGAGCCACTGATCCTGCATTGGGCACGCGAAACCGGTGGTGTCGTAACGGTCGAAGAGAACGTTCGCGCTGGTGGGTTCGGCGATGCCGTGCTCGAACTGCTCGCCGACAATGGGCTCGCCGGAAAGAGCCTCCTGAATCTCGCAATGCCTGATGAGATCGTTGACCACGGACCCCAGGCCACGTTCCGCCAGATCCATCACCTCGACGGTGCGGGGATTGCGGCGATGACAGCCGAGGCACTGCGGCTGGCCGGGCAGGCCGGCGAGGTTGCCAGCGAGTCGATTCCGGCGCCGTCACTCGTGGCACGCTAGGTGGCTGAGTCTCCCATAGCGCTAACCCGCCATCTCCCGCTGATCGAAGGGGCGCTCAGAGCACAGCTCGAGGATGACCGGTCTCCTCTCGGCGCTACAGCCCGCTACGTCATGGGTTGGGAGGATGCGGATGGCGGACCGATGAGCAGCGGTGGCAAGCGCATTCGCCCGGCACTCTGCCTGTTCGCCGCAGAACTGTTCGGCGGCGCCCCCGAGGCGGCTCTGCCGGGCGCGGTCGCCGTCGAACTCGTGCACAACTTCTCGCTCGTCCACGACGAGGTGCAGGATCGCGACGTCGAGCGGCACCATCGTCCAACGGTATGGGCGATTCATGGTGAAGGACAGGCCATCAACGCGGGCGACTACCTGATCACCCGGGCGATCGATGCCCTTGTTTCGGGCGACGGCCCCGCCGACCGCACCGCGCGCGCCCTGCGAATCCTCAATGACGCGATGGCCCGCATGATTGCCGGTCAGTGGGCGGATATCTCGTTCGAATCGCGTTTCGATGTCACCGAAACCGAATACCTTGAGATGGTGCGCGGGAAAACTGGCGCCTTGTTGGGAGCGCCGCTCGCAATGGGGGCAGCGCTCGCGGGTGCGTCGCCGGCAGAATCAGCGCGCCTCCAATCATGGGGGGAGACTGTCGGGTTGGCGTTCCAGGTTCGCGATGACTACCTCGGAATCTGGGGCAACCCTGACCTCACCGGCAAATCGAACGTGAACGACCTTCTCCGGAAAAAGAAAACACTGCCGGTCGTGCACGGTTTTCAACATGACATGAGCGGCGTGGTACGGGACGCCTACGGCCAGGACAGCGTGGCGGAGCAAGATGCGCAGCGGATTGTCGCCGCACTGGAGGCTGCTGGAACACCGGCGTACGTTGACAGCGAAGCGGCCAGCCTCGTTGCCAACGCCGATGCAATGCTCGCGGACTTCGAGCTTTCACCTACGGCCCGCCAGTCTCTGCGAGAAATCGGACGGTACCTCGTCGAACGCGATAAGTAGATTGCCCGTTCGCCCAGCCTCGCCTAGCGTCAGCCACCATGTTCGAGAACGTCCGCGAAGATATCCGTTTGGGCGTGCGTTGGCACAGTGTGCCGCGAGTTCGGAATCTGCTCGGCGAACGCGCTGAAACAATCGCGGCGCTGGTGCTCTCTGCCGAACTGCAGGTGGTGCTCGTCTACCGGTTCCAGGCATGGCTGCGACAACGCCACGTCCCGCTTGCGCCCACACTTTGCCGGCGACTGACGATGCTCCTTGCGGGGGTTTCCATCGGCGACCAGGTGACGGTCGGTCCCGGCGTGTTGATGAACCATGGCCACATCGTCATGGATGGCAGAGTGACCATTGGTGCGTTATGTTCGATTGCCCCGTTTGTCACCATCGGGCTGAACACCGGTGGTCCCGACGTCTCGTACGATGGGCCCAGCATCGGTAATTTCGTGTTCATCGGCACAGGCGCCAAGGTACTCGGGCCGGTGACCATCGGCAATAACGCGCGCATCGGCGCCAACGCGGTGGTCCTCAGTGACGTGCCGGCGAATGCAACAGCCGTGGGCGTGCCTGCGCGAGTCATCCCTCACCGTTTCCCGCTCGGGCCGGCAGCGAAATCCGACGACGTTAGTTAATCGGCAGTAGCGTGTCGCCCATCAGGTAACGGTCAATTCCGCGTGCCGCGGCTCGCCCCTCGGCGATGGCCCACACAATCAACGACTGACCGCGGGTCATGTCGCCGGCTGTGAACACTCCCGGAACAGAGGTCATCTTGTTCTCGTCGGCTTTCACGTTTCCACGATCGGTGAATTCCACCCCGAGTTGTTCGAGCATGCCCGGCTTTTCTGGCCCCAGGAACCCCATCGCCAGTAACAACAACTGAACCTCTTCGACGAACTCGGACCCGGGTATTTCGCGCATCACCTGGCGTCCGTCTTCGTTCACGAACTCGACGTGCACGCCGTGGAGTTTCGCAAGCTTCCCATTCTCGCCTGAGAGCGACTTGGTCAGCACTGCGTACTCACGCGTCCCGCCTTCCTCGTGGGCCGAAGAGACCCGGAAGATCGCCGGGTACATTGGCCATGGGTGCTCGGCAGGCCGAGTGAGCGGTGGCTTCGGGAGAATCTCGAACTGGAGCACCTCGGTCGCGCCCTGCCGAATCGCCGTCCCAAGGCAGTCAGCGCCGGTGTCGCCACCTCCGAGGATGATCACTCGCTTTCCCTTCGCCGAAATAAAATCCGAGTCCGGGATCTCGTCGCCGGCGTTGCGCTTGTTTTGCATCGGCAGGTATTCCATGGCGAAGTGCACTCCATCGAGTTCCCTGCCGGGAACTTCGAGGTCGCGCGGGCGAGTGGAGCCACCGGCAAGGCAGATGGCATCGAACTTCGCGAGCATCTCGCGTGCATCGATGTCAACGCCGATGTTCACGCCGGGCTTAAACACCACACCCTCGCCCTCCATCTGAGCGAGCCGGCGGTCGATGAAACGCTTTTCCATCTTGAAGTCGGGGATTCCGTAGCGCAGGAGGCCGCCGATCCGGTCATCCCGTTCGAACACGGTCACATCGTGCCCGGCACGCGCAAGTTGCTGCGCCGCGGCCAAACCCGCAGGACCGGAGCCGATGATCGCTACGTTCTTCCCCGATCGGTGTTCGGCGGGCTGGGGTTGCACCCAGCCGTTTTCATGCGCGTGTTCGACAATCGTCAACTCGATCTGCTTGATGGTGACCGGGTCATTATTGATACCAAGAACACAGGCGGTTTCACAGGGCGCAGGACAGAGCCGCCCTGTGAAGTCGGGAAAGTTATTGGTCGCGTGCAGACGATCCATGGCGTCGCGCCAGTGGTCGCGATACACGAGGTCGTTCCAGTCGGGAATGATGTTTCCGAGGGGGCATCCCTGGTGGCAGAACGGGATACCACAGTCCATGCAGCGCGCTGCCTGCTGCTTCAACCGCTCCACGGGGAAGTCCTCGTAGACTTCCAGCCAGTCGTGCACACGTTCGTCCACTGGGCGGCGAGTAGGCGTCTGGCGATTGAACTCCATGAAGCCGGTGATCTTAGCCATGCTGGGTCACCGCCTCTCGTTCGCGCGATTCGGCCCGGGCAAGCTGTTCAAGAAGGACGCGGCGGTACTCACGCGGCATGACCTTCACGAACTTTTCCGCCATCCGCGGCCAACCTTCCAGGATGCGTTTCGCGACCGTGCTCCCGGTGTATTCGACGTGCCGTTCGAGGAGACCATGCACCAACTCCACGTCTTCGTGCTCTGCAAGCGTTTCAAGCCCGACCATCTCCATGTTGCAGCGCGAGGCGAACGTGCCATCTTCGTCGAACACGAAGGCAATGCCGCCGCTCATGCCCGCGCCGAAGTTCCGCCCGGTCGGTCCGATGATGACTGCCCGGCCGCCGGTCATGTATTCGCAGCCGTGGTCACCCGTGCCCTCGACCACACCCACGGCGCCGCTGTTGCGAACCATGAAGCGCTCGCCGGCGACTCCGCGCACGAACGCCGCGCCCCCGGTCGCTCCGTAGAGCGCAACGTTGCCAATGACGATGTTCTCCTCGGGCACGAATGTAGCGCTCTTCGGTGGGTAGACGATGAGCTTGCCACCCGAGAGTCCCTTGCCGAAGTAGTCGTTTGCGTCGCCTTCGAGCCGGAGCGTGATGCCAGCGGGAAGGAACGCCCCGAAGCTCTGGCCCGCGGATCCCTCGAACCTGATGGCAATCGTGTCGTCGGGAAGACCAGCCGCGTTGTAGCGGCGCGTGAGTTCGCTGCCGAGCATCGTACCCACCGTCCGGTTCACGTTCCGAATCGGCAGTTCCAGTGAGACTGGCTCACCACGCTCAAGCGCGGGCGCACAGGCGCTGATGAGTTCGTTGTCGAGCGCGCGGGCAAGTCCATGGTCCTGAGTTGCGACGCGGCGAGTCGCCACCGAGTCGTCAACATCCGGCCGGTAGAGAATGGCAGAGAGGTCGAGGCCCTGGGCCTTCCAGTGATTCACGGCGCGGCGGGTGTCGAGCAAGTCGCTCCGCCCGATCATCTCGTCCATCGTCCGGAAACCGAGTTGCGCCATATAGCCGCGAACCTCTTCCGCGATGAAGTGGAAGAAGTTCACGACGTGCTCAGCCTGGCCCGTGAACTTCGCACGCAAGGTTGGATTCTGGGTTGCGATACCGACGGGACAGGTGTCGAGGTGACACACTCGCATCATCACGCATCCCATGACCACAAGGGGCGCCGTAGCGAAACCGAACTCCTCAGCCCCCAGCAAGGCGCCGATGACGACATCACGCCCGGTCTTCATCTGTCCATCGACCTGGACGATGATGCGGTCACGAAGCTTGTTCAGCACGAGCGTCTGCTGTGTCTCGGCCAGGCCAAGCTCCCACGGCGCGCCAGCGTGTTTCAACGACGTCAACGGGCTGGCGCCAGTGCCGCCGTCGTGGCCGCTAATCAGCACGACATCCGATTTCGCCTTGGACACGCCGGCGGCAACGGTACCCACGCCCACTTCGGCTACGAGCTTGACGCTGATGCGCGCCCGCGGGTTGGCGTTCTTGAGGTCGTGGATAAGCTGAGCGAGGTCTTCGATCGAATAGATGTCGTGGTGCGGAGGCGGACTGATCAGACCAACGCCCGGCGTCGCATGGCGCACTTCCGCAATCCAGGGGTAGACCTTGGCGCCGGGGAGTTGGCCCCCTTCACCGGGCTTCGCGCCCTGCGCCATCTTGATCTGCAGTTCGTCGGCGTTCACGAGGTACTCGCTGGTCACACCGAACCGCCCCGACGCCACCTGCTTGATAGAGCTGCGGCGGAGGTCGCCATTCGCATCTGGCGTGAAGCGACGACGGTCTTCGCCACCTTCGCCGGTATTGCTACGCCCGCCAAGGCGGTTCATCGCGATGGCGAGCGTCTCGTGCGCCTCCGCCGAAATCGAACCGAACGACATCGCGCCGGTGGCGAATCGGCGAAACAGGCTCTCGACTGGCTCAACTTCCTCGATTGGAACCGGTGGCCGATCCGGCTTGAACTCGAACAGCCCACGCAGTGTGGCCATGCGCTCCGCCTGGTCGTCGACCAACTGGGTGTACTCGCGGAAAATGCGGAACTGCCCGGTACGCGTCGAATGCTGCAGCTTGAAGATGGTGTCGGGGTTGAACAGGTGGTACTCGCCATCGCGGCGCCACTGGTATTGGCCGCCCCACTGCAACTCGGTCAGTCCACCATCCCGGTTCGGGAACGCGCGCGCATGGTGTGCGAGCGCTTCAACCGCCACTTCGTCGATACCGATGCCGCCGATACGGGAGACCGTCTTCGTGAAGTAGGTATCGATGAACTGCTCGGCGAGGCCAATCGCTTCGAAGATCTGGGCGCCGCGGTAGCTGTGGATGGTCGAGATGCCCATCTTGGACATGACCTTGACCACGCCCTTCTTGATCGCCTTCAGGTAGTGAGCGTGCAGTTCCTCCGCCGGAATGCCGGCTTCGATGAAGCCATCGGCCTGCACCTGCGTAAGGGAATCGAGCGCGAGGTAGGGATTGATCGCTCCCGCGCCGTACCCTATCAACAGCGCGAAGTGGTGCACCTCGCGGGCATCGCCCGTTTCCACCACGAGGCCGACCCGCGTTCGCTTCTTCTCGCGTACGAGATGGTTATGCAGTCCCGCAACTGCCAGCAGTGAAGGGATAGGGGCGTGAGCCGCGTCGACACCGCGATCCGAGAGGATGAGCACCTTGGCGCCGTTCGCGATTGCATCGTCCGCGGCCTGGCAGAGCGCTTCCATGGCAGGCGCCAGGGCCGAGGGGCCGCTCGTCGCATCGAACAACATCGGAATTACCGTCGCCTGCAACGCGTGGTCCCGCAGCGACTTGAACTTCGCAAGCTGCTGGTTGTCGATGAACGGGCTGTCGAGGCTAATGAGGTGGCAACTCTCCGGCTCGGGGTCGAGCAGGTTCCCCTCAGGCCCGATCACGGTCTTCACCGAGGTCACCAACTCCTCGCGAATCGCATCGAGCGGCGGGTTCGTGACCTGCGCGAAGAGTTGCTTGAAGTAGTTGTAGAGCGGCTGCGGGCGGGTGGAAAGCACGGCCAGCGGCGTGTCCGTCCCCATCGATCCGATGGCTTCTTCGCTGTTCTTCGCCATCGGCCCGAGGATGTACTTCAGGTCTTCGATCGAGTAACCAAAGGCCATTTGCCGATTGAGCAGCCGCTCCGGACCGGGCGCCGCAGGCGTCTCCACTCCCGGCACATCGTCGATGTGCAGCAGGTTATTCCGCAGCCATTCCGCGTAGGGACGCTCGGTCGCCAGCCTGGTCTTCAGTTCGGCATCGTCGATGATGCGCCCCTCATCGAGGCTCACCAGGAACATCTTGCCCGGCTGGAGGCGGCCCTTGAGCTTCACACGATCCGGCGCGATGGGCAGTACGCCGACTTCTGACGCCATGATCACCGTGTCATCGTGGGTGACGTAGTAGCGCGAAGGGCGGAGGCCGTTGCGGTCGAGCACCGCACCGATATTCCGGCCATCGGTGAAGGCAACGGATGCCGGACCGTCCCATGGTTCCATCAGGCAACTGTGGTACTCATAGAAAGCGCGCTTTTCCGGGCTCATCGTGTCGTGGCCCTGCCAGGCTTCGGGGATCAGCATCATCATCGCGTGGGCAAGCGGCCGGCCCGCCAGAACCAGTAGCTCGAGCGCCTGGTCGAGGCTAGCCGTGTCGCTGCCCTGTTCGTCGATAACCGGCAGGATCTTGTGGATCGGGGAGAAATACGGGGATGCGAACAGCGCTTCGCGTGCAGCCATCCAGTTCCGGTTGCCGCGGAGCGTGTTGATCTCGCCGTTGTGCGCGATCATCCGGTAGGGATGAGCGAGCTCCCATGTCGGGAAGGTGTTCGTGCTAAAGCGCGAGTGGAACATCGCGAGGGCGCTGACCATCAGCGGGCTGCTCAGGTCGGGGAAGTAGCCGCGCAGCTGAACCGCCGTGAGCATTCCCTTATAGACCAGCGTGCGGCACGAAAGACTGCAGAAGTAGAACCACCCGGAGTCCTGGATACCCCACCGGTCGATGGCCTTTTCGAAACGCTTGCGGATGACGTAGAGCACTCGCTCAAACGCGTCCTCGTCCGCAATGGCCTGGCCACGGGCGATGAACACCTGGTACATGGCCGGCTCGGCGTCGAGCGAAGTGCGACCCAGGTCCGCGTTGTTCGTGGGGACGGCACGCCAGCCGAGGAGATGCTGCCCTTCTTCTTCGACGATCGCCGTGAAGAGTGCCTGGGCCTGTGCGGTCGCCCGCGCGTCCCGGGAGGAAAAGAACAGGCCGGCCCCGTAGTGGCCGGCCTCGGGCAGGTGGATGCCCAGTTGCGCGCACTCGTGGCGCAGGAAGCCATCTGGCATCTGCAAGAGGATGCCGGCGCCGTCGCCGGTGTTCGGTTCGCTGCCCGAAGCGCCACGGTGATTCAGGTTTTCGAGCGCACTGAGGCCGTCGCTCACCAGCTGGTGCGAGCGCTCCCCCTTGAGGTTCACGACGAAGCCTACTCCGCAACTGTCGTGCTCGAGCTCGGGCCGGTAGAGTCCTTGCGCGGGCGGCAAATGCGGGTGGGCCATTCGTCCCTCCAGGGGGTCCGCGTTATGACCGGATTTTGAGAATGAGCACGGCCCCCGCGGCGCAAACGCGCTTCCCGCCGCAGATTGTGAAAACATTCGCAAACCGGAGCGAACAGTAAGGTGAGTTTGCAGTATAACTCAACCGTCAACCTTCCCGTCGAGTGGGCTGCGGACGTCTTTTGCCAAGAAGCTCCAGATGCCTGCGATATACAGGTGCTAAGGTATTCGACAACCACACCCCCGATGGGATGCCGCGATGAGTGAGTACTGGTCAGCCGAAAACGTCGACGAGATTGTCAGCGCGCGGTCGAAGATCCTCGGCCCCCAGGTCTGGGCTGCCGCCACACCCGATCCGCGCCACGTCATCTCCTTCGCTGGTGGTCTCCCCGATATCCCTTCGCTTCCCGGCGAAGCGCTCGTGCGCGCCACCCGTGCCGTCATCGACCGCGAACAGAAGGAAGCGCTCGAGTACGGCGGCACGTTCGGCCCGCTGCCGCTCCGCGACGCCATCGCCGAGCGGTCATCGAAAATCGAAGGTATCCCCGTCACCCGTGACAACGTGATCATCGCCTCGGGTTCGGCCCACGCCATCGGGCTCGTCTGCGAGACCCTCCTCGACCCTGGGGACGTGGTCATGGTGGAAAGCCCGAACTTCCCCGGGAGCATGCGCACCATTCGCTCCTTCGGCGCCACCCAGGTCGCGATTGCGATGGATGAGCAGGGCATGCGATGCGACATCCTTGAAAACGAGCTTCAGAAGCTCGCCGACCAGGGCAAGCGGGCGAAGTTCATCTACTGCATCCCGACACACCAGAACCCGGCGGGCTGCACCCTCCAAATCGACCGCCGCGAAAAGCTTCTCGAACTCGCTCGCCGCTTCAAGACGTTCATTCTCGAAGACGACGCCTACGGGGAACTCTGGTTCGAAACACCACCGCCGCCATCGCTCTACTCGCTGAGCAACGGCGACCATGGGATCAAGGTCTCGAGCTTCTCGAAGATCATCGCAACTGGCCTGCGGATGGGCTGGGTGATGGGACCGCCAGCGCTGATTTCCCGCGTGGCCGCCCTTCGTTACGACATGGGGAGCAGCCCCTACCTCGGACGCATCATCGCCGAAATGATCCGGAACGGTGACCTCGACCGCCACATCGTCAATTTGCGCCGCACCTACCTCAAGAAGCTCGAACGCGTCGAGGACGCACTCGCGCGTTACACCTCGGAGTACGCGACCTACACCCGGCCGCTCGGCGGCTTCTTCCTCTGGCTGCAGCTGCGGCCCGGTCTGAGTTCGCGCGATGTGCAGCTCGCGGCCAACGAACGCGGTGTGATCGTCGGGCAGGGACCCCAGTTCTTCGCCGATGGCAACGCCACGAACCACGTTCGTCTCGCATTCAGCTACGTCGCCATGGAAGAGATCGAGGAGGGCATCCAGCGGCTCGGCGAAGCGATGGCTGAGGTGGCGAGCCGCAGTGCGGCCAAGTAACGCACTCGAACTCCGGCGTGCGTAGAATCCCACGCCGGAGGGATGACTGATGCTCAAGGCAACCGTTGGCGCTGTCGAAGTGACTCCACTTCTTGACTGCCGACTCCTGATGAACCCCCACACGTTCCTGCCAGGCCACGGCGACGCCATGCTCGAGCTGTTCGGCGACCAGGCCGACTCGCGTGGCCTGCTTCCGATGGCTATTTCCTGCTACCTCGTCCGCTCCGAGGGTAAGACCATCCTGGTCGACTCGGGACTCGGAAACCGCCGGAGGCCGCAGTTCCCGCTCGGCCACCTCGACTACGCCCTGTCCGAAGCGGGCGTTTCGCCGGACGGCATCGACATCGTGCTGAACACCCACATGCACATCGACCACGTTGGCTGGAACACCGTGGATCGCGCGGGCGGGACACGCGAAGTGTTTTTCCCCAACGCTGAGTTCTGGTTCCAGCAGGTCGAGTGGGACTACTGGATGCAGCCAGAGCGGATGGCCGAACCGGGCAATCTCCACCTCGTCGAGTGCGTCGAGCCGCTCAAGCAAACCGGGCGTGTGAAGCTCGTGACCGAGGAAACGGCGATCACGCGCGAGCTTACCTATGTTTCGACACCGGGCCACACACCGGGGCACGTCGCAGTCGGTATCGCTTCCCAGGGGGAGCGGGCCGTGATCGTTGGCGACGCGTCCCACCATCCGGTCCAACTCATTCACCCCGACTGGTCACCCTCGGCCGACTGGGATCCTGTCATGTCCGCCGGGACACGGGACCGGCTCTTCGACTGGGCGATCGACGAAGAGCGAACGTGGATCGCCGGACATTGGGAGCATCCCGGTATCGGACGCCTCATTCGCCTCGACGGGAAGCGCCAGTTCCGGGCTCTGTAGTCGGTTCTTAGCGTTTGCCCGGAATAATCGCCGGGGCGTAGCGTGGCCGCATGCGAACGCTCTTCGCCGCACTCGCCGCTATCTGCCTTCTCCTGGGGCGCGACTTCGACACTTCACCAGTCCCCGCGCATGCAGCAGGAACGGTCGAGGTAACAAGCGCTGGCGACGAGGGGGCGTCTGGCGGGGCTGTCTGCCCACACGCAACGCTTTGCACGCTGCGCCGCGCCATCGAAGTAGCCAACGCCGACGCCAGCGGGTCGCCGTTTGTCATTACGTTTGCACCTTCGAACAGTCCCTTCGACATCGCAGTGGGCAACACCCCACTGCCGAACATCACGCGCGACGGAGTCGCCATCGACGGCGCAGGCGCGACCGTCATGGTGCGAAACGCGTCGACCAGTCTCAGCGCCACCTCCAACGGCCTGACGGTCACCGGCGCCAGCTTTGTCCTCCGAAGCACGAACGTCCGCGGATTCCCGGGCGCCTGCGTGGCCGTGACCGGGGCAAACGCCACGATCGGCGTGCCAGCAGCCGGCAACTCCGTGGGAGGCTGCGGCACGGGCATTGCGGTGTCGAGCGCCGGCGCTATCCTGCGCGCCAATCTCGTCGGCTTCACGCCTGGCGGTTCTCCCGACCCGGTAGAGACTGGCGTTGTCATCGCTGCGGGTAACGGCCAGGTCGGCGGCCCGCCAACGGTTTCTGGGGCCGGCAACGTCATCGGCAATGCCACGACCGGCGTCTTCGTCGGCAGTGGAACCCCGGGCGCGTTCTCAGGCACGACCATCGAGCGCAACACATTCGGCAAGGCGCCCGGCGGGAGCGCCGCGCCACTTGGTCGTGCGATCGTGCTCAGTCAGCCATCCAGCCAGGCTACCGTGGCGGCGAACGACATCACCAACGCTGGCGAAGGCATCGTTGTCGCCGCCGATACTGACGGCGTCTCGGTAACTCGCAACGAGTTCGTCGCGAATTCCTTCTCCAACATCGGTCTGATGGCCATCGACCTCGGCCTCGATGGCATCACCAATCCGAACGATGCGGGAGACCCGGACACCGGCCCGAACCAGTGGCTGAACCATCCAATGATCACGCGAGCGACCCAGACCCGTGTTACCGGGACAGCCTGCGCAGGTTGTGGTGTTCAACTTTATGTAGCACATCACGAACCCGGTGGTCAGCGCGACTACGGCACGGTGCCGCTCACTGGCACAACCGTCACCGCGGACGGCTCCGGCGCCTTCGCACTCGACAACCCACCGGTCTCGGCTGGCGACTGGCTCGTCGCGCTTGCGACGGACACCGATGGCAACACGAGCGAGTTCGGCCCGTCGGCCCGCGTTGGCGCCGGGTCGGTGCTCTGTGGAAACGTTCAATTGCGTGCCGGGTGGAACCACGTCGGCTACTTCGGCGCCGAACCGGTGTCACTGCTCGGCGCCTTCGCGCCGGTTCCTTCGGGCGCCGTAACCGCAATCTACCGCTACGTCGATGGCGCCGGGGAGTTCGAGCGCTGGTTCGCCGCGACACCAGTCGGCCGGACGCTTACCAGCGTCGAGCCGGGAGAGTCGTACTGGTTCTACGCCGAGTCGGCGGCGACGTTGCCCGGCGGCTTTTCGCTGTCGTTCCCCTTGCCGGTGCAACTCGATGCCGGTTGGAACGATTTCGTGTACCTCGGTGCGACCGCATCCGCCGCGGATGCGCTCTCCAGTCTGGGAGCGGACTTTGACGACCTCTATCGCTACGACGCCACAGCCAGCGAGTGGCTGCGCTATGGCGGCAGCGAGGTACCGGCATGGGCGCGGGACTTCGACACGGTGGAAGCCTGCGGCGTTTACCAGCTACGGCTCGATGCCCCGGCCACACTGACCCCGCTCCAACCCTGAACCGGTCGCTATACTCTTTCGACTCCGACTGACCAAAGAGGCCCCCCAATGGCTGTGGAAATCCGTCCGTGCCGCGACGATGAAGAGCTGAAGGCATACCAGCGCAACGTAAACTACGTCTTCGCCTCGGCGCCGTCGCCACGCGACGACCTGACCACGCCTGCGGCCGACTGGACGACCTGCGCGTGGGTCGATGGCGCCCTCGCGACGACGCTGGCAACCCTCCCGTTTACGGTCCGCTTGAATGGCAATCCCGTGAAAATCGGCGGGGTCACCGCCGTCGGGACGCTGCCGAGTTATCGCCGCCAGGGCCTCCTCCGCCAGGTAATGAGCGAAGCTCTCCGCCTGATGCAGGAACGCGAGCAGCACTACGCGATCCTCTGGGCGAGCATGGGCGCCATCTACCAGCGATTCGGCTACGGGCTGGCATCAGCCCAGGTGCGCTACGCCATCGACCCCCGGTTCGCCCAGTTCGAAGGTGGCATGCCAGCGCCGGGTTCGATCGAACTGCTGGAGAAGGAGGACGCCTTCGCCACGATCAAGCAGAACTACATCACCTGGGTGCAGGACAAGAACCTCTGCATCCACCGGTCCAGCGTCCTCTGGCAGGCGAGCACGCTGGCGGACAACGTGAAGGACCACCCGGTCTACTGCGCCATCTATCGGAACGTCGACGGTGAGGTTCGTGGCCACGCTGTCTACCAGACCAACCACGGTGGGTTCACCGACACCGGACCGGACCAGGTCATGACCGTGAGTGACTTCATCTGGCAGGACACGGAGGCGTACCGGGGTCTCTGGGACTACCTGCGCTCTCACGACCTCGTGCGCCGGATAGACTTCCGGGGGGTCGCCGAAGATGACCCCGCGCCAGAACTCCTTCTCGAACCGCGCATGCTCAACAGGCGCACCTCCGACGGCATCTGGATGCGCGTGGTCGACGCGGAGAAGGCACTCGCCGATCGCCCGTACGGTGTTCGCGGCGAACTTTCAATCCGCGTGACCGATGACGGGATGTGCCCGTGGAACAACGGCACGTTTCTCCTCGAAACCGACGGCTCCACCTCACACATCACAAGGACGGACCGCGACCCGGACCTCACCGTAGAGCCAAATGTCCTCGCCTCGCTGCTGGCCGGCTACCGGAGTGCGAGCCACTTCGCCCGCGCGGGAAAGCTCGAAGCCCGCGACGACCGGGCAGTGCGGACCGCGGACCAGTTGTTCCGTACCGCGCGCGCACCGTACTGCCCGAACGATTTCTGACGTTTGACAGGCGAAACCGACCTGCTATGGTGGCGTTGCAGCCTTGACGGAGGGACGACGGATGCCGTGCACAATGCGGGAGCTACCGAATCGACGGCGGGTGAGTGGTTGGGAGGTCGTGATAGCGTCATGAACAGATTCAAAGGTCTCGTCATTGTTTTCATCGGGGTCGTCGCGGCTGCGGGAGTTCTGCTCGTCGCTACGATCGATCGCGGCAGCGGCGCCAGCGCGGACGATGGCCGGCGCGACTCCGCGACCGAGATCGAGGCGCCCTCCGCGGAACAGCTCGCGGCACTCGCTGACGGAGTTGTCACCGAAGATGAGTTGCGCCAGGCGTTGAACCGCGCCGGCGACTGCCTCGAAGCCAACGGCGTGACGGCGGTTCGCCCGGGCCACCCTCAGCTCGAAGGAAACCTGGTCCTCGGCTCCTTCTACCCGGACGGTGTCGATCCACAGGCCGCCTCCGCCGTGGTTCGCCAGTGCAACGAACGCCACGCGCTCCTCCTGTCCGCGAAGTTCGCGGAAGCACGTTAGCGGTACCCGGTCGCGGTCGCGCCGCTTACGATTGAGCGCATGCCTCCTGTGCTCCCCTTCCGTGCACTCGAAACGACGCTGGCCAATGGCCTCCGCGTCATTGCCCTGAACACCGGCTATCCGAACCTCGTTTCGCTCCAGATCCCGGTTCAGACCGGCTCACGAAACGAGGTTGAGCCGGGGAAGTCGGGCTTCGCCCACTTCTTCGAGCACATGATGTTCCGCGGCACCGAACGCTTCCCCGCGGACGAGTACCAGGCGATCATTACCCGCTCTGGCGCGCGCCAGAACGCGTACACCACGGACGACTACACCAACTACCACATCACGTTCGCGAAGGATGACCTCGAGACCATCCTCGAGCTCGAAGCCGACCGCTTCATGAACCTTCGCTACTCCGAATCGGACTTCAAGACGGAGTCGCGCGCGATCCTCGGGGAGTACAACAAGAGCGCGGCCGACCCGCTCACGAAGCTCATCGAGATTCAGCGCAGCCATGCCTTCACGGCCCACACCTATCGGCACACCACGATGGGTTTCATCGCCGACATCGAGGACATGCCGAACCAGTTCGACTACTCGCGCACGTTCTTCGAGCGCTGGTACCGGCCCGAGCACACGACGGTCATCATCGCCGGCGACATCGATCCGGAGGCGGCCACGGCCATCGTAGAGCGCCATTGGAGCACCTGGAAGCCCGGGGCGTCCGCTACCATCGAAGTGCCGCAGGAACCGCCCCAGCGTGCGGGGGTCTCGGTTCACCACCACTGGGAGAGTCCCACTCTTCCGTGGCTCTCCATCGGCTTTCACGGACCCCGCTTCTCCGTCACCAACAAAGATTATGTCGCGCTCGACTTCCTGCTCGACCTCTTCTTCGGTGAGACATCAGCCCTCTACCATCGCCTTGTCGAGAAGGAACAGGTCGTTGACCAGCTGTTCCCGTATCTGCCCGCGAGCCATGACCCCGGGCTCGCAACGATTTTCGCCCGCCTGAAGCGACCCGAGGACGCCACCTACGTGCGGGATGCCATCACCGCGACACTCACCGCGGCCACTTCGGATGCTGTGCCTGCGCAGCGTCTCGCCGACGCGCAGGCGCACGGGCGCTATGGCGTCGTGCGCGCATTGGACAACTCCGAGTCCATCGCCAGCACCCTTGCTCGCTTTGTGCGCTTCGAGCGCAGCTACGACACCGTCAACCGCCTGTTCGAACTGGCCGACACCTGCACGCCCGGAGACTTGCTGGACACCGCCCGACGTTACATCACCAACACCAACCTGGTCGTTACCACGCTCAGCCACGATGACCTCCCGGCAGAAGCACTCGTACCACCAACACTCTCAGCGGCGCCTGCCACGGAACCGGCCATTCGAGAGACAGTCCTCCCCGGCCCGTCGCCACTGGCTCGCTTTAAACTCCTGTTCAACACCGGTTCGGCCGATGACCCGCCGGGGAAACTCGGCCTTGCTGCTCTCACCGCCTCGATGATCGCCGAAGCCGGGAGCACGGAAATGGCCTTCGACGAGATCACGCGCGCGCTCTTCCCCCTGGCGGCGTCGTTCGACGTCCAGGTCGACCGCGACATGACCACCTTCACCGGTGTGGCCCACAACGACACGCTCGACCGGTTCATGGCTATCGCGCTCCCGCAACTGACATCGCCGGGCTTCCGAGAGGACGACTTCCAGCGACTGCGCGAACAGCAACTCAACGCCCTGACGCAGGACCTTCGTTCGAACAACGAAGAGGAACTGGGAAAGGAGCGGCTGCAGGAACTGGTCTTCGCAAACACACCCTACGGTCACACCACGCTGGGATCGGTCGCCGGACTCCAGTCTTTGACGCTCGACGACGTGCGCTCCTTCGTCGCCGCGCACTACACGCAGGCGAACCTCTCGCTCGGCGTTACCGGCGACATGCCTGCGGAGGCGCACGGGAAACTCAGGAGCGCGCTTGGCCGGTTACCCGACGGAACGCCGAACGCACGTGGCCCAATCCACGCGGCGCCGCTTTCCGGCATGCAGGTGGAGATACTGGAGAAAGACACTCGTTCGGTCGGGATCTCGTTCGGCCATTCGTTGACCGTCCGCCGGGGCGACCCGGACTTCGTCGCTCTGTGGCTTGCACGCGCATGGCTCGGTGAACACCGCGCTTCGAATGGCCGTCTCTACAACCGCATCCGCGAGGTTCGCGGGATGAACTACGGCGACTACGCCTACATCGAAGCCTTTCCGCGCGGCATGTACCAGTTCTTCCCGGATCCGAATCATGGGCGTCGCGCCCAACTGTTCGAGGTGTGGCTGCGCCCGCTGCGGCCTGAGCAAGCGGTGTTCGCCTTCAAGCTTGCTCTCTACGAACTCACACGCCTCATCGAACGGGGCATCTCCGCGCAGGACTTTGAGGACACGCGTGAGTACCTGGCCAAGAACGTGTTCGTCCTGACGAAGACCCAGGATCAGCAACTGGGGTACGCACTGGACAGCGAGTACTACGGCATCGGCGAGTACACCCGCTACATCCAGGATGCATTGGAGAAGCTCACCGTTGACGACGTCAACGCCGCTGTACGCCGCCACTTCTCGGCGACTGACCTGCAGGTCGTGATGGTGGCATCCGATGCCGCCGGGCTGAAAGAGCAGCTGCTCTCGTCCGAACCAGCGACGATCACCTACGACGGCGAGAAGCCCGCTGAACTGTTGGAGGAAGACCGCCTGGTCGGTGCTTTCCCACTCCCGCTGACGGGCGACCGCATCCGTATCACGCCAATCGAGTCCGTCTTCCGGTAAAGGTCACCGGCGCCCGGCTCGCTGTGCTACAGTCCCCCGCGAAATTTCGCGCCGGGGAAACCGCTGTGGTGGTCGCCGCCCGGAGGAGCCGCACCGTGAAGTTCGGAATCTTCTATGAGATCTCCGTCCCCCGGCCATGGGGACCAACCACCGAGTATGAGGTCTACCAGAATTGCCTCGAACAGGTTCGCCTTGCCGACGAACTCGGTTTCGACCAGGTCTGGGCGGTCGAACATCACTTCCTCGAGGAGTACTCCCATTGCTCGGCGCCGGAGATCTTCCTGACGGCGTGCGCCATGCAAACCAAGAAGATCCGCATCGGGCGTGGCATCGTCGTCTGTGTCCCGCAGTTCAACAACCCGGTGAAAGCGGCTGAAGTCGCCGCCACCATGGACCTCGTCTCCGGTGGGCGGCTGGAGTTCGGGACAGGACGTTCGGCCACGTGGACTGAACTCGGTGGCATGGGCGCAGACCCCGACGAAACCAAGAAGACGTGGGACGAGTGGACGCGCATCATCCCCAGGATGTGGACGCAGGAGCGGTTCGGATACGAGGGCCGGGCGTTTTCGATGCCCCAGCGCACCATTCTCCCGAAGCCGCTCCAG
The DNA here is from genome assembly GCA_964470735.1 of uncultured Anaerolineaceae bacterium. Taxonomy (GTDB): domain Bacteria; phylum Chloroflexota; class Dehalococcoidia; order Tepidiformales; family Tepidiformaceae; genus Amarobacter. The sequence goes on from CAYYDX010000011.1 coordinate 40,898, forward strand.
AAACCGCATCCGCCGATGTGGGTCGCGGTCACCAGTCCCGGCACCGAACTCGACGCGGCAGACCGTGGCATGGGGAGCCTCGGGCTAACCTTCGGAGGCTTCCGGGAGCAAGAGAAGAAGATCGCTGAGTATCGCCGCCGCATCAAGTACTGCGACCCTGTTGGTTCGTTCGTGAATGAGCAGGTCAACACGGTGAATTTCCTGATGTGCCACCCCGACCTCGAGTACGGCGCCAGGACGGGTCAGCGGCTCGCAGGCGCCTTCAACTACATGGCTGAGCAGTTGCTGGCGGCACGGCAGGCTTACCCGACACGCTCGTACCCGAACCTTGGACTGCTGCCGGCGCTGCGCCGCGAAGCCACCAGCGCCCCCGAAGGCGCCATCCCGGAAGGGCTCTGCATCGGCAATCCGGATCGCATCGTCCAGGTGATCAAGAACTGGGAGTCCGTCGGTGTCGACCGGATCAACTTCCTCTTGAACGCGGCGGAAACCGTCCCCCAGCAGGAGGTCCTCGACTCGATGCGCCTGTTCGCAAAGGAAGTCATGCCGAAATTCGCCGGCGCACCGGTCGCCTCCAGCGCTGCGGCAGGAGGCGTGTGATGCCACTCGTAGGAACGCGCCCAGCAGAGGCGTTCAATGACGGCCCGCTCGTCTGCGAGCCTGGTGGCGACCCATGGATGCTGCCCGGCTGCGGCATCCTCCAATTGATGTATGAGTTGGACGCGGAGGCGATGACATCTCTCCTCCCGCCCGCGCTCCATCCCACGATCCCACCGACCGTTGTCTTCACCGTGACGAACGTACCTGAGAGCCCTGCGGGGCCCTTCACGATGGCGGAGGCGAAGATTGGCTGCAGGTCTGGCGCCCGGCCTCGCGGGCTGCTGATGAGCGGCTTTGTGAGCACCGCTGCGGCTGCCGAGAGCCTGGCAGCACGGTGGGGTTACTCGCTCCGGGTCGCCGAGGTCTCGCTGGCCAAGCGCTTCGACCGCATCGATGGGCGCGTCTCCGCGAACGGGGTCGACGTGCTCACCATGGCGCTGATGAACCCGGAGCCTATCGCAGGGAATGACATCCAGTACCTGGCGAATCTCAACACCGCTCGAATCACCCGCGATGGGCAGGAGATCGCACGCCTGGTCCAATCCGACCCGGAGTACACCTTCCGCAGCGCCGACCGTGGGAAGCCCCACCTCGACGCGTTCATCGCCGCTGCCTTCGGCCTCGACGGAGCCATCACCGTGTTCCCCGTTTCGGCCTCTTACGCCGTCGCGGATATCCAGATGCCAGAACTGCGCTACGTCGTCGACCCCGCGAAGTCGCCAATCGCAGCCGTCGAGCGCCTCTGAACAATTGGGTTATTTCAGCATCGCGGCAAGCTCACCAGCAGTCCTGGCGGGCATCAGGCACATCTGGTTTTCGCAAAGGTAGGCTAACGGTTCGTCGCTGAACGGTTCGCGCCCTTCGAACATGGGCAGCCCATCGGCATCGGGTGTCGGCGCTACGGCCAGCCAGGGGAGATAGCGGTCAGCCGCGACCTGTTCAAGCGCGACGCGGCGCGTAGGGTCGCCAACGATAACCAGCTCCCGTGCTGGCGAGGTGAGAAACTCGATGGCCTGCAGGATGGTTCCGAACCCGGTCACAGCTCGAAGGAGATGGTCGGCAACCTGCGTGACGACCTCCTCGACGGGCTGTTCCCAGTCATTGCGGCTGTAGTAGCGAGCCAGCCAGAGTCCCAGCAGTGCTGCACTGCCGTTCCCCGATGGTGTTGCCGCGTCGAAAAACGACTTCTGGCGAAGCAGCAACTGCTCACCGTCGGCAGGTGTTTCGAAGTACCCGCCACGCTCATCGTCGTGGAACTGCGTGCGCACGACGTCCCAGAGGTCACGCGCCCAGTCGAGCAGTGCAACATCCCCCGTGAGCTTGTACAACTCCACGAGGCCCAATCCGACATAGGTGTAGTCTTCGAGCATTCCGTCGACGCGTGCATCGCCAGCTTTCCAGGTGTGGCGCAGCCGGCCATCGACCCACAACGATGAGCGCAGAAAGGTCGCGACTTCGGCCGCCGCGACCTGGTAACGAATCTCGCCGAGAACGCGCCCGGCCTCGGCGAATGCTGCCAGGGCGAGCCCGTTCCACGATGTCAGTACCTTATCGTCGAGGCCCGGGCGGACACGCTGGCTGCGCCGTTCCAGCAAGACTCCTCGTGCTGCCTCGATTCTCTCCAGCGCCGCGTCAACACTCGTCCCAAAGCGCTGGGCGAGTTCGTCGATGCTTGCGCGGGCGCTCAATACGCTGCGCCCGGCGAGTTCCGGATGGTGCGGGTCCCGGAAGTTCCCTTCGCGTGTGACCCCGAACCACGCCGCCGCGAGCTGCCCGTCGTCGCCAAGTGCCGTTTTCAGTTCGTCCGCCGTCCAGACGTAGTACTTGCCCTCTATCCCTTCGGAATCGGCATCGAGGGCAGCGTAAAATCCTCCCTCCGGATCCCGCACCTCCGAAAGGAGAAAATCGAGGGTTTCCCGGACAATCCGCGCGAACCCTTCGTCACCTGTGACCTGATACGCGTTGAGGTAGATACGAGCGAGCTGAGCATTGTCATAGAGCATCTTTTCGAAGTGCGGGACGAGCCACTCGCCATCAACGCTGTAGCGGGCGAACCCACCACCCAACTGGTCGTACATCCCGCCGGTCGCCATCGCCCGCAGCGTGTGCAACACCATGTCGAGCGCCGACTGACCCGGTGCGGACTCCTTCTCCCTGGCGTACACCGCGAGCAAGAACTGGAGGGTGGAAGGCGAAGGGAACTTCGGCGCCATCCCGAACCCGCCCCATTCCGCATCGAACGACTCCCCGAGCAATTCGACCGCGCGCCCCGTGGTCTCGTGCGTCGGAGCGTCACCGGCGCCGGGCACACGGCGAGTGGCGTCCTCGAGATGGGCCGTAATTTTCGCTGCTGAATCCAGGACCTCCGCCCGGTCCGTCCGCCACTTTTCCGCGATGAACTGGAGTAGCCGTCCAAAGCCCGGCCGACCATGCGCGTCATCCGGCGGGAAGTAGGTCCCTGCGTAGAACGGCCGTCCGTTGGCATCCATGAATACGGTCATCGGCCAGCCACCGGAGCCGGTCAGCGCCTGGACTGCTGTCATATATACCGAATCGACGTCGGGCCGTTCCTCCCGGTCGACCTTGATGTTGACGTAGTCCGCGTTCATCAACGCTGCGACGGCGGGGTTTTCGAACGACTCATGGGCCATCACGTGGCACCAATGGCACGAGCTGTACCCGATGGACAGCAGAATCGGCCTGTCCTCGGCGCGGGCCCGTTCGAACGCTTCTTCGCCCCACGGATACCAGTCCACCGGGTTATTCGCGTGCTGCAGGAGGTACGGACTGCTTTCATGGGCAAGGCGGTTGGGCATGGTTCGAGCGTACAGCATCGGCTGCGGGAGTCGACAACAGCGCGTATGGCTCACACAATCCGGCCATGCCAGCAGACCTCACCATTCGCAACGCCTTCGTCATCGATGGATCAGGCTCCCCGGGCTTCCCGGCGGACGTCTCCGTCAGCGACGGCAAGATCTCACTCGTTGGGACCGGTGCGACGGCCACACGAGAAATTGACGCCCGGGGTCGCGTCCTCTGCCCGGGCTTCGTCGATACCCACTCGCACGACGACGGCGCGTTCATTCGCCACCCCGGGATGACCTTCAAACTCGCGCAGGGCGTCACCTCGGAGATCAGCGGTAACTGCGGCTTCAGTACGATCCCGAATGAACCGGGCCGTGACTACATGCCCGGCGACATCTCGGGTCCGGGGTCGGGATGGACAGATCTGGATTCCTACTATGCGGCGTGCATGGCGCTCAAGCCTGCCATCAACAATGCGATGTTGGTTGGGCACAACCGCATCCGGGCGCACGTGGTGGGCCTCGAGAAGCGCCACGCCACGCAGCAGGAAGTCGCGGAGATGCGCGGCCATGTTGCGAAGGCGATGGAGCAGGGCGCTGTCGGCTTCTCCACCGGCCTCATCTATGAACCGGGCCGCTACAGCGACACCGCCGAAGTCGCGGCGCTGGCAACCGAGTGCCGACCCTACTCCGGCATCTACGCGACGCACATGCGCAACGAAGGCGACCGCCTCCTCGACGCTGTTGATGAGGCACTGCACATCGCCCGCGAGGCGGATGTACCGCTCCACATCTCGCATCACAAGTCGGCCGGCAGGCGCAACTGGGGCCGAATCGGCCAGTCCCTGGCGAAGGTCGATGCCGCCAACGCTTCGGGTATGGACGTGACCCTCGATGTCTACCCGTACACCGCTGGCAGCGGCCCGATGTGGCAGTACGTAAACCTCGACGCCATCGACGTTGAGTGGGCTGAAGGCGTCATGATCGCGAGTTGTCCCGACTACCGGGAGTTCGAGGGCAAGATGGTCCCGGATATCGCCCGCGAACATGAATGGACGATGGATGAGGCGGTCCGGAACATCGTTACAAGCCCACGCGGCCGCCAGGTCATCTGCATCCACTTCATCATCGACGAGGCCGATATCGAGACAAACCTCCGGCACCCGCGCATGCTCATCGGTTCCGATGGGATCCCGGAACTGAAGGGGAACCCCCATCCACGTCTCTTCGGCACAATGCCGCGGGTTCTTGGGCGTTATGTCCGGGAGCGGCACGTTCTCACACTCGAAGAAGCAATCCGCCGGATGACCAGCGCGTCGTGCGAACGGTTCGGCCTCGTGGATCGTGGCCTGGTGCGAGAGGGTTACGCTGCGGACCTCGTGCTCTTCGACCCTGCGACTATCGAGGACTTGGCCACCTACGAAACGCCGAAGCTGGAGCCTGCCGGCATCGACCTTGTGGTGGTGAACGGCGAGGTTGCGTACGACGGCGGCAAGCACACAGGCGCAGGTAGCGGCCAGATGCTCCGCTTTAAGCGGTGAGTCGCGACACCCACGACGGCTTGAACCGCGTCACCACCGTATAGTTCCAGGGCACAACAGACTCAGGAGCCCCCACCATGCAAATGCCCGCAGTTGCCCTCGCCGCCGCCGCCGGACGGCGCAAATGGACCGTCGAACTCGCCCAGAAACTGGAAGCGGCCGGCTTTCAAGGCATCTACTGCGCGAGCTTCGGCGATGGCATGGGCCTCTGCCTCTCGATGGCCCACGCGACCAAGACCATCAAGTTCGGAACCTCCATCATGCCGATTTACTACCGGCTGCCCTTCGACCTCGCACAGTCAGCGGCGTACATCCACGAAATCAGCGACGGGCGCTTCTATCTCGGGATCGGAGTGAGTCACGCTCCATCGCTCAAGCGCCTCGGTGTCGAGGGTGGCAAGCCGCTGACCGACATCCGCAACTACGTCGAGCAGATGCGCGCAGGGACGCAACAGACGGGGCCGCTACCGCCAATCGTGCTTGCCTCGCTACGGACGAAGATGGTCGAACTGTCGGCGCAAATCGCCGAGGGCGCCGTCTGGGCAAACGCGTCGCGCTCGCACATGGCTGCCTCGCTGTCGCATCTTCCCGCGGAGAAGCGCGAAGGCGACTTCTTCATCGGCGACATGATTCCAACGTGCATCGACGACAACGACCCCACAGCCGCGATGAACGTGAACAAGCGGACACTCACCGGCTATCTGATGCTTCCGAACTACCGGAACTACTGGAAGGAAGCGGGGTATGTCGAAGAGATGGAGGCAGTTGAAGCAGCGCTCGCCCGCGGAGACCGCGACGCGCTGCCCGGTTTGATGACAGAACGGTGGCTCTCCGACAGCACGCTCTACGGGACGCGGAAGCAGGTTCTCGAAGGCGTCGAGGCGTGGTTTGCCGCCGGGGTGAAGACACCGATGCTGGTTCCATCGTCCACGAGCGGGGGCCAGGTGAAGGCGATGGAAGAGCTGATGGCGGCCTTCGCATAGCCGCGCGGTCCACCCTTCGCTGACAATGAACGCGTGCTCGAAGACGAACTGAGAATCGCGACAGCCGCCGTGCTCCAGGCCGGTGAGGAAGTTGTGCGGCTGCGGCGCGATGGCGTTCGGTTCGGTCGGAAGGATGGCTGGGAACTCGTCTCCGAAGCCGACCTACGGGCCTCGGAGATCCTCCACACGCGACTCACCGCTCCGTTCCCATCATATGGGTGGCTGGGTGAGGAACACGCCGACACGGCCGAACGCCTCGCCTGCGAGCGCGTCTGGGTCGTTGATCCGATCGACGGAACCCGCGAGTACCTCCAGGGCATCCCCGAGTACGCGATCTCCGTCGCACTGGTTGTGGCCGGGCGGCCCGCACTGGGAGTGGTTCACAATCCGGCGACGAGTGAGTTGTTCGCCTGCGTTGTCGACGGGGCCCAGGAGCGGCAACCCACCGAAGCCACTGGTTACGGGGCCGAAATCCTGGTTGGGAGAGGTGAGCAGTTACACGATGAACTGCCACCGCTGCCAGAGGGCATCGAGTCGCGGGGCGTCGGCAGTGTTGCCTACAGGCTCGCATTGCTCTCGCGCGGCGAAGGCAACGCGGTACTCAGTGGCTACGGCAGGGCAGAGTGGGACGTCGCCGCTGGGATCGCGCTCTGTCGCGCGAGTGGACTTCGGGCGACCGGCATCTTCGGCGACGAGATGCCATTCAACCAGCCATCGCCCTACGTCCGCGGGCTGCTCGTCGCCGAACCCGGTCTGCACATGCGGTTGGCGCAGTTCTTTCAGCAGTTCCGGCGCGAATGACTTCGCCCGGTGGAATGGGCTACGGTTTCGAAGGCACGACGCCGTGATCAGGCCCGGAGGGATCCATGAGCATCGGAATTGGACTTGGACTCGCCGGCTTCCCGTTCTCGGGGCCGTCCGCGTTTTTCGAATGGATCGACCTCTGTGAAGGGCGGGGCGTCGACTCCGTTTGGCTGAGTGAACGTCTTGTTTCCCGTCAGCCCCAGCTCGAACTCATGACCACATTCGGGGTGATTGCCGGGCGCACGAGCCGGCTAAAGTTCGGGATGAACGCTATCGTTGTCCCGTTCCGCGACCCGCTCATCCTTGCCAAGGAGTGTGCATCGCTTGACTACCTTACCGGCGGTCGACTGCTCCCGGCGTTCGGTGTCGGCAGCGAAGCGAACCCGGAGTTCCACGCCACGGGCCGGGACCCGGTCGGCCGCGGCGCCCGCGCTGATGAAGCGCTCGACATCATGAGCGCACTCTGGACGGGCGAACCGGTGACCTACACCGGGAAGCACTACCGGTACGAAGGCGCCGTGATTTCGCCAAAGCCTGTGCAGAACGCGCTGCCCCTCTGGATTGGTGGCAGTTCCGAGGCCGCCATCCGCCGGACTGCCCGGATAGGGACGGGTTGGCTTGCTGGACTACAGAATCCGGAGCAGGTTCGCCCGGTCGTTGCGGCAATTCGCCAGGCTTCCGCCGCAGCCGGCAGGCCGTTGGATGACGACCACTACGGTGCAGGATTGCCGTTCCGGTTTGGTTCCTGGGATGACAGTGTCGTGCAACGGCAGGCGGCAGCAGTCTCACGTCTTCCCGACGCGCCGGAACCAGGGAGCTACATCGCGGCTGGCGACGCCCGAGCGATTGCCGAACGAATTCGCGAATACATCGACGCTGGCATCTCGAAGTTCATCCTGCGCCCGATCGCCGAGGATGACGGCGACATCCTCAGACAGACCCGGCTCCTTGCGGAGGAAGTCATCCCGCTTTTCTCGCGCTCATCGGCGCCGTCTACCGTGGCGCCATAGCCGAGAGCCGCACCCAGAGGTCCGGCTCGGCCCCATCCCGGACGAACGTCCGGCACGCCCCAAACAGCGCGACGACACCTTCACCATCGGCCAGCACTACCAGCGACGGTCGCTCCCACGCCGGGACCTTCTCGTTCACCAGCAGGTCGGAGACCTTCCGGGAGACACCTCGCCAGGTAATCCGGTCGCCCGGCGTGAGCGAACGCAGCTTGAGAACTCCCCGGATCGACGTCGAATCGAGCGCCACAACCGGGCTGGTTGGGTCGCCCTCAAGTGGCTCGACACGGACTCGGACCACCCAGTCACCGGCACGGGTATCACCCGGGACGTTCAGAGCGACTGGCGCCAGCGGAGGCACTGCCTCGAGCGGCGGGCCCACGCGCACCTTTGCACAGGACACATCGACAACCGTATCGCCAAAGCGAACCTGCCCCGAACCATGCGTCAGGACCGTCCTGAGATTCTCCAGCCGAGTGCGGTTCAACTCCGGCCGCAGGTGATAGAAGCTGGCTTCACGCTCCAGCACCAACGCGATCGCTTCGGTGGGAGCGTCACGTAGCGACGGCAGTGCAAAGAGCGCGCCAATCGGGCTGCGCTCGGAGGGCTGGACCTGGAACGAAGCCTTCTCGACCGGTTCGAACGCCTCCCGGGCGCTTGCGCCAAGCCCAACCAGGGCCTCGGAGACGGCTGCATTGAGCTGGCGCAACGCCGGCAGGGTCTCGTGCCGGATACGGTTTCTGCGCAATCCAAGGTCGCTGTTCGACTCGTCACGCAGGGGTTCGAGTCCAAGTTCGGCGCAAATTGATTCGGTGCATTCTCGGGTTGTCTCGAGCAGCGGCCGAACCAGGCGCTGGGCACTTGCGCCGGGTACGTTCGATACCGGCAGCATGCCACGGATGCCACGCACGCCCGACCCCCGGATGATGCGCATGAGCACGGTCTCCGCCTGGTCATCGCGGGTGTGGGCCAACAGGATCCGGGTGCCGCCGAGTTCCTTCAGAGCATTAGTGAAGGCGCGGTAGCGTCCGGCGCGTGCGGCAGCCTCTGGGCCCAGCGGGGAATCAGGATCAATATCGGCGGTGAAGCTCCGCACC
>CAYYDX010000012.1:0-48203 GCA_964470735.1 uncultured Anaerolineaceae bacterium
GGCAGCCACCATCATGTAGCCGTAGCAGTCGCCCCAGGCGCGGTATAAGCCGCACGCGTTCGCCAGCCGTGAGAGTCCGCCGGCGCGGCCCTGCAGCATCCGCGTGATGCTGGTCATCGAAACCGTGGCCTCGCCGAGACTGCTCACGGACGAGACCCACGCGGGCTGACCGTTCAGGAACGCACCCACGCCAAGCGCGCCGGAGGCTGTTTCGCCCGCAGCGTGGCAGGCGATGACCCCGACGACCGGCGTACCGTCCCGTTCGAGCGCGATCAACGTGCCGAACAGGGGCACGTGGTGGATGAACGACTTCGTGCCGTCGATGGGGTCGAGAATCCAGCGGTGGCGTCCGTCGCCCGGCGTCTCCGGGAACTCCTCGCCGAGCACGCCGTGGCCGGGACACTCCCGGCTCAGGAACTCGCGGATGGCGAGTTCAGCGTTCTTGTCGGCGATGGTGACGGGCGTGCGGTCAGCCTTCAGTTCGACCGATGTGCCAGCATTGTAGAGCGGCATGATGACCTCGCCGGCCACAACCGCCGCCCGTCGCGCGATGTCGAGCAGTTCGTTGAGTTCGCTCATCTAGCGGGCCGCGTCCCCGCGCCGGTACTCTGCGGTCAATTCGTCGAGGCGGCGCTTGAGTTCTGGCGGCATGACCGTGGCAGCCGCCTTGATGGTGTCGTCCAACTGTTCGGGGCGGCTCGCGCCAATGATTGGAGCAGTCACGGCCGGGTTCGCGAGCACCCATGCCACCGCCATCTCTGGCAGGCTCATCCCCGCCTCGGCGGCGAGAGGACGCAGTTGTTCCACCGTTTCGAACATGCGGGCGTGCCAGTAGCGGTCCTGGTAACGGTCCGCGGCCGTGCCGAGAGTGAATCGCGAACCCTCTTCGGGGCCAGCCTCCGGGTTGTGCTTACCGCTCAGGAGTCCGCCGGCGATGGGGTTGAACGGGATGACACCGATGCCTTCTTCGCGGCAGAGCGGCAGCAGTTCGCGCTCGATTTCGCGAAAGAGCAGGTTGTAGCGCGGCTGCACACTGTCGAAACGCGCCACCCCAAGCACTTCGCTCCGGCCGATTGCGCGGGCGACCTGGTAGGCGAGGAAGTTCGAGCACCCGATGTACCGCACCTTGCCCGCCCGCACGATGTCTTCGAGTGCGCGCAAGGTCTCATCGATCGGCGTCTCGGCATCCGGGCCATGCAGTTGGTAGAGGTCGATGTAGTCGGTCTGCAGGCGTCGCAACGAACCTTCGACGGCGTCGAGGATGTGCTTGCGCGAGTTTCCCTGGTCCCACTGGCTCGGTCCGACACGCCCCCAGCACTTCGTGGCGAGGATGACGCGGTCGCGGCGGCCCTTTAGCCAGGTTCCGACGATCTCCTCCGTGCGGCCCTGGCTGCCAGCGGGCGCCCCGAGCGGATACACGTCGGCGGTATCGAAAAAGGTGACTCCACCGTCCAACGCCTTGTCCATGATCGCGAACGAGGTTTTCTCATCACACTGGAAGCCAAAGGTCATCGTGCCGAGGCACAGGCGCGACACCTGGAGGCCTGTGCGGCCCAGGCGGGTGTACTTCATTCAGAACTCCAAGGGTGGTTGGGGAGAAAGTATACCGCCGGGCTTCGCCGGCGTGTCAGTCGTTCGCGGGGCGGACGAACGGCACTGGCTCGGCGGGCGCCTCGTCCGCGGCCTCTTCGTTCGTGGCCGGTTCGGACGAACTACCTGGTTCGGGCTCGGGCGCCGCCTGGGGAACCTCTTCGAGGAAGCGGCAGTAGCGGCACGATTCCTGCGAGCCCAGCAGCGCAAGCGAGAAGTGCGTGAACGCCCGGCCACAGTACTCGACCCGCCGCGACCGAACGCGTGCCGGGCGGGTGCGGCCTGGTTTCGGCGGCTTCGCTTCTTTCGGCTGCTTCGGACGCGGAATCCCGGCCGCTATTCCACGGCGCTCCTTCGCCGCTATCCCCTGGTTCAGGAAGAAGATGATGAGCGGAACCAGGAACACCACGAGGAACGTGAGCGCGGAGATCATCGAGCGAATCCTACACGGGGGACTGCCGCTTCATTCGAGTGCGCCTTCGCTGCGCAGCTCGAGGAGGGAGTCGCGCCAGCCGTCGATCGTGCGTTCGATGTCCTCCTCGGTGTGAACCGAACTGGTCATCCCGGCTGCGCCGAAGAGGTGCGAGCCGTGGTTCGCCATAGCCAGCTGCAACAGGCGTGAACGCTCGCCCGGCATACCGTCCGCCAGCAGCTTCCACGGCAGGTCGCGCGGGTCGTAGTCCTGAGCTTCGGGCGCCTGCGTCCCCACGAGCAGGATCTTGAACTCGCTCGCCTGCCCATAGATGAATCCCGGGATGCCGAGTTCGCAGAGCACGCCGTTCATCCCGGCGCGAAGCTGCGCGGCCAGTTCATTCGCCCGCCGCTGGTGGCGGCCATCGGCGATTTCTCGCAGGCAGGCCGTTCCGGCAGCAGCGGACAGCGGATTCGCATTGAACGTCCCGGGGTGGCCAACCTTGGCAGCCTTGCTCCCCGGGTCCGGGAACCGCAGGTGCTCCATCACCTCTCGGCGTCCGGCGACCGCGCCACCGGGGAACCCGCCCGCAAGGATTTTCGCGAGTGTCGTCAGGTCGGGCTTCACCCCTTCGACTTCCTGCACGCCGCCCGGCGCCCAGCGGAACCCGGTCACCACTTCGTCCATGATGAAGACGATGCCCTCGGCCCTGCAGAAGGCCTCGAGTTCCTTGAGAAAGCCGCGCGGAACCGGCAATTGTCCGCTCGAGGCGCCCGCGGATTCGATGATGATCGCGCCGACGTCGCCTCGATTCGCAACCGTCTCTCGCACCTGCGCCATGTCGAGATCGAGGACGGAGACAGAGTCGAGCGTCGCCTGCGGGACGCCGGCTGGCGCGCCCGCCGAGTACTTCGAATTGGCAACGACGTAGTCATGCCAACCGTGGAAGTGCCGGTCGAACTTGATGACGCCGGGTTTGCCCGTGTAGGTGCGCGCCAGCCGAAGCGCCATGAGGGTCGCCTCCGTGCCCGAGCTCGTGAAGCGCACGACTTCGGCCGAAGGGACGATCCTCGCCACTTCCTCGGCCCACTCGATCTCGCGCTCCTGGCTTGCACCGTAGTGGGTGCCCTTGAGCAGCTGCTCCTGGGCGGCTTCGGTCACAGCGGGGTAGTTGTGGCCGAGGAGGAGCGCGCCGTGTCCCATCACGTAATCGATGAGTTCGTGGCCATCGACGTCCCACTTGCGTGCACCCGCTGCGTGGTCGGCGTAGAGCGGGAACGGCCGCATGAAACGGCTATCGTGGGTGACACCACTCGGGAGCACCTTCGATGCTCGCGCGTACAGCTTCGCCGAGCCGGGATGCCGTTCGATGTAGGTTTGTTCGATGGTCACGTGCGCCCTCCGGTGGAGAATGATAGCCCAGCGGCGCGTGGCTTTTTCGCAGCGGCGCGCCTGTTACATTGCCTGAGGCGTGGCAGACCAATCGATCCTCAACCCCGGAAACCTGCTGATGGTACAGGAGCGCGAGCGGTTTCTCGCCCGCTTCTTGCGCCGTGCGGGGTTCGGAACGCTCGATGGCGTGCGCGTGTTCGAAGCCGGGTGCTCGACCGGATACAACCTTCGCCAGGTGGTGCAATGGGGCGGCCGGCCCGAAAACATGGCCGGCATCGACCTCGATCCGGCGGCAGTGGCGTACTGCCGGGAGCACGCGCCCGAAATCCGCGTGCATGCCGGAAGCGCCGACTCGATCCCCGAGCCCGACGGGGCGTTCGACCTGGCGTTTGCGTTCACGCTCTTCAGTTCGGTGCCCGACGAGGATGTCAGCGCGGCCATCGCGCACGAACTCCTCCGCATCGTCCGCCCCGGCGGATTCGTCATCCTCTATGACATGCGCCGCAAGAGTCCGGGCAATCCGAACGTCCATCCCGTGAGCCGCGAGGACGTTCGCCGCTGGTTCCCGCGGGCGCCGATGCGCACGACGACCATTACCCTCGCCCCACCGATCGCGCGGCGCACCGGACAGACAGCCCCGTGGCTGTACGGCCCACTCTCGCGGATCCCGTTGCTGCGGACGCACACGATGTACATCCTGCGCCGGCCTTCCACCGGCCTGGACGCCTGAAGTCTCTCACTCGAGGGGCCGGTTGTTCGCTACCGCGGTGTTTACGTTTCCTGCCCCGTTTCCGGCCCCCGGATAGACAACTCCAATCGGTTTCGCGACAGTGGGAATGGAACGAGCGAACGGTTCGAATGACCCCAAGCAAGACTATGGTAGTCTAGAGGCAGACTATGGCTGAATACGACGTTGCAATCATCGGAGGCGGGCCCGGGGGCTACGTCGCCGCCATTCGTGCCGCCCAACTCGGCAAGTCCGTAATCCTCTTCGAGAAGGACCGTGTTGGCGGCCTCTGCCTCAACTGGGGATGCATCCCGAGCAAGGCACTCCTCAAGAATGCCGATGTCGTGAACCTCGTGCGCGAGGCCGAGACGTGGGGCATCCACGGCGCCGCCGATGCGACGTTCGACTTCGGAGCAGCAGTCGACCGGTCGCGCGCGGTGGTCGACAAGGTGGTCGGCGGCGTCGAAGGTCTCCTGCGAGACAACGGCGTGACGACCGTGACCGGCGAAGCCTCGCTCAAAGACACAAGGACCATCCGTTGCAACGGCGAGGAGTACTCCGCCCGCGCGATCATCATCGCGACCGGCGCCTCGACAAGGATGCTGCCGGGCCTCTCGGCCGACGGTGAAGTGGTACTGACCAGCCGCGAAGCGCTCGAACGGCGAACCGCGCCGTCCCGGGCAGTCATCATCGGCGCCGGGCCGATTGGCGTGGAGTTCGCGCACCTCTGGCGCAGCTACGGCGCCGAGGTCACGGTCGTCGAGTTGCTCGACACGCTGCTGCCGCTCGAAGACCCGGATGCCGGGCGGGCACTCAAACGTTCGTTCGAACAGCGAGGCATCACCTGCCTTGTGAAGACGCGATTCGAAGGCCTGGAACGAAATGGCGCAGGCGCGACGGTTCGCGTGAAGGCGGAAGATGGAGAGCGGACAATAGAAGCGGACGCCGTCCTCGTGGCCGTGGGCTTTGTACCCCACACCCAGGGTCTCAACCTCGAAGGCGCCGGCGTCGCGACTCAGCGCGGCTTTATCACCGTCGATGACGCAATGCAGACGAATATGCCCGGCGTCTACGCCATCGGCGATGTGACGGGCAAGCTGATGCTTGCCCACGTCGCGATGCAGCAAGGCGTGGTCACCGCAGAGCACATCGCCGGAAAGCCGATCACCACGCTCGACTACATCCAGATGCCACGCGCGACCTTCTGCCAGCCCAACGTCGGCTCGATTGGCTACACGGAGCAGGCGGCGAAAGACGCCGGGTTCGCAGTGAAGACGGGCCGCTTTCCACTGACCGCTCTCGGCAAGTCCGTCGCCGTTGGGCACACCGAGGGCTTCGTCAAAGTCGTGGCCGATGAGCCAACCGGGCAGGTGCTCGGCATTCACATGGTTGGCCACGACGTGAACGACCTCCTCGGCGAAGCGACGATGGTCGCCCTGCTCGAGGCGACGACGATCGAGGTCGGGTTCGCGGTCCACACCCATCCCACTCTCGCGGAAGCCATCAAAGAGGCGGCGCTGGCCGTCGATGGCGAAGCGATCCACATCGCCCGGCGCCGTGCGGGCGCGCCACAACCCCAAGGAGCCGTTAGCCGGTGACCACTGACACACAATTGGCCGACGGACGCGGGGCCGAGCAACTCGGCATGTTCCTCTACCAGATGATGCTCATCCGCCGCTTCGAAGAGAAGTGCGGCGAGCTCTACACGAAGGGCAAGATCCGCGGATTCCTCCACCTCTACACGGGCCAGGAGGCCTGTGCCGTCGGTGTGATGGCGGCGCTGGCCGAACGCGACAAGATCGTCACCCACTACCGCGACCACGGGCACGCCCTCGCTCGCGGCCTCGACCCGAACCGGGTCATGGCCGAACTCTGCGGCAAGGCGACCGGCGTCAGTGGTGGCCGGGGCGGCTCGATGCACCTCTACGACGTCTCGAAAGGGTTCCTCGGCGGATACGCCATCGTCGCTGCCCATCTGCCCCTCGCCGTTGGCCTCGGATTCGCCGCGAACATGAAGAAAGAGGATTCGGTCGCGCTCTGCATCTTCGGCGATGGTTCGGTGGGCGAAGGCGAGTTCCACGAGTCGCTGAACATGTCGGTTCTCTGGAAGACACCGACCATCTTCTTCTGCGAGAACAATCTGTACGGCATGGGTGTGCCGTTCAAGGAATCGCTCTCTACCGAGATCCCGAAGCTTGCAGCCGCCTACAACATGCCTGCGGTCTCGGTCGATGGCATGGATGTCCTCGCGGTCCACGAGGCTGCCGAGAAGGCTGTCGCCCACTGCCGCGCTGGAAACGGTCCCTACTTCATCGAGGCGCTCACCTACCGCTACCGCGGCCACTCGATGTCGGACCCGGAACTCTACCGGCTCAAGGACGAAATCGAGAAGTACAAGCAGCGCGACTGCATCGAGCGACTGAAGGCCACCATGCTGGCCGCCGGCCAGCTGGACGAAGAACGGTTCCACCAGATGTCCGAACGCGTGGAGCAGGTCGTGAACGACGCCGTCGAGTTCAGCGAGCGAAGCCCGCAGCCCGGGCTCGACACCCTCTTCGATCACCTGACGAAGGAGCCGGCCAATGGTTGAGATGCGCATGCGCGACGCGCTCCGAGAGGCCCTTCGCGAGGAGATGATCCGCGACGAGCGGATATTCCTCATGGGCGAAGACATCGGCGCGTATGGCGGCTCCTACGCCGTCACAAAAGACCTGCTCGAAGAGTTTGGCGAGGAACGCGTGCGCGACACGCCGATCGCGGAATCGGGCATCGTCGGCGTTGGTATCGGCGCCGCAATGGGTGGCCTCCACCCGATGGTCGAACTCATGACCATCAACTTCAGCTTCCTCGCCCTCGACCAGATCGTGAATACCGCTGCCAAGATTCATCACATGTCGAACGGCCAGATCCATGTGCCGCTCGTAATCCGGATGGCGAGCGGTGGTGGGTCGCAGCTCGGCGCAACGCACAGCCACTCGCTCGAAGGGCTCTACGCCCACTTCCCCGGCCTGAAGGTCGTCTGCCCTTCGAACTCCGCGGATGCGAAAGGACTGCTCAAGCGGGCGTTCCGCGACCAGAACACGGTCATCTTCATCGAGCACACGGCCAACTACACGCTCAAAGGCGAAGTACCCGACGATCCTGACTACCTCGTCGAGTTCGGTGTCGCCAATGTGCTGCGCGAAGGCAGCGACGTCACCATCGTCGGGTACAGCGGTAGCGTTCACCAGGCGATGCGCGCCGCCGACATGCTCGAAAAGCAGGAAGAGATTAGCGCCGAGGTCATCGATCTTCGTACCCTCCGCCCGCTCGACATGGACACGATCATCGCTTCCGTGAAAAAGACGAACCGGGCTGTCATCGTCGAAGACGACTGGCTGTTCGGCGGGTTCGGAGGCGAACTGAGTGCGCAGATCATGGAGCGGGCGTTCGACTGGCTCGATGCGCCGGTCGCCCGGGTGAGCTGCAAGGACGTCCCGCTCCCCTACAATCGCAACCTGGAGTTCGCCGCGCTGCCTTCGGAAGAAGATGTGGTGGAAGCCGTCCTCCGCATGTTCAAGGAGTAGCTCGTGGCCATCGAAGTAACCATGCCCCAGATGGGCGCCGACATGACCGAAGGCACCATCGTGAAGTGGCTCAAGAGCGTCGGTGAGGCGGTGAACCGCGGCGAGACGATCGCCGAGATTGAGACCGACAAGGCAAACGTCGAGCTCGAAGCCTTCGAGTCGGGCACGCTCATAAAGGTCGTCGCCCAGGAGGGCGAAGTCGTCCCCGTCGGCGAGGTCATCGCGCTTCTCGGCGAGCCGAACGAAGCCGTGCCCGACGTCGACCGCAAGCCACCGGCGGCCACGCCGGCGAAACGGGAGATCGAGCCCGAAGTGAAAGCGGCGAGTTCCGCGCCCGTCGCGGCGCCAGCGGAGACAACCGTCTCGACGCCAGTCATCACGCCCGTCGCGGCAAGCGAGGACGGACGCATTCGCATCTCACCCGTCGCGCGGAAGATCGCCACTGATGCGGGCTTCGACTACACCGCGCTGAGTGGCACCGGCCCCGACGGCCGTATCCTCCGCCGCGATGTCGAAGCGGCAATCGCCTCCGGGTCCACACCACAAACCGCTCCCGTGGCGCCGCGGTCGGCGGCGGCGCCGGCGCCCGTCACGGGCGGGCTGAGCAAGATGCGCCAGGCGATCGCTAGGCGCATGACGCAGTCGAAGGCGGCCGCGCCGCACTACTACCTGACTCTCGACATCGACATGACGGCGGCGCTCGAGTTCCGGTCGCAGATCAACGCGAACGCCACCGAAGAGCAGCGCGTGAGTATCAACGACCTCATCGTGAAGGCCTGCGCCATCGCGATTGAGCGGCGCCCGAAGTTCAACTCAGAGTTCCGGGAGACTGGTCTCGCGATGCACGACCGGATCAATGTGTGCATCGGCATCGCCCTCGATGACGGGTTGATCGCGCCCGCCGTGCTCGATTGCCAGGTCAAGTCACTCGGTCGCATCGCCATCGAGACGAAGGACCTCATCCGCCGCGCGAAGTCGGGCCAACTGAAGGCTGACGAGTACAGCGAAGGCACCTTCACCATCACGAACCTCGGCGCCTACGGCGTGGAGGCGCTCATCGGCATCATCAATCCGCCTCAGGCTGCCATCCTCGGCGTGGGGTCGGTGATGCCGAAGCCAGTGGTGAAGGACGACCAGGTCGTGGTCCGGCAGGTGATGAAGGTCGCGCTCAGCGCCGACCACCGCGTGACCGACGGCGCGGAAGGCGCGGTCTTCATCAAGGAGATCCAGAACCTGCTGGAAGCGCCCGCGGCGCTCGCACTCTAGGCTGCGCGGGCATCAGCGAAACTCGAGCGGCACTGGCGGGTTCGCAAGTGGTTTGGCTGCGATCGAAAGCAGCAGCATGACGCTGTCATCGCCGGCAATGCGATTTTCGTGCAGGTGGCGGCAACTCTTGCAGCGGTGAATCAGCATCCATTCGCCGCCCTGCGCGACGAACACCGCGAGTGGCTCCATCGGCCCACCGCAATCGGACTTCCGGTCGCCAGGAAAGTTGTCGACGTGCCGGCTCCAGAGGCACTGCGGGCAGTGGTTGCGTTGCGTCGTCCCGAACGAGAGCGAATCAACCTGCTGCTTGCAGTGGACGCAGCGGAAAGAATCTTCTGCCATCGCACGTATGGTAGCGGGCGCCGCCGTTACCGTTCGGAGCGAAGCCGCTTGCCCATCACGTAGAACGGGTACCCGCCCACCGTGAAAGTCATCTCGGTAAGTTCTTCGAAGCCGAGCCGCCGGTAGAGGCGGTGTGCTTCGCTGTCGGTCCGCGTGCTCAGTACACAGGTTCGCTCATGCCGGTCCTGGAGCAGCCGCGCAACCAGTTCAGCGCCGATGCCGAGGTTCTGCGTTGCCGGGTGGACGGCAATCTCGACGAGTTCGTAGGAATCGCCCAGCCAGTCTTTCGCCTCGGTCGGCGGGAGGGCGCGAATCACCGTGTCGTGCCACCACTGCCCATCGGAGCCGTGGTACCCGTAGGCCATGCCGACCACCCGTTCGGGTCCGGCGCAGGCGACGAGGAACGTGAAGCCCGGCCGGAACGCATGGGTGTCGCGAATCCGCTGGCGAATCTCCCGGCCGCGGTCCGGGTCGCTGTAGGGTGGACGGCTGAACGCTTCGCCGTACACAGCGATGGCCCCCTCGAAGAGGGGGCCAGTTGCTGAGATGTTCGAGACGCTCCAGTCCATGCGCAGGCGTTACCCGCGGTACTGCGTCTTGCCGCCCACTTTGTCCTTGTTGAGGCGCTTGTTGAGGTGAAGACCTTCGAGGAGGAACTCCGCGGCGGCCGCAACCTCAGCCGGAGAACGCCCCGCGCCAGCCTTGTCGACCGCTTCGCGCATGCCATCAACCGAGGCGACCAGGCGGGCGTAGTCGTTACTCGGAGTCATGTCGCCCACTTCGACGGCGGCGCCGGCCTTGAACTTGTTCACCACGAGTTCGAGTTCACCCAGGTTGTAGTAGCGGTTGAACACCGCGACCACCGCGCCCTGGATCAACTTCTCGATGATCTGGTCCTCGCGGCCCTCTTCCACCGTCTCGAACTCGACCTTGCCGGTGAGCGCCGGGATGACGTACGGCAGGTCGCTCACGCGCGGAACGACTTCATCCTCGCCAGTGATGACGGCGCGCCGGAGTGCGTTCGCCAGCATCGACTCGTAGTTCGCGATGCTGGCCCGAACGCTCACGCCGGAGCGCTGGTTCACATCGGGGCTGCGCCGCGCAAGCCGGCTGATCTCTGCGATGATCTCCTTCATGTAGGCCGGGACGGTGACCTTGAAGTCGCCCGGGACCGGGTGGTGTTCCGCCTCCATGATCCCGATTTCGTGTTCGATACGCGTCGGGTAGTGGGTACGAATCTGGGCCCCGTAGCGGTCCTTCAGCGGCGTGATGATGCGCCCGCGGTTGGTGTAGTCCTCGGGGTTCGCACTGGCGACGACGAAGACATCGAGCGGCAGCCGGATTCGGTAGCCGCGAATCTGCACGTCGCGCTCTTCCATGATGTTGAGCAGGCCAACCTGGATCCGTTCGGCAAGGTCGGGAAGTTCGTTCAGACAGAAGATGCCGCGGTTCGTGCGCGGGATAAGGCCGTAGTGAATGGTCAGCTCGTCGCCGAGATACCGCCCTTCGGCGACCTTGATCGGGTCTACCTCGCCGATGAGGTCGGCGATGGTGATGTCCGGAGTCGCGAGCTTCTCGCCGTACCGGTTCTCACGCGGAACCCAGGAGAGTTCGGCGGCATCGCCCTTCTCTTCGATGATATCGCGGCCCGCGCGCGTGATCGGATCGTAGGGATCCTCGAGGATCTCGGTTCCCGCGAGCGACGGGACATATTCATCGAGCAGCGAGGTGAGCGAGCGGATGATGCGGGACTTCGCCTGCCCACGTTCGCCGAGGAAGATGATGTCCTGCCCGGCGAGGATCGCGTTCACGATGTGCGGAACCACGGTCTCTTCGTAGCCGAAGATGCCGGGGAAGATGTCCTCACCGGAGCGGATTTTCGCGATGAGGTTCTTCCGCATCTCTTCGCGGACCGGCAGCACCTTGTAGCCCGCTGCTTTCAGTTCGCCAACTGTTCTTGGCCGTTCGAGCGTTGTCACAAAAACCACTCCTCCAGGTTTTCCGGCGCGGCAGCCGGAGAGCCGAGGGAGGGGCATCGCGTCGCTAGCACGCCACCCGGATCCCGGACACCGCCCGTTTGGCGGTGCGCCCTCCCGGGGGAGGAAGGGCCTCTGAATCGGATCATAGGTGGCCGGGTAAGGGTGTCAACCAACCATCCGGCGGGGTGAACGCCTCCCTTACGGGTTTCGCCCGATAGCCGCGTCCCCGGCCGCTGCCGATACCCACGGCGAACGCCAGGGAAGAAGGTCGTGGAGCATGGCCGAGGCCGCCGAAGAACTGCCGCCCGAAACGCCGGACAACATCGTTGCCCTGCCCGTTCCCGATGCCCCGATCGGCATTCAACGGAAGGCCGAGGGCGGACTCTCGCTGCACTTCACGTTCGACCTTCCGAAGCTGCCGAGCCTCGACCGTGTGAGCAGTTGGTCGCATCAGCAACTGATCAACGGCGGGCTGATCCTCGTCGTCGCGCTCCTGGCGGGATGGACCGTCTACCAGGCGAAGTTCGCTGCGAAGGAAACCGCGGCTCAGTCCGAAGTAGAGGAAGTCACGAACCTGCGGCCGAATGTCGCCACCAGCTTCAACACCGACGTCAACACCCCGGTGGTCGGCGCCGAATCGTACGTCGACCGCCTCGCCTCCGTGATCGGCGATGTTACGCTGGGCAAGAAGGTTTTCGTGGCGCCCTTCGCCAGCATTCGGGGTGACGAAGGCCAGCCAATCGTGATAGGCGATGGCTCGAACGTCCAGGATGGGGTGGTCATCCACGCCCTCGAGACTGTGCAGGACGGCAAGGCCATCGACAAGAACCTGGTGACGGTCGCGGGAAAGAAGTACGCGGTCTACGTGGGCAAAGGAGTGTCGCTGGCGCACCAGTCGCAGGTGCATGGGCCAGCCGCTGTCGGCGACCACACGTTCGTTGGGATGCAGGCGCTGATTTTCAAAGCAACGATCGGTAAGAACGTCGTTATCGAACCGGGAGCGAAGGTCATCGGTGTGACCATCGCCGATAAGCGGTACGTGCCCGCCGGTTCGACCATTGCCACACAGGCCCAGGCTGACGCGCTCCCGGAGATCACGGCCGACTACCCGTTCGCCACGCTCAACGAAGGCGTCCTCCACGTGAACGAGCAGTTCGCGGACGGATACCTGCGCCTCGAAGAGGGCGCACCGTCAGAGGCGCCGGCGGCAGCCTCGAAGGCCGGTCACTGAGCCTGGCGCGCATGCCAACAGACCGCGGGAGTAGCTCCACGCGGCCTGTCGGATTCGACTACGCGAGATAAGTGGGGTGTGCGGGCCTAGTAGCGGCCGCGGCCGCCACCACCACGGTTTCCGCCACCGCCATACCCGCCGCCGCCGAAGCCACCGGAACGGGGCGCCGGCTGGAAGCAATCGCGGCAGTAGACCGGGCGATCACCACGGGGTTCGAACGGTACCTGGGCGGTCTTCCCGCAGGACGCGCAAACAGCGCTGAACATTTCGCGACGGGCGCCGTAGCTCCCACCGCCACCGCCACCGGACTCGCGACGGGCGCCGCGGCAGTTCGGGCAGCGACGAGGTTCGTTGGTGAAGCCCTTCGACTGGTGGAACTCCTGCTCACCGGCAGTGAAGGTGAATGGGCTCCCGCAATCGGAGCAGGTCAGGGTCTTATCTGTGAATGGCATCGACGGCCTCCAGCAAGGTTGTGGATTCGTCGATTCGTTCGAGGCCAGGAGAACAGCGAAGCTCTAACGGAGAGCGAAGGAACGAGGAAACCGAATACAGGCTACCAGACCACGGCAGCCCGGCAACCGGCGAATGCCCCGGTAGTCGCGCGGGAGGCTTCAGAGCCGGATACACCCCTCGACAACTGCAGCGCACTGCAGCATTTCGGGGATCAC
The DNA here is from genome assembly GCA_964470735.1 of uncultured Anaerolineaceae bacterium. Taxonomy (GTDB): domain Bacteria; phylum Chloroflexota; class Dehalococcoidia; order Tepidiformales; family Tepidiformaceae; genus Amarobacter. The sequence continues at coordinate 13,174 of CAYYDX010000012.1, forward strand.
GAGGTACTCGTCCTTCGTGTGCTGGTTGTACCCGCCGCGGCCGATCACCACACTGGCGATACCCTTGCCGCGGAAGACGTTGCCGTCGGTGCCGCCTCCCACGGGGTGTGGGTCGGGCTTGTAGCCAAGCCGTTCGAGCACCGGGAAGAGCAGCTTCACGGCCGGGTCATCCGGCGTGAGCGAATAGCCGGGATAGGCTTCGCTGAAGGCCGCTTCGATGCGCGCATCCGGGTGTGCCACCCGCACTTCGTCGACGTGCTTTCGAGCGTTGGTCAGCAGCGTTTCGAGTTTCTCTTCGACCATGCTTCGCATTTCGCCCTGGATGAGCGCGTGGTCGGGCACGGCATTGCGGACGAGGCCACCCTGGACTTTGCCCACATTCCCGGTGGTTTCTGCGTCGAAGCGCCCCTGCGGCAGGCCGACGATGATTTCGGCGGCGATGGAGATGGCGGGAACGCCCTTCTCCGGTTCGAGCCCCGCGTGCGCCGATCGACCGTGCACCTCGATGTCGTAGACGCTGTGATAGGGCGCCTGGCCCTGGATGGACGATGGTGGCCCACCGCTATCGATGACGATCGCGACCTTCGCCGAGATGCGGCTGTAATCCATGTTCGCGGCGCCAACGAGCCCGACTTCCTCGCCCCTGCTGATAGCGACCTCGATAGCGCGCGTTTCGGCGCCGTCTTCAATCGCTGACTGGATGACTTCGAGGATGACCGCGCAGCCAGCCTTGTTGTCCGCTCCGAGGATGGTCGTCCCATCACTGCGGATGATGTCTGGTCCGTCCCAGACCGGCTTGATACCGCGACCCGGCTCAACCGTGTCCATATGCGCGGAGAGGAGGATGGCTTCGCCGGAACCTTCGCGGCGGCCAAGCACATTCCCGGCCAAATCCTGCGCCGCCTCCACCCCGAGCGCGCGCAGGCGGCGTTCGAGTTCGGCGGCGATGGCGTCCTCATCGCCCGAGGGCGAATCGATGGCGACAAGTTCGAGGAAAGTCTGGACGAGGCGGTCACGGTTAATCACGCGCCAAACGTTGCCACAAAACCGCAGCCGAACCAATCCCACGGCCAGGCAGCGGCTGTTAATGCCCGGTTCATCGGTCTGCGGCATACTGTTTGCATGACGCTAACTATCACAAAGCGCGAGCTGCGGCTCGAAGTCGCCCACAACGTCCGCCACATCGGTGGCTACCGCACACACGACGGGCGCCTCACTTCCACCTCCATCATCCGCTCGGCCGGGCTCCACCGCCTGACCAACAACGGCCTTCGGGCCCTCGCGGACAGCGGCGTAGCCGCCATCGTCGACCTGCGCTCATCACTCGAACGCGAGCGGGACGCCACGCCGGACCCGGCCAGCGTTGGCCTGCACCACGTCTTCGCGCCGGTGTTCGAACAGGACCAGTCGCCTGTGGGCCAGTCGCACGCCGAGTTCCCCGGTTACGCCGTGGTCTACCAGCGCATGCTCGAAACCGGCCGGGACGCCTACCGCACGCTGTTCGAAGTCGTCGCCGAGAGCGAGGGCGGCGTGCTCTTCCATTGCGCGGCTGGCAAGGATCGCACGGGTGTCGCAGCCGCCCTCATGCTGTCACTCACCGGTGTCGACCACGAGACCATCGTCGAGGACTACGCAGTCTCGGCGGCGCTACTGGAGCCGTTGCTGCCGGAGTGGCTCCCAAAGATGGCTGAGAGCGGAATCAGCGAAGAGCGCGGCCGCGCGTTGCTGGCATCGCCGCCACAGGACATGTGCGACACCCTGGACCACATCGACCAAATGTACGGTGGCGCGGCGGGCTACCTCGAAAGCATCGGCGTGAGCACGGCAACCATGTCCGCCGCGAAGGCCCGCCTTACCGCCTGATCAGGCCGGGTGGCCCACCATCGTCATCACCCGTGGCCGCGCCGTGGCGAGCGCGGTGCGAATGCAGACGAATGCGGTGAGGCCGAGGCTCAGCATCGTGAGCGCACCGGCGAGTCCCATCACACTCTGCCCGAAGTCGCCGGGAGAGGACTCGGTCAACGCCGGAAGCACGCGGAGCGGCCAGGCGATCATCGCGACGACGAAGGCCGAGGTGAGCGCGTTCACGCTCGGGATTCGGCCAATGCCGAAGCGCTCGAGCACGATGTGCGCCATGCCGATCATCAACGGCAGCATGAACCCAAGCAGGAAGAGGTGCCGGATAGCGCCGTCCTGGTAGATGCTCGGGTCGAGACCCGGCGCAAGTCCGATGGCCAGCAAAGCGAGCGCGTAGACAACCGCGCCAAGCCACGCGATTGGCAGCAGCCAGTCGTACCGTTCGCGACGCGGGCGGCCCGCATCGAGCACACCGAGCCACCACGTCAACGCCAGGATCGCCGCACCAAGACTGACGTTACCGGCCCGCACGAAGAGGTCGATGCCGGGAAGGATGCCGGCGTCCTGGCCCGCCAGCCACACGAGCAGGCCAGCGTTGACGGCCACGATGAGGATAATCTGCTGACGGGCGACCAGGCGGCGCAGGCCGAGGTGCCCCACCATCGCCCGCGGCGCTACCGCGAGGATGACCTGCAGGATGAACCCGCGGAGGAAGATTTCGGCGACCGCGTGGGACTCGACCGGAAGCGAGACATCGCCTTCCCAGCGCAGCGCCAGCACAAAGGTCAGCACGGCGGCAACGAGCAGCCAGACCGAGCCGAACCAGAAGAACCAGGGCTGGGGATCGAGGCGCAGGCTATGCGGAGGGCGAACGTGGCAGACCTGCCACGCGAACGTTCCAGACGCCGCGACGAGCAACGCCGCGCCAACCGGGCCGAGGAGTTCGAGCGACCAGATCTGGGCGATGGCCATCAGAACCGATCCGCCGAGCAGTCCTGCCGGCACGCCCACACGGATTCGCGGCGCGAACATCGGACGTCCGTTCATGCGCACGAGGAATTCGAACGAGAGCGCGACGACGAAGACGCCCGCGAAACCCCATAGTTGGAGCCGTCCATGCGCCTGGACCGCCTGCGTCCAGTGGCTCGCGCCAAAGCCATCCTCCATCGCGGCGAGGATTCCGAGGACGAGTCCGCCGAAGACGGCGGTCAGGGCCGACGCTGCCATCCAGACGGCGAAGACCCACGGGATCTGAGGCGGACGCACGCGACGAAGGGACGTCACGGGCATGGGGATATCGTTAGTCGCGGATCGCATGGATCCAGTCTTTCACCAGCCGGAAGTTAGTGAAAGTGACATTTATCAGTTAGGTGCGCCAAATCTCACGATCTCGGGCACGTCTGGCGTGCGTCCCGAAGCTAAACGACCGCGACGGCTGCGTTTGATCCGGTCTCGATGCCGATCCCTTCGAGAGTGCTGTGGATGCGGCGGGCGGTCGCGATGATGCGGCCCGCTTCCTCCTGCACAGCCTGCTTTCCGTCGCAGAGCGCTTCAGACGGGTTGTTGTGGATGTCGAACTCGACCCCCTGCGCCCCGGCTGCCACGAACGCGTAGGTCATGCGCTCCACGAGCTTCCGGTCGCCGCCGCTGTGGCTCGGATCCGCCAGCAGCGGAAGATGCGAGCGCATCCGGACCAGCGGGATCATGCCGGTGTCGGCGCCGAAGCGCGTCTCGGTCTCGAAGCTCTTAATCCCCCGGTAGCAAAGGATGACGTTGCGGTTGCCCGAGCCTGTCACACGCCCTTCGCGGTCGATTCCCGACATGATGTAGGCGGCGGCGCAGAGCCACTCGTTGAGGTCGTTGCCGAAGCCGTGCTTCAGCACCACAGGGTTGTCGATGCGGGACAGTTCCTCGAGAAGCGGCGAGTACTGCGAACTGCGAGCGCCCACCTGGATCACGTCGATCCCCGCCTTCAGGAAGGCGTCGAGGTGGCGCAGGTCGATCAGCTCGGACACGGTCGGAAGCCCGGTCGCCTCCTTCATCGCGGCGGCGATTTCGAGGCCCTTCTGTAGTTCGAGTCCCCGGTAGTCGTACGGACTTGTGCGCGACTTGTCGACGAATGCGCGGAGCACGTCGACGCCGGCTTCCTTCGCCATCATCGCCGACTCAATGGCCTGCTTTTCCGTCTCGATGGCGCACGGGCCACCGAAGAACGTGAGATACGGCCCACCCGCGCGCACCCCGGGCGCGATGTCGATGATCGAATCATCCCTGTGGAAGTTCCGACTCGCGTCCTTGTACTTCTCCGTGATCCGGATGACGCGCTCGACGCCGGGCAGTTCGAGTACGCGGCCTTCGTCGACGACGGAGGCGATGCCTTTCACGCCGATGACTGTCGTGCCTGAGACGATGGTTTCGCAGCGGAGCCCGTAGTCCTGCGTGATCCGGTTGATGACTCGCTCGACCTGCTCGATAGAGGCCCCCGGGGCCATATGGATGATCATGTTGGCGATTGCCCTGGTGATTATGTTGGGATGGTCAGTGTGGCGGAGACGGCGCTTAGGTGCGAAATGCGTGCACCCGCAGGCAACCCCTTGACAACTTCTTAGCGTAAAGCTAAGGATACGATCCAGATGTTCTCGGGGCGGGGTGTAATTCCCCACCGGCGGTGAAAGCCCGCGACTCCCACCAGCAATGGTGGGACTGACCCGGTGAGATTCCGGGGCCGACGGTCAAAGTCCGGATGGGAGAGAACACGGCGGTGTGCGCGTGCCGGAACGGCAGGTGGCACGCCTGCTCCGCGCTAGCCTGCGCGGATTCTCCCTGCTACCCCCTGCGCATCGAGATTTCGCCAGGGGAAGCCATGTTCACCGGCATCATCGAAGAAGTTGGAACGGTCGTCGAAGCGGGCGAAGGGACGCTGCGCATCCGCGCGCCACACATCCTCACCGATAGCAATCTCGGCGACTCCATCGCCATCAACGGGGTCGATCTGACCGTCGCCGAGATGGATTCAGAGAACTTTTTCGCCAACCTGATGCCCGAGACCTACCGGCGTTCGAACCTCGGCGAACTGAAACCCGGCGACCTCGTGAACCTCGAACGCAGCTGCCGGCCAACCGACCGCCTCAGCGGCCATATTGTTCGCGGCGTGGTCGAAGCCACCGGGACGCTGCACTCGCTGACACCCGAGGGCGAGGCAATCATCGCTCGCTTCCTGGCCCCCCCGGAACTGCTTCGCTACATGGTGGGCAAAGGCCCGATCTGCATCGACGGCATCAGCCTCACGATTACCGCCAGGGATCACGAGAGCTTCTCGGTCTCGCTCGTGCAGTACACCCAGGAACATACGAACCTCGTGAACCGCAAGCCCGGCGACCGCATCAACCTCGAAACCGACATCATCGCCCGCTACATCGAGAACTTCGTTGCTGAAACCCAGGAGGCCCGGAAGTGACTGAACGCGACCCGGTTATGGCAACCGTCCCCGAGGCGATCGAAGAGTTCCGGCGCGGGCGCTTCGTCATCATCACGGATGATGAAGACCGCGAGAATGAGGGCGACCTCTGTATCCCGGCTCAGTTCGTCACGCCCGAGTCGATCAATTTCATGGCGAAGTACGGCCGTGGGCTCATCTGCTGCCCGATCACTGAGGACCGCGCCGAAGCGCTCAAGCTCCCGCTGATGATCGATCCTTCCGCCAATAACTCCGGGTTCGGGACGCCGTTCACGGTGTCGGTCGAAGCGCGAACCGGCGTGACCACCGGGATCAGCGCCGCCGACCGTGCACGCACCGTGCAGGTTCTCATCGACCCCGAAACGCGGCCCGAAGACCTTGCCCGGCCGGGCCACATGTTCCCCCTGCGGGCGCGCAGAGATGGCGTCCTCGTCCGCGCCGGCCAGACCGAAGCGAGCGTCGACCTTGCGAGGCTCGCGGGACTCTACCCCGCGGCCGTCATCTGCGAAGTGATGAAGATGGACGGCGAGATGGCACGCATGCCCGATCTCAAACGCTTCGCCCGCCGTCACGGCCTCCGCATCGTCACCGTGAACGACCTCATCAAGTACCGCCTTCGCCACGAACAGATGGTGAAACGCGTCGCCGAAACCCGCCTGCCGACGCCCGTCGGCGACATGATGATCCTGGCCTACAAAGCCGAGAACTTCCCGGACGAGCACGTCGCCATCGTCAAAGGTGAGATCGACCCGGAGAAGCCAACGCTCGTACGCGTCCACGACCAGTGCGTGACCGGCGACGTGTTCGGTTCGATGCGCTGCGACTGCGGCGAGCAGAAGGATCGCGCGCTGAAGATGATCGCCGATGAGGGCGGCGTCTTCCTCTACATGCGCCAGGAGGGCCGAGGCATCGGGCTGCACAATAAGCTTCGCGCCTACGAACTCCAGGACCAGGGCTACGACACGGTCGACGCCAATGTCGCCCTCGGATTCCCGCCCGATCAGCGCGAGTACGGTATCGGCATGCAAATCCTGCGCGACATCGGGGTGCGCAAGATGCGGCTCATCACCAACAACCCGGCAAAGCGCGCCGGCCTCGAGGCGTATGGCCTCGAAGTTGTCGAACGCGTGCCGATCCTTACCGAACCGAACCCCCACAATGTCCGCTATCTCGACACGAAGCGGCAGCGTATGGGCCACCTGCTCGACGGCCTCGAATCGACCACCTCGGTTGGGACAAACTGATGCCGGTGTTCGAAGGCGCCATCGATGGGCAGGGGCTGCGCGTTTGCGTGGTGGTCGCCCGCTGGAACGAATTCGTAACGCGGAAGCTGCTCGAAGGCGCGCAGTCCTGCCTGGGTGAACGAGGCGTTGCGCCGGACGACATCACGGTGGCCTGGGTTCCCGGCGCGTTCGAAATCCCGACCGCGGCAAACTGGGCGGCACGGAGCGGGCGATTCGACGCAGTCATCTGCCTCGGGGCGGTTATTCGCGGTGACACGGCGCACTTCGAGTACGTCGCAGGCGGCGCCACCGACGGAATCGGCCAAACCGCGCGCGAGACTGGTGTGCCGGTCATTTTCGGCGTCCTGACCGTCGACAACGTGGAACAGGCGCTCTCGCGAGCCGGCGGCAAGGACGGCCACAAGGGCGAAGAGGCGGCCCAGGCGGCCATCGAGATGGCAAATCTGCGAAGGCTGTTCTGACGCACGGCCAACGCTAGAACGGGCAGAGCTTCGCGATCCACTTGCTCCCGGGCGGATTCGCGTAGCCGTAGTTGAACAGCTGCGCGACGTAGCCACCGGGGTCGGTTCCTGAGCCCTGTGGCGTGCGCAGGTACAGGTTCGCTTCGGCACACCCACCAACCACGCCGCCCCGCGACTGATAGCCGTTTCTGAACGATTCAGCCAGGTAGACGAACAGGGGCTCTTTGCTTTCGCGAATCACGCGATCGAGGGCGGTGTCGGGATCGCGACCGGTGGCAGCGTCGATGATCGCCAGGCGGAAGAGCGCATAGCCGATGAGCGACGGCCTCCGGTCTGGGTCGCCCGGCTTCAGCTTCCAGTCCTTCAGCGCACCGCTCTCGATCACCTTCGTGTAGGCCGCCCGCGATGACCCCATATCCTCGGCGAATGCGTCGTCGGCGTCTTCGACCGCGTGGTACAGGTATTCGGGCGGATCTTTGACCACCTCACTCACGCCAAACCGTCCCGAAAGCAGCCGGTAGGTGGTCGTCGAGGCGCGTGTCGGGCCAGACTCGGGTGGCGCGGTGTCGGGCAGCTTGCCCCCGTGCACGGAGAGTTCGCTTTCCGCCCCCTCGGCCTCCCAGGCAATACGATCCGCGTTTGCCACGGAATCACCCGGGCCGCGGTCTCGCCATGCCGTTCCATCCCACGAGAGGACAACCGGGCGGGCGCTGCACCCCGTCGCGCCGCAGATGTTCTGGACGTACGAAAGGTCGGCTCGGGCATCGCCGGTTCGGTCGGCGAAGGTGAAGAAACCCGCCCCGAGCGGTGAAGCGTCAGCGGTCAGGTCGTCGGCAAAGGTGGCGAGTTTCGCCGCCCCGGGCGACGAAATGAACACCTGCGCGGGATGCGGCGAGGTCGCACCACGGGATTTTACGGGCACCAGGAGTGCGACGTCCGGCGTTCCGCCACCGGTGGCGTCGCCGGTCACGCACGTCACGGTGGGAGCAGACCGCGGCAGCACAGGGCACTTGCCCGGGCCGGCGGCCTTCACGGCCGCCTCCGCCCAGGCGAGTGCCTCGGGACCAGTCTCAGGCGTCCGCGCGAGCGGATCGGGAGTCGGCGAAGGACTTGGCGTGGAGGTCGGCACTTCCGTGGTAGCCGTCACCGCGATAGTCGGTGTCGGCGCGGGGTCGGAACCACCACGGCAGGCCGCCGCAACGCCGGCGACGACCAACAGCCCGATGAGAAGCTCCGTCCTCACGGCTGCTTGCTGAGGTAGTCCTCGGCTGCCCAGCCTTCGCCCAGGTCTGTCCTCACCTTCCACCACGTCAGATCCCCGGCTGTTTCGGGGCCACCGGTGACCACCAACTGCGTGCCGTCTTTCACGCAGACAATCGCGTCGTTATCACGCCCGGCGCCGGTTCGCACGTTCAGGCAGTCGCCGGTGCCGGTGACCACGACGGCGTCGCCGCCCTTGAACTTCCCCGGCCCGGTCGAGGCCACCGCGGATTGAGTCACGGCCGCCGTCGCCGCGGGTGTCGATGGCTGGACTGTCGCTATCCCGCCGGCGACCGTTTGAGTGGCGGCAGGGGTTGGCTGGGCGCTCGCTTTGTCGTCGCCACCGGTTAGCTTGCCAACCACCCAGATCACGCCGAACGCGACCACGATGGCAACAAGCGCCGCAGCCGGGACGTACCAGTACGTGACCAGCCTGTGCTGGTCGTAGATCTGTGGCATGGGCTTGCGCGCGAGGTGTTCGCCCGCCGGGGGCTGATAGCGCCGCGAACCCACGGGCGTGCCCGCGGTCGAAGGCAGCGTGCGATGGATCATCGGCGTGGGGCTGGTCGCGCCGATCACCGGGCCATCCTCATCGTCGGCCACCGGCGGCGGGGTTGGCGCAGGCGGCGCCGGCCGGCTCACCCGGATCGGGATGGGATCGGGCGCGCCAATCTCCGCGGGCGGCGGGGCCATCGGGCCGGAACGCGTCCCTTCGCCGGGGTGTGGCGCCGGAGTTCCGGTCTGGCGTTCGTGCGTCGAGTACGCCATCGCCGTTGGCGTGACTCTGTGGCTCGTCTGCGTCGCGCAACCACCGTTGGTTACCCAGCAGCCAGGATGATGCAACACGCCACACCCGTCGCAGCGCAGCACGGCTTCGCCCTCCTGGAAGGAACGATCGCAGAGCGGGCAGAACCGTTGAACGCTCACTGGGCCTCTCCGGGCGCAGGCAGAGTATCCGGGCGACAGGAGCCATCTTCAATACCGAACGTCGAAAGCCCCGGGAAAGTTCCACTAGCAGGCGGCAAGGAACGCCTCCACTTCCGCGCGGGTGGGAAGCGCGCCCTGTGCCCCCTGCTTCGTCGTCGCCAGTGCACCGGCCGCGGAAGCGAAGCGAGCAGCCTCGCGCAGCCCTGCGCCTTCACAGAGGCGAACGGCAAGAGCCGCACAGAACGCATCTCCGGCGCCAACAGAGTCGACCGGAGTGACCGGGAATGCAGGCAAGACAAACGTACCATCGAGGTCTCCCCCGACCAGACCGCCCGCGCCGAGCGTGACCACAACCCGGGGCGCAATGCGTTGCAGATCCTTCAGTTCGCGGGCGTGGTCGCCGCCAGCTTCGGGGATGATTGCCGCCGCTTCGACCTCGTTGGCCACGAGTGTGTGCGCCATCGCCAGCAGCAGGGGGGAGTGCGGGGCGATCGGCGCCGGGTTCAGCAGAATCGGTACACGCGCGCCGGTGGCAATCCGCGCCGCCGCCTCGACAGCCTCCATACCGGCTTCGAAATTGAGCATCAGCATGTCGGCGCCGGTGATCACGCCCCGTGCGGCTTCGATATCCGCTACACCCAGGTTCAGGTTCGCCTGGGGCACGGCGAGGATCGCGTTCTCCCCCGAATCAAGCACGATCGGCACAGCCACACCCGTTCCGACCTCCGGGTCAGTGGAAACGTGATGTGTCCCGGCGCCGGCCTCTTCGAGCCGGCTCCGCAGGATTTCGCCGAAGCGGTCGCGTCCCACCCGGCCGACCATCTCGACCGACGCGCCCAGCCTCACGGCGGCGACGGCCTGGTTTGCGCCCTTCCCACCCGGCGACGTCTGGAAGCTGTGGCTGAGCAGCGATTCGCCCGCGACAGGCAGCCGGGGCGCGCGAACCACAAGGTCCATCATCAGCGAGCCCACGACCACAATCCGAGGCGGCATGGCTCGAAGTGTACGTCTCGCCACGGTGACGGTCGCATGCGCGTTCGGGCAGCGCTCCGTAGGCTACAGCGCATGGCACGCATCCTTGGGATCAATGGCAGCATTCGCCCGCACAGCTCCGCCGACCGGGCGCTCAGCTTCGCGTTCCGGTCGCTCGAAGCGGCCGGCGCGCAGTGCGAAGCCTTCGAAATCGGCTCGCTGCCGCTGCTCGACGGCCGCAAGGATGACCAGTACCCGGCGGCCGTCGGCGCCTTCCGCGCCGCCTGCGCCGCCGCCGACGCCTTCGTGTTCACGGTACCTTCGTACCACGGCGCGATGCCGGGCGCGCTGAAGAACGCACTCGACTTCATCGACCTGCCGCACGCCGGGGGGAAGCCGTTCGCGCTCATCGGTATCGCCGGGGGTGACGCCGAACCGGGGGTGACCGACGTGGCCCGGGTGATGCGGCATATCGGCGGTATCGCGGCCGTCCCCGACGTCGTCATCTCGCGAGCCAGCGAGCACTGGGGCCCGGGCGACGAGCCGGTGAACGCGGCGGTCAAGGTCGCCATCGCAAAGGTCGCGGAAGACCTCCTGGCGATGATCGCGCTCCGGGCGGCGGGCAAGCTCCCCCAGCCGTGAGTGCGACCTACTGCCCGGACTGCGCGTCGGTGCTCTATGCCGTCGAGCGCTCCGGGCGAACCCGCAGCGCCTGCCCCACCTGTGGATTCGTCGAATACCGCAACCCGGCGGTCGGAGTCGCGGTGATTCTCCGCGATGAAGCCGGCCTGGTGCTGCTCGGGCGGCGAGCAACCGGCGAGTACGCGGGCCTCTGGTGCATCCCCTGCGGCTACGTCGAATGGGACGAAGACGTTCGTGAGGCGGCGATGCGGGAGTTCGAAGAAGAGACTGGTGTCGGCGTTCAACTCGGCGCCGTCGTTGCGGTCCATTCGAACTTCCACAACCCGGCGAAACAGACCGTAGGGATCTGGTTCGAAGGCACGCAGGTGTCCGGCGTGCCGCGTCCCGTCGATGGCGAACTGACCGAACTGGGCTGGTTCGCGCCGGGTGAACCGCCACCACTCGCGTTCCCCACGGATGGACTTGTCCTGGAACAACTGGCGCGCGGCTAAATCACCGATCCCACGCGGCCGGGCGGCCAGTAGCGCCAGCGCACGCGCCCCAGCAGGAGGCTGGCGGGAATCGGACCGAAGTGGCGGCTGTCTGTGCTCTCGTCCGCGTTGTCGCCCTCGATCCGCACCAGCCCGTGGAGGTCCACCGCGCTCACGCGTTTCACAATGTGGCGGGCCGGTTCTCGCGGGTCGCCGGCGACAACGATGTGGCCGCGCCTCGGCAGTCTTGAACGGTACGCGAACTGGTCGACCAGCACCCAGTCGCCGGGCAAGAGCGCCGGTTTCATCGAGTGGCCGGAGATGGCAAACCGGCGGTACCGCCGTCCCGTGCGGTAGCCAGCGGTGACCCCGGCGGCAATGAGCGCCGACCGGAAGACCACCGGGACGATTGCTCGCCTGCGCTCCATCCCTGGCTCACACTCCTCTCGTACGACGAAATGGCCCCGGCCTCGAGTCGAGGGCGGGGCCATTCCAGCGGTTGCCTGGCGCGCGGACTAGGGGTTCGCGCGGTAGAACGCGACGTCGCGGTTCTTGGTGGCCCAGAAGATCTTGTGGATCTCCTCGATCGCGCCCATGAGCGCTTCGCCGTTCGCCGGGTCCTGCTCGGTCTTGTTCTTCGAAGCCAGCTTCGCGGCCTTCCAGAACGTGTCGTGGAGATTCGGGTACTTCTCGAGGTGCTCGGGCTTGAAGTAATCGTGCCAGAGAATGTCGAGCTCCTTCTTCACGAGTTCGGACTGCTGCTCCTTGATCGCGATGAAGCGGGTGCGAGTGTTCACGCTGGCCGCATCCTGGGCGTCGCCGAGCGCGGCGATCTTCTTCTCCATGCTGAGCACGGCCTCGGCCGCGATACGTGCGGCAGCCGGGTCGTAGACGCCGCAGGGGCCGTCGCAGTGCGCGAAGGCCACCGAGGTGGGCGCGAAGAGCCGAGTAAGCAGTTTCATACGAGTTGCCCCCTGAGTTCTGAATTTCGAGCACATCAAGCCTGACAGATTCGCCGGGCCGGCGCCACCCACGGTCACCTCGCGAATTCGCGTAGAGTCCGCCCATGGCCTCGATTCTCGAATCTGTCGTCGACGACCTTGCCGCCGAACAGGCTGCGCTCGAAGCGGTGCTGACCCGCCTTCCCCGGGCATCGTGGGAACTGCCCACGCATGCCCCCGGCTGGAGCGTGCGCGACCAGGTGGCGCATCTCGCGCACTTCGATGAACTGGCAACGCTCGCTATCCGCGCTCCGGGGGAGTTCCAGAGCAGTCTCCGCCGGCCGGAGAACCGCGAGGACGCCTATCTCGCCGTCGCCAGGAATCTGCCAGCGCCGGAGTTGTTGGACCGCTGGAGAAGCAGCGCCCGCGACCTTGTCAGCGCGGCCGGGACGCTGGATGCCTCTCAACGGGTGCCGTGGGCCGGCCCGGCCATGTCGGCCGTCTCGTTCATCACCGCCCGGCTGATGGAAACGTGGTCGCACGGCCTCGACGTCGTCGATGTTGTGGAGATCCCGCGCCCCGACACCGACCGGCTGCGGCACGTCGCCTTCATCGGCGTACGGGCGAAGCCGTACAGCTACACGAATCGCGGGCTGACGCCGCCAACCGCCCCCGTCCGGGTATCGCTGCTGGCGCCGTCGGGCGCCACCTGGGAACTCGGCGACGAAAGCAGCGAGAACGTCGTTCGCGGCTCCGCGACCGACTTTTGCCGGGTGGTGACGCGGCGGCGGCACGTGGCCGACACCGGACTCGAAGTTCGCGGGCCGGTCGCAACCGAGTGGATGGAGATCGCCCAGGCGTTCGCGGGGCCTCCCGGGGACGGCCGCCAGCCCGGCGAATTCGCGAAGGAGAATGCGCAATGAACACCCTGGTCTCACTCATTGTCGAGAGCGGCGTCGCGACCATCACGCTCGACTCACCGGCGAACCGCAACGCGCTCTCGCGCCAACTCACGGCGGAACTGGACGCCGCCCTCCGCTCGGCCATCGAACGGGACGACGCCCGCGTCATTATCCTGACCGCTACAGGCACGGTGTTTTGCAGCGGCGCCGACCTGAAAGAGCAGCGCGAGGCGAACCAGTTGGGCGGGCAGACCGGCCCGGGCGCGCTGGCGCCGATCCTCGAACTGATGTGGGAGTCGCCGAAGCCGGTCATTGGCCGGATCAACGGCGCGGCCCGGGCTGGCGGCATGGGCCTTATCGGCGCTTGCGACATCGCCATCGGAGTCGACGCGGCGTCATTTGCGGTGAACGAAGTGCGCATCGGGGTCATCCCTGCGCTGATTTCCGTTGTCCTGCTCCGAAAGCTCACGCTCCGCGACGCGATGGAACTGTTCCTCACGGGCGAACCGTTCGATGGCCACCGCGCCCTCGAATTGGGCCTGCTCAACTCCGCCGTGCCCGCTGAACAACTCGACGCCGAAGTTGCCCGCTACGTCGCGATGTTGCGCAAGGGCGCCCCGGGTGCGCTCGCGGGAGCCAAGCGGCTGGTGCGCGACGTGCCCGCCATGGGCCTGCACGACGGCTTCGCGGCAATGGGCGAACTCTCTGCGAAGTTCTTCGCCTCGCCCGAAGCGCTCGAAGGGATGACCGCGTTCGCGGAGAAGCGCACACCATCGTGGTCAGCGGAGTAGCCGCTCCCTGGCGTTAAGCGCGGACAGGCCCGGTGGACGCCGGTGCGGGGTCGGCTGCTAAGGTGGGATCAACCCCAATTTCACAAGGAGTGCCGCATCGTGTCTGAAACCGCAACGCTGAAGGTAGGCGACGACGCCCCCGACTTCGAACTGCCTTCCAGCCCCACCGGCGACAAGTTCAAGCTCAGCGACTACGCCGGGAAGAACGCCGTCATCATCAACTTCGTCCCCGCCGCGTTCTCGCCGGTGTGCAGCAACCAGCTGCCGCTCATCGAGAAGAAGCGCGCCGAGTTCGCTTCGCAGGGCGCCGTACCGGTCGTCATCTCGAGCGATGGCGCCTGGGCCCAGGCTGCGTGGAAAAAGGAACTCGGCGTCGACTTCCCCGTCCTCAGTGACTTCCACCCGCTCGGCGAGACCGCGAAGAAGTACGGCGTCGCCATCGAACCTCGCATGATCGCGAACCGCGTCGTCATCGTTGTCGACAAGCACGGCAAGGTGGCCTGGATTCAGCCGACTGAGAAGATCACCGACATCCCGGATTACGACCCCGTCCTCGCCTGCTCGAAGGACTAATCGACCACCCTCGCGTGGCCTGTGAGCGCCGTGACGTCTAAGGTTCCCGGTCGATGACCGCCTGGCGTCCGGCGCTCGCTCCGTTCCTGGCCGAAGCACTCGGCACGTTTGCGCTGGTGTTCGCCGGTCCTGGCGCCGCAGCGGTCGATGCGGCCAGCGGCGGCGCAATCGGCACGGTCGGTGTCGGGATCAGCTTCGGCCTCATCGTGATTGCGATGGTGTTCGCGATCGGCCACATCTCTGGCTGCCACATTAACCCGGCAATCACCATCGCGATGCTCGCACAGCGCAGGCTGAGCACTCGCCGCGCGGCTGGTTACGTCGCGGCCCAGGTCATCGGCGCGGTGCTGGCCGGCCTCGCTATCGTCGCCATCGTCGGGTCGAAGGGCGACGCCGGCGCGACCGTGCCACGCATTGGTGGAACGGATGCCGCGCTCTGGTCCGAGTTTATCCTGACGTTCTTTCTCGGGTTCATCGTGTTCGCGGTGGCCACCGACTCACGCGCGCAGGGCGAACTCGCCGCGGTCGCGATTGGCGGATACGTGGGCTTCGCCGCCATCGGCTGGGGGCCGGTAGCGAACGCTTCGCTGAACCCGGCGCGCAGCTTCGGCCCGGCCGTCGCCGCCGGCGTTTGGGATGCACACTGGGTGTACTGGGTCGGCCCGATTGCCGGCGCCGTGCTCGCGGGATTCGTGTACGAGCTACTCCGGGAGTCGCCAGGGGCGACGCGGGCAGACTAGCAATCCGCGCAACTCGCGCCAGCTGCCGCATCGGAAGGGCAGCACAGTTCGAACGTGAAGGCGGAAAGCCAGCGCACGGCGTCCGGCGTCAGGCAGTAGCACGCGTCGCCGCCTTCGAGCACGCCCTGGATGATGCCCGCGTCCTTCAACACCTTGAGGTGCTGCGAGACCGTCGACTGCGCCAGCGGTAGCAGGTTCACGAAGTCACCCGTCGCGCACGCCCGGCGCTGCGCGAGTTCACGAACGATGCGCACGCGGGCAGGGTTCCCGAGCGCGCGAAACAACGCCGCCGCTCGCTCTTCGTCGGTCGTCAGTCCCGCAATCTCTTTCATCCCTGCTATTGTCCAAAAAAACCCTTGACGAGACAACCATCGTGTTTTTACGATGGGCGAGTCATCGTAAATAGTCGATGCAGGAGGTTCCCAATGTCTACCCGAACAAGCGACGAGATCCGCAGTGAAGTCGCACAGTCCTACGGCACGCGCGTCCGCCCGGTGCTCGACGCGGACGACCTGTCGTTGACCCTGGTCGAACCGTCGAGCTGTTGCGGCCCGGCGCCGGCCGCCTCGTCATGTTGCACTCCCGCGGCCGACTCTTCGAACAGCTGCTGCGGCACGGACGCCACCACCGACGACCAGGTCTCCCGGATCGCGAGCCTCTATCGCGACACGAACATCGCCGACCTGCCCGCCACGGTCACCGACGTCGCCTTCGGTTGCGGCAACCCGACCGCGATCTCGGTTCTCCGGCCAGGCGAAACCGTCCTCGACCTTGGCTCCGGCGGTGGCATCGACTGCTTCCTCGCCGCAAAGATGGTCGGCGACGGCAAGGTGATCGGCGTCGACATGACGCCGGAGATGATCGCGCTCGCCAACCGGAACCTCGGCAAGGTTGGCGCAACGAATGTGGAGTTCCGCCACGGCCAGATCGAAAACCTGCCGGTCGATTCCAACTCGGTCGACGTCATCATTTCGAACTGCGTCATCAATCTCTCGCCCGACAAGGACCAGGTATTCCGCGAAGCGTTCCGCGTCCTGCGCCCCGGTGGACGCCTGCAGGTGTCCGATATCGTCTGGATGAAGCCTGTCCCACAGGACATCAAGGATGACATGGAGAAGTGGGCCGGCTGCATCAGCGGCGCACTTGAAGAGCGGGACTACCTTGCGAAGATCCGTGAAGCCGGCTTCGCCAGCGTGGTCTCTGTGACAACCGAGTACCAGAAGGGCGCCGGCCTCGCCTCGGCGAATGTCACCGCCGTCAAGCCCGCCTGAACGTCCGGAATCCACAAGTGCGAAGGCCCCGGCACAGTCGCCGGGGCCTTTTATCGTTCGTCCAGTCTGGGCGTCAGGACTTCTTCAGGATCAGCTGGAGTTCCATCACGCCGTGGTCTTCGATGCTGAGCACCGAGGCGCCGCGCGGCTTCTCGATGTCATAATCCGCGAACTTGATGTCGACGGAGCCGACGATCACGAGCGAGCCATCCTTCAGTTGGGCCTTCGCGGGCACGCTGATGTCCTTCGTTACCCCGTGAAGGGTGAGCTTGCCATTCAACGTCACCTCGGCCGCCTGGCCGCCGGCGAGGTTCGCGGGCAGTGCCATCGGCGCCGCGAGCACGAACGTCGCGTTGGGGAACTTGCTCGTCTCGATCGCCTGGTTCCGAAGCTGCCCGTCACGCATGTTGTTGTCGCTCTTCAGCTTCGTCAGGTCCGCGGTGATCGTCGCCGCCGTGACCTGCGTCTCGGTCAGCGTGACAGTCCCGGTAACGCCAGATGTGCGGCCGACGGCCGTCGCCGTGCCAACGCGAGCGAGCTCTTCGACCACGCGATAGCCAAGGAAGTTGTCTTTCGTCGCATCGGGCGTCCACGTCCCGGCGAGGCCGGGCGTGCTGGCGTTGCCCGATGCGGTGGGCGATGCCGCGCCACTCGCGGGAGTCGAACCGCCCGCGGCCGTCGTCGGCGTGCTGAGCGAGTTCACCGCTGCTTCGAGGCTAACCTCAGCCGGTTCGTCGCTGCGGATAAGGAAGAACCAGACCGCGAACACGGCCACCGCCGCGACCACCACGACGCCACCCGCGGCGCCAAGCATCACCTTTCGATTCCCCATGAAGTGCTCCTCGTTTTGTTTGCCGTGCGCATGGCAATGCCGGCGCCAGCGCAGTCAGTGTCCCGGCGGTTTCTTTGAAGGAGATTTGATCCGGCCCGGTTGGTGAAGACTTTGACACGTGTGCGGTAAAGGCGGCGATACGTTTATGCACCGAAACGGCCCGCCAGGTGGCGGGCCGTTGGGTATGTCAGGGCGGGCTGGACGTTAGAAGGTGACGACGCTGCGGTTCACTTCGCCGCCCTTGAGCGCTTCGTACGCCTCGTTGATCTGGCCCAGTTCGTACTTGCGCGAGATGAGCTCGTCGATCTTCAGCCGCTTCTGGCGGTACAGCTCCATCAGCCATGGCATGTCGTACGTCTGGCGGGTCGAGCCGTAGTAGCTGCCGATGATGCCCTTCTCGCCGAGGAACGACATCCCGGCGTTCGAAAGCGTGAGTTGCTCGGCAAGCGGGAGCATGCCGACCACGACGGCCTGGCCGCCGCGGCGCGCCATCTCCCAGCACTGCTGCGCGGTCTTCATCAGGCCGATCGCTTCGAATGCGTAGTCGACTCCGCCACCGGTCATCTGCATGACCTGCTGGACAGCGTCGCCGCTCGAAGCGTCGACGACGTCGGTCGCGCCGAACTCCTTCGCCGCGGCCAGCTTCGACTCCATGAGGTCGACCGCGATGATGCGCGACGCGCCGGCCAGGCGAGCGCCCTGGATGATGTTCAGGCCAACGCCACCGCACCCGATGACGGCGACGGTCTGGCCGACCTGGAGCTTCACGGTGTTGGTGACCGCGCCGACGCCAGTCATCACGCTGCAACCGACGAGCGCGGCGACCTCCATCGGCACGCCATCGGGAACGTGGACGCAGGCCTTGTTGCTGACGAGCTGGTACTCGGCGAAGCCCGAGACACCGGCGAACTGGAAGACCGGCTGGCCATTGAGCTTCAGGCGGCCCATGCGGTTGAGCGACTGGCCTTCGGAGCAGAGCGCCGGGCGGCCCGTGGTGCACCGCTCACATGAGCCGCACGACTGCACGAACGCCACGACCACGCGGTCGCCGGGCTTCACGTTGGTCACCCCGGGACCGACCTTCTCGACCACGCCCGCGGACTCGTGTCCGAGGACAACGGGCATGGGGTACATCCACTTGCCTTCCATGAAGTGCAGGTCGGAGTGGCAAACGCCGGTCGCGGCGGTTTTGATCAGGACTTCGTTGGCCTGCGGTTCGTCAGTTTCGACGTTCTCGATGACGAGTGGCTGGTTTGGCGCATACAGCACGGCAGCTTTCATTCGGTGGGGCTCCTCCTTGTTTGAAGCACGAGGATTCTTTCGCCACCTTCCATGGGCTGTCAATCAAAACCGAACACAATTCGCTCCCCGGCTCGAACCCGGACCCCGAACGGCTCAGAACGGCAGCCGCAGCGGACCGGCGCGGACCGTGAAGCGCGCAACCCGGTCAGGGTTCCGTTCGGTCCACCGTTCGAAGGCGACCGCGATGGCAAACGACACCGACACCATGACCGCCCCGGCAACCATATCGGTGAAGTAGTGGTTGCCCGTGACCACGATCGCCCACCACATCAGGGCCCCGAACGCGACCGCGCCAACTCGCACTACCACCGGCTTCCACGTCCACCAGACTCCCGCAACGGCCAGGGAAATCCAGCCAAAGTGGTACGAAGGGACCGCCGCGTACCAGTTGGCGAGCGCGCCCGGCTTCGAACGCACGTCGTCGGGGATGGTGTCGAACACGCCCATCGGATAGCCGGCACTGCCCATCAGTCGCGGGGGTGTGACCGGGAACGCCGCGTAGATCGGCAGCGCGAGAAAGGCCGAGATGAGGATGGCGTTGCGTATGACCCGGTGCTTCCGCGCATCGGCTACGAAGAAGGCAAACCCGAGCCCGGCGAGCAGCGGCATGTGCAGGTTCAGGTAGGTGAAGTTCGCGAGGGTGACGAGGCGCTCGTTGCCGATTGCCGCCTGCTGCCACGAAGGTTCGAGGAAGACGCCTAATGACCGTTCGAAATCCACGATGCGAAAAGCGTTCGATGTCGCGAGATCGACCCGGTCACTCGGAAGGCCACGGCCGAGGAAGTACAGGAAAAAGAGCGCGATGAAGACGAGCATGTCGACCGCGAACCACCCCGCGCGGCGCGACACGTGGCTAACCCAGGGCGGAACCGAAGGGCTGGCAACGGCTGGAATCCCCGTCAAGCAGCGCTCCCACGCGAAATCTTCGCGATGTCGAAAATCCTATCGGTCGAAACCGTCTCGAGCATCACCCATTCGGCGGAAATGGACGCCTTGCGTGCGGTTTCGCCCTACCCGGCGCCGGTGAGGTGGTCGAGCAGGAGGTTCGTCGCGAGTGTGTACCCGTCTCGCCCGAGTCCCGTGACCTGGCCGAGGCAGACCGGTGAGATCAGCGACCGGTGGCGGAACCCTTCGCGAGCGTGCGTGTTCGAAATGTGTACCTCGACCACCGGGAGCACGATCGCCTCGATGGCATCGCGCAGCGCGACCGACGTGTGCGTGTAGGCGCCGGCGTTGATCACAACTCCGTCCGCAAGCTTGCGGTGGTCATGGAGAAAATCGATAAGCGCGCCTTCGTGATTGCTCTGGAAGCAGAGCACCGCCGCGCCACGCGCTCCGGCCGCCGCCGCCACGTCGGATTCGATGTCGAGCAGCGTGGTGCGTCCATACACCTCCGGCTTCCGTTCACCGAGGAGGTTGAGGTTCGGCCCGTGGACAAGGAGCAGATTCACGATTCACCCGTGTCGGATTTTCGGGTGCGAAGGAACGATTGTCGAACGAGTTCCTCACGCTGAGCGCGTGCGGCGGCCGCGGCGGGGGCCCTCCAGCGCCTGTTCGGCAAGCTTCTCCCAGGCCGCCGCGCTGACCTGCGCCTGGCGAGCCTGGCTCACGTGCGTGTAAATCTGGGTGGTGTTCGCCGAACTATGACCCAGCAAGTCCTGCACGATGCGCAGGTCGGCGCCACCATCGAGGAGGTGCGTCGCGAACGAGTGGCGGAGCAGGTGGGGATGCACATCGGCCGGGACACCCGCCGCGAGGGCGTGGCGCTTGATCAGCGACTGCACCGACCGCGCCGTCAGCCGTCCGCCAAACCGGTTGAGGAAAAGCGCCGGGCTTCGTTCCCGGCCAACCCGACCAGAACCGGCCGCGTGAAGCGCCGGGCGGCCGCTTTCGAGGTAGCGTTCGAGCGCCTGCATCGCCGGTTCGCCGAAGAGAACCACCCGCTCTTTCGAACCCTTCCCGTGGATGATCGCCTCGCCCTCGCCGAGATCGACCTGTCCGAGGTCGAGCGAGACCAACTCGGAGATGCGGAGGCCCCCGCCGTAGAGCAGTTCGAACATCGCGCGGTCACGCAGCCCGGCGGGCGTCCCGGGGTCCGGCTGATTCAGCAGCGCATCGAGCATGGCGGGGTCGAGCACCTTCGGCAGCCGCTTCGGTCGCTTCGGCAGAGCAACTCCGTAGAGGAGGTCGCGCTCGGTGGCGCCCTCCTGCAGGAGGTACTTGTAGAAACCGTGGACGGTGCTCGTGCGCCGTGTAATCGAAGCGGCCACCATCCCGGATTCCTTCAGTTCGGTCAGGTATTCGCGGAACAGCGCACGAGTGGTTCGCAGTGGCTCAAGTCCCCGTTCGGCGCACCATTGCAGATAACTGCCGATGTCGCTCCGGTAGTTGCGAATGGTGTACGGCGACCGGTTGCCGACAGCGGAAAGCTCGCGCAGATACGCGTCGAGGAACGCTTCCGCTGTCTTGTGCGCCGCCGCAGGAGCCATAACGGATTCTGTTTCGTAAACGAACTAGGGGCCACTCCCGTACCTTGAGTCGCCGTCCCGGCGGGTACAGACTTCACGCCGATACGTGGTGACCATGACCAGCCCAGCAATCGAAACGCACGGCCTCACGAAAGCGTTCGGCGAACTCGTGGCTGTGAACCAGCTCGACCTGGCAGTTGAGCGCGGCGAAGTCTTCGGCTTCCTCGGCCCCAACGGCGCGGGCAAGACGACCACAATCCGCATGCTGCTGGACTTCCTGCGGCCCACATCGGGCACGCTCTCGGTGCTCGGCCACGATGTCCGCAATCCCGGCCTGCGCCGGCGCATCGGCTACCTCCCGGCCGACCTCAAGATCGACCGCCGGTACTCAGGGAACGACGTCATCAACTATTTCGGCGGCATCCGGGGCGGCGTCGACCGCCCGTTCGCGCACGCCCTCGCGGAGCGCTTCGGCCTGGATCTCTCGCGGCCGTCGGGGCGCCTTTCGACCGGTAACCGGCGGAAAATCGGCATCCTCCAGGCATTCATGCACCGCCCGGAGTTGCTCATCCTCGATGAGCCGACCTCCGGGCTCGACCCGCTGCTCCAGGACGAGTTTCGAGACCTCGTGCGCGAAGCGGTCGCCCGGGGAACGACCGTGTTCCTCTGTTCGCACATGCTGCCGGAGGTCGAAGCATTGGCCGGCCGCGTCGCCATTATCCGCGCCGGACGCCTCGCGACCGTGGCGACGATGGAGCAACTCCGTGCCCGGGCGCGCCACCACATCGTCTTCCGGGTGGAAGGTCCGTTCGAACCGGCCGCGTTCGCAGCACTCCCCGGCGTGGTGGAGGCCCGGGCCGAAGCTCACGACCTCGTCGTCATCGTCGAAGGGAGCGTCGACCCGGTGCTCAAGGCTGCCGCGAAGCTCACCGTGACGCGCATCGAGACTCCCGGCGACGACCTCGCCGAGATCTTCCGGGCGTT
The DNA here is from genome assembly GCA_964470735.1 of uncultured Anaerolineaceae bacterium. Classification (GTDB taxonomy): domain Bacteria; phylum Chloroflexota; class Dehalococcoidia; order Tepidiformales; family Tepidiformaceae; genus Amarobacter. The sequence continues at coordinate 35,268 of CAYYDX010000012.1, forward strand.
CTACGAGTCGGGCCAACAAGGAGCGGCGGGATGATCCACATTCGTCGCTTCATCTTCGATCGCTGGCGCGCGGATGCCTGGTGGGCGCTGGGCATCATCGCGATGGTGGTCATCAACCTCGCGTTTTTCCCGGGGCTGAAAGGCAAGGACGACCTCGACCAGACCCTCGCCGACCTCCCGCCGGCCCTCCAGGCGATGTTCGGCATCGAGTCAGGGGTATCCATAGGCTCGGCTGCGGGCTACCTCCAGGCGCAACTGTTCTCGACAGTGGCCCCCATCCTGCTGCTCGTACTCGCGATCGCCATCGGGGCAGGAGCGGTGGGTGGCGCCGAGGAAGACGGCTCGGCCGAGTTCCTGCTCTCCTACCCGGTCAGTCGCGCGCGATTTCTCATCAACCGGTTCGTCGCGCTTGCAATAGTGATTGCCGCGCATACGGTCATCCTGCTCGTTGCGGTTTTTGCCTTCTGTGCACTGTTCGGCGCACTCGATGGAGTGAGCCGGACCGGACTCGCGGCGGCCTGCATCGGATGTGGCGCGCTCGCGATGTTGCACGCGTCCATCGCGTTCGCCGCCGGTGCGTGGTCTGGGCGAAAGTCGCCCGCGATCGCGGTCGCCAGCGCCGTCGCCGCGGGTGGCTACATGCTGCTCGGGCTCTTCTCGGCAGTCGACGCGCCTGAGGCGCTTCGCTACCTGACACCGTGGCACTGGTTCCTCAAGCAGAACCTCATGATCACCGGGCCGACCTGGGTGGCCGTCGTCCCTGCGCTCGTCCTGAGTGTTGCCGTCGCCGCCGCGGCCTTTCCTCGTTTCCTCGGCCGTGACCTGCGCTGAACCTGAGCTTTCCGGCTCAGGAGTAACCCTCCATCCGGTTTGTGAAGAAACCGACAGAACCCCGTTAGAACCCCTCAAGTCCGCTCGCAACCGGTCGTCAACAAAGATGTAACCCGTTGAGGAGGCCAGCGCCGTGACGAACACCAGCACGACACGCGATAGCAACCAGGGCGAGCCAGTCGCCTTCGATGACCGCACCCGGCGCGTGTTGGAGCTTCGCCGGCTTGTTCGGGCGAACGCCTACCACCCGTCTGCCGAAGAGGTCGCCCAGGCACTCCTCCGCGAGTGGACCGCACTCGCCGTTGCCACACGCGAGCCGGCAGCGCCGCGAATCGACGCCAACCCGGATCCTCGCGCCTTCGCGGCCCGGGCGATCATTCGCCCTCAAACCCCGTCGGCGCCCGAAGGAACGGCGCTGACAGCCTGACCTGCGACATCGCCGGCGAACCGTGTACAGTTCCCCGCGTGGAGCAGCATCCCGACCTGGCATACTGGCTGGCGCTGCGCCGGGCGGGCCTCGGAGCGACGAACTTCGCGCTCCTCCTCGCACGGTTCCAGACGGTCGAAGCCGCCTGGCGGGCGTCATCGGATCAGCTGGCAAGCGCAGGGATCGAAGCGCAGTACGTTCGGGCCGCGATCAAGGCGCGAGCGTCGTTCGACGGTGAGCGCGAACTGGCGCTGATGGCGGAGCACGGCGCCTACGCCCTCACCTGGCTCGATGAAGGCTACCCCGCGAACCTTCGCGACATCCCCCAGAGTCCGCCGGTGATTTTCGTTCGCGGAGCGGCCGGCCCGCAGTTCGACCAGGCCGTCGCGGTTGTCGGCACCCGGCACGTCACCCCCTATGGCCGCCAGGCCGCGGAGCACTTCTGCGCCGCACTGGCACATGCGGGAGTCGCCATCATCAGCGGCCTCGCGCGCGGCGTGGACGCCATCGCCCACCGCGTGGCCATCGAGAACAGCGCGCCAACCGTAGCGGTCCTCGCGGGCGGGATCGACCAGGTCTACCCGCGCGAGAATGCGGGCCTCGCTGAGCGGATCATCGAGAGCGGCTGCCTCGTCAGCGAGTACCCGGTCGGCATTCCCGCGCGACGAGACTATTTTCCACGCCGCAACCGCATCCTCTCCGGGTTGGCGCGGGCCACGCTGCTCATCGAAGCGGGCGAGGGGAGCGGAGCGCTCCACACCGCCAACTGGGCGTTCGAGCAGGGCCGCGACGTCTTCGCTATCCCCGGCAGCATCTTCTCTCGCCAGAGCCAGGGCACGAACCAGCTGATCCGCGAGAACACCGCGAAGCTGGTGGCGACACCGGAGCAACTCTGCCAGGAGCTCAATCTCCTCGGCGCGGGCGTCCAGCCGGCCATGCCCTTCGAATCCCCGCGACAGGCGCCGCCTCGCGCGCAGACCACCGAACCTGTAGTTCCAAAGCGGAAGGCTTCGCCGCCCACCGACGGGCATCCGCTGCTCCGTTTACTCGAATCGGGGCCGTTGCACGTCGACGAAGTCGCGCGAGCAGCAGGCCTGCCGATCGCCGAAGTGAGCGCCTCTCTGCAGATCCTCGAACTTGAAGGACGAGTCCGATCGTCGGGGCCGATGACCTACGCGCGGGCGTGAGCGCGCCTTACGCGCGCAGGCCCCTTCGGGGCCTTGCCACTAGACACAGTCCGAAGGCGCTCTCTACTCTCGAAAAACGCGCCGGTCGAACTACACCGGCGAAAGGTTTTGTTTCGTTGGCAACTATCACTCCTCAGAAGCCCGCGGCGCGGGCGAAGAAGGCCGCCTCCAAGCGCCCGGCAGCTCCACGTGCCCGCCGCGCCCTTGATTCGTCCGAACCGGCGCCGCGCAGCCGCGGCAGTCATTCGCCGAACCTCGTCATCGTCGAATCGCCGACCAAGGCGCGCACCGTCAAGAACATCCTCGGCGACCAGTACGAGGTCATCGCCTCGGTCGGCCACATTCGGGACCTGCCGCCTTACGGCTACGGCGTGGAGGACGTGGACAAACTCGACTTCCGCCCGAAGTACGTCCTTGTGAAGGACAAGAAGCGCGGTGTCGACAAATCGGACATCGTGAAGGACATCGCGGAAGCGGCGAAGCATGCACGCAAGGTCTTCCTCTCGACCGACCCCGACCGCGAGGGTGAAGCGATCGCCTGGCATATCAAGGAAGCTGCCAGCATCCCCGACGACAAGGTGACTCGCGTGGTCTTCCACGAGATCACCCGGCCGGCCATCGAGGCGGCGTTCGCGGAGGCGTCCGGCGGCGGCGCCGCCCTCGAGCACGGACGGCGCGAGCCGGGGAAGATCGACATGGACCTCGTCGATGCGCAGCAGGCGCGCCGCGTGCTCGACAGGCTCATCGGCTTCCCCCTTACCTGGTTCGTGCAGAAGAAGGTGAGCCGGGGCGCCAGCGCCGGCCGCGTCCAGAGCGTGGCTCTCGGCCTTATCGTGAAGCGCGAGAAGGAGATCCGCGCGTTCGTTCCGGTCGAGTACTGGTCGATTCATGCCGGGCTCGAAAAAGGCGGCCGCGGCTTCGAAGCCGAACTGGCGAACTTCCCGGCCATGGTTCGCGGGTCATCGATGCGCCCGCCGTTCCGGGCGGCTGGCCCTGCGATCCCGAATGAGGACATCGCGACCGGCCTGACCACCACCTTCAGCCGTTCGGAGTTCGTGGTCACCAGCGTGACGAAAGGCGAGAAGAAGCGCAGCCCGGCGCCGCCGTTCACCACGAGTACCTTCCAGCAGGCGGCCGTGAACCGCCTGGGGATGAGTTCGGCGCGAGCCATGGGTATCGCCCAGGAACTCTACGAAGGCGTTGGCGGCCAGTCCGGCCTCATCACCTACATGCGAACCGACTCGGTGAACATCTCGCCTCTCGCCAGGCGCCAGGCGCGTGAGTGGGTTGCCGGGCAGTGGGGTGGCGACTTCGTCCCGGAGAAAGAGCGGGTTTACGCGACCCGCTCGAAGGGCGCCCAGGAAGCGCACGAAGCTATCCGCCCGACGAACCCATCAGCCACTCCCGAGAGCATGCGCCGCAGCCTCAGCGCCGACCAGTTCCGCGTTTACCAGCTCATCTGGCAGCGGTTCACAGCCAGCCAGATGTCGGATGCGCGCTACGCCACGATGACTGTCGAAGTGCAGGCGCGCGATGGCGGGACAGTTGCCGGAACCTTCCGCGCGAGCGCCAGTTCGCTGGTGTTCGAAGGCCACCTGAAGGCCTACGGCGTCGATGCCAACGACAGTCACGGGGATGACGACGAAGAAGCCGCCGTCGCGGCGCTGCCCGAGCTCGCCCAGGGCGACGTCCTCACGCGCCGTTCGGTCGAACAGCGCCGCCACCAGACCGAACCACCGCCCCGCTACACGGAAGCCTCGCTGGTGAAAGCGCTCGAAGAGGAAGGTATCGGCCGTCCGAGCACGTACGCGAGCATCGTCCAGACCGTGATGAAGCGCGACTACGTCGAGCGCCAGGGCCGCCAACTCGTGCCCCAGGAACTGGGCTTCATCGTGCACGATCTCCTCGAGCAGCACATGAAGAAGTACGTCGATGTGCCGTTCACGGGCGAGATGGAGAAAGAACTCGACGAGGTCGCTTCGGGCGAGCGGGATTACGACTCCGTCCTGCGGCAGTTCTGGCCGGAGTTCAAGGGCCAACTCGACGGCGCTGAGTCCTCGGCGGAGAAGCAACAGGAAGAGACCAACATCCGCTGCAACGTCTGCGAGCAGGCGAACCTTGTGATTAAGTGGGGCCGCAACGGCAAGTTCTTCGCCTGCCCGCGCTACCCCGAGTGCAGCAACTCCCTGCCCATGGGCCCGGATGGACAGCCGCTCGTGGTCGCGGCGCCCCGGCCAATCAGCTACCGCTGCCCGAAGGATGGCGGCGCCCTCGTGCAAAAGGCCGGCCCGTACGGCGCGTACGTGGATTGCGTCAACCGCGAATCAGGCGCTTGCGACTTCCGTGGCGGTGTGCCCGTCGGTGTCGCCTGCCCAGAAGAACCGGAGACGGGTCAGCTTGTCGAGAAGACCGCGCGCACGGGGAAGCGAGGCACGTTCTACGCGTGCTGGAACTACCCGAACTGCAGCTACACCTCGAACACGCTTGATCCGGAGAAGATGCCGCCGCCACGCCCCCAGGCGGAGCGGGAAGAGGCCAACCGCAAACTGCTCGAACGGAGTGCGCGTGGCAAGGCAGCCTTCGCCAAGCGCAAGGCCAACGCCGCTGCAGGCGCCCGGGCGCGCAAAGCGAGTTAAGGGGCGGCCGCGTTCGCTCGTTGGTGATTGGCGGGGCACCGCTATGCCGCGGGTGGAGCTACGGCGCTTACCGTCGCAAGCCGAATCGCAGTGTCGGCCGGGATCTCCTGGCCGTCGTCGACGAGAAACGCAAGGTGGGACTCAATGGCACGGCGCATGTCATCCAGCGTCTCGTCTATCGTTTCGCCCTGGGCATAGCAGCCTTCGAGGGCGGGCGCTTCGGCCCAAAACCCACCCTCTTCGGCGTCGTGGATCACAACGGAGTAGTTCATCGTCCACGCCTCCCAAGAAATTGAAGGAACTCCTCTTCCGAGACCCCACTTTTCTTGATCATGGCTCGTAGGATACCAACCTTCACTGCGCTCCGATGAATGGCGAACGTCAAAATGACCCCGTTCGGCATCTTGATGTTCACATGCGAACCCCTCCCACTCCGGGCTTGGCCGCCAGCCTTGACGAACGCATTGATTGCATCGGTAGCACGGACATCGCGAAGTTCACCCATATCGAACTTGCCGGTGAGGCGTCGTCATGGCCATCACTCCCGCGGCAAGCCGAGGCCGCGCGTCGCAATGACTGACCGCTGAATCTCGCTGGTCCCGCCTTCGATCGTGTTCGCGACACTTCGGAGCAGGCTGTACTGGTAGGGAGCAGCCTTCGAGCCGTCCCTCGCGGCCTGCCCCTCCATCCCGAAGATCTGCAATGCGGTGGCCGCGATCCGTTGCTGGAGTTCGGCGCCGAAGAGCTTTGCCATCTGCGACTCGCGCGTCGGTGCGATGCCAGTCTTCTCCTGGTGCGAGGCGATGTAGTAGGCCATGTTCCGCAATAGCGCGACGCCAATCGCCTCATCGATCAGCCGGTGCTTGACCGCCGGGTCGACGCGCGGCTTGTTCTCCCGGAGGTAACGCACGAGGTCATCGACCTGCCGCCGCGAGTTCGACGTCGCGCCGATCGAGGAGCGCTCGAAGTCGAGGCCAACCGCAACGTTGTACCAGCCGCGGTTCTCCTCGCCGACCAGGTTCGTGGCGGGAACGCGCACGTCTTCGAAGAAGATCTCGTTGAACTCGTGCGTCCCGGCCATATTCACGAGTGGGCGCACCGTGATGCCCGGCGTGTCCATCTTGATGGCGAACGTTGAGATGCCCTTGTGCTTCGGAGCGTCCGGGTCGGTGCGCGCCGCCAGCCAGCCCCAGTCGGCATAGTGACCGAACGAGGTCCAGATCTTCTGTCCGTTGATGATGTAGTCGTCGCCGTCGCGGACCGCGCGCGTCTGCATTGCGGCAAGGTCACTCCCGGCGCCGGGTTCACTGTACAGCGTGCACCAGAGGTCGGTTCCGTCGGCGATGCGCGACAGGTACTGCTGCTTCTGGTCGTCCCGGCCGTACAGCATCACCACAGGGCCAACCCAGGCGACGCCCATGTTTATCGTCCCTGGGACACCGTGATACGCCATCTGCTCGTTGAAGATAAGTTGCTGCATTGGCGAGGCGCCGAGGCCACCGAACTCCTTCGGCCACGGCAGCGCGAGCCAGTGCTTCGCCGCAAGCCGTTTCATCACTTCGCGCTCGATCGTCAGCCGCTCCGTGAGCGACCCCCGCTCACCATCCCACCCGGCCGGCAGGTCCTGCTCGATGAAGTGCGTGACTTCGGCCTGGAAGGCGCTCTGTTCGGGAGTCAGGTGGAAGTTCATGTATCAATCCTCCATTGAACTATCGATCGTAATGCCGGATGAGAGTCAGCAGGTGTTTCCGGCCCTCGGCGCGGCGTTCAAATGTGATCCGAATCGAGGCTGTAACGTAGCAGGTCCAGTACCCCCGCTCGTCGCCGTGGAGTCGATGCACCCTGAGCGAAGGGTGGCGTTCATTAGCGTCGAGGAGTTCGAGAGCCTTTTTCACGGCGTGCCGCTCGGAGGCACTGAAGCGGTTGTTCAGGAGGTCATCGAGGAACTGGAGTGTGAAGTCGAGACTTTGGAGGTACTCACTCACTACTGTGCAGCGAGCAATTCATCGAGTTGTTCTTCAGTGAGCGAACGTATGCGTCCTTCTCGAGAGTCCTCGATGGCGCGCTCAAGCCGGTTGCGGTGCTCTGCTGTGTACGCCCACGCGTCCTCGCGCAGCATCGTCACCACGGGCCGGAGGAGGATGCCTTCGCCTTGCTCCGACTCTTCAACGAGGAACTCCGCCTCGCCGTCGAGGTCCAGCGCGCGCCGAATCTCCGCAGGGAGCGTGATCCGGCCAGACTTGCTCATCGTCACTTTCGTTGCCATAGCACCAGCTTACCACATTGCCACAGCGCCAATGTGACGCACACTTTGTTTCGAACCGCCGGCGCGTACAGCAAAGTCCCTGAAATACTCGTCGGTGAACGTGAGTGACTCGAAGTTCACTCCTCCGCAACATCCGCCAGGCTACGGAAAAACGCCTCATCCGCGGGCCGGACGCGTCCCTCTCGAACATCATCAAGCCCCCGGCGGATGCTCGCCAACTCTTCTGCTGTGTACGCCCACGCGTCCTCGCGCAGCATCGTCACCACAGGCCGGAGGAGAATGCCTTCACCTTGCTCCGACGCTTCAACGAGGAACTCCGCCTCGCCGTCGAGGTCCAGCGCACGCCGAATCTCCGCGGGGAGCGTGATCCGGCCAGTCTTACTCATCGTCACCTTGGTTGCCACACCGCCAGTCTACCACATCGCCACAGCGCCAATGCGACACGCACTTTGGTTCGAATCGCCGGATGCCGAATCTAGCAGTTAGGAGAACCGATGACCTGCGAATCTTGCGGATCGAAGCTGCGCGGCGACGCCCGCATCTGCCTGGCCTGTGGCGAACCCGTTCGCACTCGCGTGGCGCCCGCTGACCGATTGCAGGTGGCCCCGGCGGGCGTGCCGCACTGGATCGCGTTCGACGCGCCAGCAACCACTACACCGCTGGCTTATCCGGCGTCGCGCCTGCAACGCATCTTCGCCGGGGCTGTCGACGCCATGATCCTGGGGATTCCGGTGGCCTTGCTGTTGCTCGCGACTGGCGGGAGCGCGGCCCGCGTCGCCGAAGGCGGCGGTGTCACGTTCGATTGGCTCTGGAGCGGAATCCTGCTTGGGCTGAGCGCGGGCTACTTCATCGGGTTCCCGGCGAGCGCCTGGCAGGCGACGCCCGGCAAGCGCCTCCTCGGACTGCGAATCGTGACACTTGAGCACGAACAGCTGACGCTCCTGCAGTCCGTGGCCCGCTGGTTCGCCCAGCAGATCGTCTTCGCGGTCGTTGTGCCACTCGCGATGATGGTGGCGTTGTTCGGCGTCGTCGCCGTGCCGATCGCCATCATCATCCTGTGCGGAGACGGCCGATCTCCGTGGGACCGGATGGCGGGGACGATGGTCGTCGATTAGAGATTCCGGCCCCTGCCCGAGCGCGACAGGATCTGTCGCGATCTTGAAGCAATATCGAGCTTCGAGAATGACGGGGGTACGGCCGAATGCCTGATGGCGGGAGCGATTGCTGCGGGAACTGCATCTTCAACCGGAGTTGGGGGACTTTCCATGATCCCGACCCCGCACGGCGAGCGGAGTGGGCAATAGACTGCACACTGCGCGGGATCAAAGGCGACGACCCATTCTGGACGTACTGCGAGTGGTTCCATGGCAGTTCGCTCGCCGCCCCACGTATCCAGTTTCGTGCGGAGGTGCGCGAACTCTTCGAAAGCCGTGTTTCGCCCTATCAGCTTGATGAAGACCGGGTGCAGGCACTGGTGGACAAGGTTCTTCGCCATCTCACGCTCGAGCGCACGACGTTCGGGCCCGTCCTGACGAACGGGCTGGGTGGCCCGGGCCACTACGGACGCATACCGTGGGATGGGAGAACCATACCCCGGACGTCCTCAACACCCGGCGTATGCCACGGCTGCGCGACACAGGCCGAGCGCACGATCCGGATCAGTCCTCCAGACCTTCAGGAGCAACTCGTCTTCTGCTCGGATACGTGCTACCTGGAATGGTGGCGGACTCGCCATCCAGATCCTCCGGATTGGAAGGGTGGACCACGAATTGTCGCCGGAAGGCCGTGACCCGGGTCCCCGCCCTATAATCCGTCGCGTGCCTTCCCCTGCCGCATTGGCCAAACCCCGCCTCGTCGTCCTCGATTCGCACGGCATCCTCTTCCGCGCCTTCTTCGCCATGGCGAACTCCGACAACCCGCTGATGAACTCGAAGGGCGAACTTACCTTCGCCACCCACGGCTACGCCGAAACCCTCATCCGCGTCCTCGACATGCTGAAGCCAACCCATATCTGTGCCGCCTGGGATGCAGGCGGACCGACGTTCCGCCACGAGGCGAGTGCCGACTACAAGGCCACGCGGCGGCCGACCCCGCCGGAGTTGCTCGTCCAGATGCAGCGCGTCCGCCAGATGCTCGAGGCCTTCAGCATCCCCATCTTCGAAATGCCCGGGTACGAAGCCGACGACATCGCCGGAACCATTGCGAAAACGGTCGCCTCCACCGGCATGGAAGTCTACATCGCCACCCTGGACACCGACCTCGTCCAACTCATCGGGCCGAACGTGAACCTCTTTATGTTTCGTCCCTACCAGCGCGACGTCATGGACTACAACGAAGCTCGCGCCGCCGAGCGCTACGGCTTCAGTCCGATCCACATGATCGACTACAAGGCCCTGAAGGGTGACACCAGCGACAACGTCGAGGGCATCCGCGGGATCGGCGAGAAAACGGCCACCGACCTGATCCGGCAGTTCGGCGGCGTGCCCCAAATCTACGAAAACATCGAACTGACGAAGGGCGCGCTCAAGCAGAAGCTCGTGGACGGGCGCGACACTGCCTTCCGGAACCTCGACCTCGTGACCATCCACACCGACCTGCCGATCGACTTCGACCTCGAGCGGTGCCGGCTGCGCGACTTCGACCGCGACCGTGTCATGGCCCTGTTCCGCGAACTCGAGTTCCGGGTGCTCGCCCAGCGCCTCGACGATGTCCTCGGGTCGAAGCCCGCACAGGAACTCGCCGAGGCAGAAACCTCGCACGAGATCATCGCCACTCCGGAGCAGCTCGCCGGCCTCGCAGCGAAGCTTCATGCAGCAGGCTCGTTCGCCATTTCTACCGTCTCATCGACGGGCGAACCGGCGCATCCGATGCTCCTGGGCCTCGGGTTCTCGATCGCGCCCGGGCACGGCTGGTACGTCCCGATCGGCCATACACCGCGCATGGATGCCCCGTTCGAGCAGGCGACGCTCGCATCGATTCGCGAGCACCTCGCGCCCGTCTTCGCCGACCCGGAAGTGAAGAAGACCGCATACACCACGAAGTACGTCATGCACCAACTCGCGGCGAACGGCATGGCCCTGGCCGGATACGACTTCGACGTTGCGATTGCCGCGTTCCTGCTTGGCGAGACGTCTTCGGCGCTGAGCGCACTGGTCAACGAGCGCCTCGGCATCGAACTGGTCACCACCGCCTCGCTGACCGGTACCGGCCGCAACGCGACGTTGCTCTCCCTCGCAGATGTCGACCAGGTCGCCCGGCACGCTGCCCAGCATGCCGAGATGCTGCTCCGTCTGCGCCCACAGCTGACGGAACAACTCACGGAGCGCGGCCAGTGGCCGCTCTTTCACGACATGGAGATGCCACTCATGCCCGTGCTCTACGGGATGGAGAGCGTTGGGGTGGCCGCCGATGTGTCAGTTCTCCGCGAAATCTCGCGGGCACTCTCGGCCGATGCCGAAAAAGCGGAACGGGAGATCTACGCAATCGTCGGGCACGAGTTCAACATCGGCAGCCCAAAACAGCTCAGTGACATCCTCTTTGGCGAACTGCAACTGCCAAAGACCCGGAAGACGACCCAGGGGTACAGCACCGACCAGCGGTCCCTCGAGGCACTCCGGCCGGTCGCGCCGATCATCGACCTCATCTTCCAGTACCGCGAACTCACCAAGCTCAAGTCAACCTACACCGATGCTCTGCCGGCGACGGTGGCGGCCGACGGACGCATCCACACCGACTTCCAGCAGACGGTGGCAGCGACCGGGCGGCTAAGCAGCACGAACCCGAACCTTCAGAACATCCCCGTCCGCAGCGACACCGGGCGTGACATCCGCAGAGCCTTCGTAGCCAGCCACTTCGATGACCCGGTGTTCGTCGCGGCCGACTACTCGCAGATCGAGCTTCGCGTGCTGGCGCACATCACCGAAGACGAGGGCCTCATCTCGGCGTTCCTTGCCGACCAGGACATCCACCGCGCCACGGCTGCGACCGTCTACGGCGTCGAACCGGCGGAAGTGACCCGCCAGATGCGCGACACCGCGAAGATGGTGAACTTCGGCATCGCCTACGGAATGGGCGAATTCGGACTCGCAAGCCGCACCGGGATGACGCGCGAAGAGGCGGAGGCCTTCATCACGAGCTACTACCGGAACTTCCCCGGCATCGCCCTCTGGCAGCAAACCACGCTCTCCTCGACGCGGGAGAAGGGCTACGCCGAGACGCTCTTCGGCCGCCGGAGGTACCTCCCGGCCATCCGCAGCACGAACTTCCAGGTTCGCTCGGCCGCGGAGCGCGAAGGCATCAACATGCCCATCCAGGGCACCGCCGCCGACATCATCAAGGTTGCGATGATCCGTGTGGACGATGAACTGTGCGATCGTGGCCTGCGCAGCCGGATGATTCTGCAGGTGCACGACGAACTGATTTTCGAGTGCCCAACCGAAGAGGCAGAGGCGATCCGGGAACTGGCCACGCGAATCATGCCTGCGAGCATCGAAATGAAGGTCCCCTTGAAGGTCGACCTCAAACAGGGCAGGAACTGGGGCGAGATGGCGTAGCCGCTACCGCGCTCGCCCCGCTTCGCGCCGCCGCCGCACCGATTCGAGCGGCTCAATCTGGCTGGCCGGGGTCACAACGACCCGCCCGTTCTCCCATGTGACGATGGGCTGGCCGAGCAGCCGGTGGCGCTCAATCGCTTCGTCGACCGAAGCCTGGATCGCAGCGTCGCAAGCCGCCGTGTCCTGGAACAATTCGAGCACAGAACGCGCCTGCCCGTTCACCCTGGTCTCGACGCCCGGATCTGCTGCCATATGCCGTGATCGTACACCATGGCAGAGCGCCCACCCTCGCCCGTCGCCACCGTTCTCGGCGCTCCATCACCGCTGTTGTCGATCACCCGCCAACTATCGCTCAGCGGCTGGTAGAGCTCGAAGAAGTTACGCAACCCGGCGGAGTACCGGCGGCGAACGACTTCCGGCGGCACGCTATGGCCCCCTGCGCGAGCACGCCCCTCAACACGCTGGAGACACGTCTCTACACTGCCCGACCACACGTAGTTGAGCAGGAACCGGTAACCACGTTCGGCCTGGAGTTCAGCAATCCACCCTGCGAAACTCCGGCTGGCGAGTGTCGTCTCGAAGGCGAAGTCTTCTCCGTCGCCCGCGAGTTCGCGAAGCCGTCGAAGCATGACCTTCCCGGCCTCGATGTTCGCGCCATCCGGGTCGAAGCCGGACAAACCTCGCGCAATGACATCGGCGTTCACGAACGTCGTGATGCCGAGGTACCCCGCGAGCAGACCCGGCGCGACCGTCGATTTCCCGGCCCCGTTGGGGCCACCGATGACCACCAGGTACGGCATCCGCACATTGAACGGCCCGCGTCGCAGGTAACGCAATGAGCCTTCGCCGCGATGGGAGCGAGCTGCCATTCGCTCGCCGCCATTCGACAATCTCCCCGTTCAGTGGGTCGGGCGACCGCTGCCGCTTCCGTGGTAGAGGAAAGAATCCCTACCCGGACTCCCGCTCCCACCCTCACATCGACATTCGCTCGCCGCCATTCGACAATCTCCCCGTTCAGTGGGTCGGGCGACCGCTG
>CAYYDX010000013.1:0-33231 GCA_964470735.1 uncultured Anaerolineaceae bacterium
CGTCCCGACGTTTACGTGCGGCTTCGTCCTCTCAAATTTCGCCTTCGCCATTGAACGGTGCCCTCCGGGCTGAGTTGGGGTGTGGTCCAGGCGGCGCCCGCCTGAGAGTGTCTGGAGCCCTCATCCAGATTTGAACTGGAGACCTCGTTCTTACCAAGAACGCGCTCTGCCGACTGAGCTATGAGGGCGGATGGTGCTCGGGGAAGCTCCTTGCGAGCGTTGACCAACGGGCGAACCCGTGGGTTGTGGGAAGGTGGTGGAGAGAGGAGGATTCGAACCTCCGAAGCGCGAAGCGCGGCAGATTTACAGTCTGCTGCCATTAACCACTCGGCCATCTCTCCACGCGGTGACCACCGCTCACGCGGCGGGCGTGGTTGTGTTGGAGCCCGAGAGGGGACTCGAACCCCTAACCGGTCGATTACAAATCGACTGCGCTGCCAATTGCGCCACCCGGGCAGGGTCCCAGAATCTCAGATCGGATTCCAACACAAAAACGATCCGCCTCAGCGGATCAAGCCCTAAGTATGAAAGGCATACCCCGCAATGGCAAGAAGCAGCCGCCCAGTCGTGGCGCGCTGGGGCCACTCAGCCAGCCACCCGTGCGGGCACGGGCTCGATGGCGTTGGCCATCGACGTAACCGTCTCGGCAATGCCCTTGCTCAGCGACCAGGCTGGTGACCAGCCGAGGAGTGCCGCCGCCCGTTCGTTCGAAAGAACGCTATGCCGAATGTCGCCTTCACGGGCCGGGGCGAACTCGGGTTCGCGGCGGTAGCCGGTCTGATGAGCGACCGCACGGAAGACCTCCGAGACTGTGGTCGCGCGGCCGGAACTCACGTGAACTGTGAGGAGGCCCGGCACGGCAAACGCCGCCAACACCGCGCGAGCCACGTCGCGGACGAAGACAAAATCGCGTGTCTGCTGGCCGTCGCCGTGAATTGTCACGGGCAGGCCTTCGAGCATGCGGGACGCGAACACGCTGACCACTCCGGCTTCGGTGTCGGGAGACTGCCGCGGGCCATAGACGTTGGAAAGGCGCAGGACCTTCGTGGTCAGGTCCGTGCCGGCGGCCAATAACCGCACATACTGTTCGGCGGTCCACTTCGAAAGACCGTAGGGACTGATCGGTTCGACCGGGTGGTCTTCGTCGAGCGGGAGGTAGCGAGGGCTGCCGTAGAGCGCACCCCCGGTGTTCACATAAATGAACTGTTCGACTCCGGCTGCGAGCGACGCCTGCACGAGATTAATTGTGCCGAGGATGTTGGCCCTCGCATCGGCTTGCGGCAATCCGACCGAAACTGGGACCGACGCCTGTGCGGCAGCATGGACCACCGCGGCTGGCCGGAACTGTTGCATCACCGGCCAAAGCGCCGAATCGGCGATATCGAGCAAGGCGAACGGTGTTCCGTCGCTGACGTTCGTCACGCGGCCGGTCGAAAGATTGTCAACCACGAGGACGTGATGACCGGCGGTGTGAAGCGCATCGACGATGTGTGACCCGACAAAGCCAGCGCCACCGGTCACGAGGATGCGTTGGCCGCGGCGTTCAATGAGCGGACCGCTGTTCATGGGCGAATCGCCTGCTGGCCCTTCTTGACCGCGAACCCGAACGGGATGACGAGGCAGGCGACGAGTGCCATTGCCACGCGGATGCCGACCAGTGAGATGGCGCCAGCCGCGAGGAGCGGGCCCGCAGCCGCGCCCAGGCCTTCGACCAGGAAGAGCCAGCCGAGCGTCTCGCTTCGGGTCAGTGCGCCGGTATCGAGCACGGTTGCATTAATGAGAGGCGCTGTGGCGGCGAGTGCCCCAACCACCGGTACGGTGAGCAACCCAACAAGGAGCAGGTGTGATTCGCGCGAGATGAGAAGCAGTGCGAGGCCGCCGAGCGTGTAGAAGTCGCCGGCGAGAGCGAATCTCAATCCGGCCCGCGACCGTGAGCCACTCCAGAGCATCGTGACTCCGCCGGTGGCGGCCGCCGGCAGGAGCACCATCACTGCTGCTGTCGTCGAAAGGTCGAGGTCGCGCAGGAGGAACGGAATATAGAGCCCTGCGACGGCTGTGAGCAGTGCGAAGTGACAGAAGACGACCACGAACAGCGGTATCCGCTGGCGGAGCAAGACGCCGCGGGGGAACGCGTGCAGTTCGGGAGGCGTGACCGTGGCGAGCGCCATCAGCGCGCAGACGAGCAGCACCAGTGCGACGCCGAACGCCATCGCCTGTCGTGGCGTGGCAACCGCGACGAACACAGCGGCAAGGAAGACCGCCGAGCCGGTCGCGGCGCCCGAAAGCAACCCCAGCGTCGATGCGGCGGCTCCGCGGTCGTTCACGCCAGCTTCCTGTGAGAGAGCGGCCATGACAACGACCCAGCCCACCGAGACGGTCACGGCAAGCAGTGCCACCGCGACGAAGAACATGCCTGCACGGTGTGAGTGGGCCGCCAGTGCGAGGCCAGTTGCGCCGGTTGCGAGCGCGATTGCGACGACTGGCCCCTTACCGATGCGATCGAGGAGCCAGCCCGCGGGTTGTGACGTCCCGGTTTTCATCGCGCCGTAGATGGCGAGCGCGAAAGCCGGGTAGGCCGACGGAGCGTGCAACACGCGGAGCAGGTAGGAGCTGCCATAGCCGAAGACGATGAACACGCTCAACAGGTCGAGCAGGAATGCCGCAACCAGTAGCCGCAGCGTGGCAGGGCGCCAGAGCACCGCGAACCCTCGCGAGTTAATCATGGCGCGCACGCCACCACCCCCAGGCTGCAAT
Organism: uncultured Anaerolineaceae bacterium; assembly: GCA_964470735.1. GTDB lineage: Bacteria > Chloroflexota > Dehalococcoidia > Tepidiformales > Tepidiformaceae > Amarobacter. The sequence goes on from CAYYDX010000013.1 coordinate 2,755, forward strand.
CGCGGGTAATGCTGCGACGGCGACTGGCGCCCAACTGGCGAACGCCCGCAGCCTCGTCCTTTCTGTGCGCTGATAGATGCTCAGGCGGTACCAGCTCAACGGCATGCAGGCCGCGTCCACCGCGGCATCGAAGAGGCGCGTTCGCGTCCGGGCGACCGGGATGGCGACAGGGTAGCTATTGCACATCCGGTACCCCAGCCGGGTAAGGATGACTGCCACCTCCACGGTTTCGCTGTACTTGTAGCCGCGGTAGTACTGCTGAGCGTCGAGGAGCGGGCCGATGCGGAAGACGCGAAAGCCGCTCTCGATGTCTTCGAACCGGAATCCCCCGGACGCGCGCCCGATCCAGGTCATGACGCGGTTGCCGAACCGCTTATATCCCGTGTGATAGCTGAGGTCGCGCCGTGCGATTACGCAGTCCAGGTCGTTGTCGATGAGGTGCTGGATCATCCCGTCGACGGCCGCCGGCTCATGTTGCCCGTCGGCGTCGATGGAGAAGGCGACATCTTCGGTTGAAACCGCCCCCCGGGTGACGAGTTCCCGCACTTCGTCCCACCCTGCCCGGAGCGCGGCTGACAGCCCGCGATTCGCCGGGAAGTGCACGACGCTGACGCCGGCTCGTCCTGCTGACCATGTATCGACAATTGGTCCGGTGCCATCGACCGAGCCGTCATCGACGACCACAAGGTGATCGACGCGGCCGATGAGGTCATCGAGAACACCGGTGATCGTTGGCGCCTCGTTGTACGCGGGCATGACGGCGACGCGGCGCGGGCGAAGGCTCGAATGTTCGGCGGGGCTCAGACCGGCTGTGGTTGCGGCGCCCATTGCTCTTGGAACCATGTGAGGGTGGAGTCGAGGCCGGCCTCGAACTGCGTCGTGGGTTCCCAGCCGAGGATGTCGCGGGCTCGCGCTCGGGAGACAACGCGACCCTGGTAGTCCCCGGCGCGGGCTTCCGTCTTTTCGATGCCGCCATTGCCCGGGATGCGCTGATTCACCGCCTCGGCGACTTCGATGATGGCGATCTCCTTTGGGCCTTCGAGATTGAATGTGCCGAGGGCGTGGCGGTTGAGCACGCGGATGTGCGCATCGGCCAGGTCTTCGACGTAGACGAAGTTCCGGTACTGCTTGCCGTCGCCCGCCACGGTGAGCGGTTCGCCGTGCATCGCTTTCTTGATGAAGATGGGGACGACGAGTTGCTCGCGCATGCGCGGACCGTAGGGGATGCCGTAACGGAGCACTGTCGTTGGCAGTGCGAAGAGTTGGCTGTACGAGTTGACCAGCAGTTCACCGGCTATTTTCTCGGCGGTGTAGAGGTGCTTTGCGCCGTCCGGCCGCAGTGGTGTGGACTCGTCGACGCTCGTCTGCTGGCTGGCTTCGTAGACCCAGACGGTCGAAGCAAACACGAAGTGGCTGACTCCGTGCTGGCGTGCGGCTTCGAGTAGCGAGCCGGTGGCGGAGACATTCAGTTCGATGGATTCGTGGGGCGCCGCCGCCACGTCGTTCACGTTGGCCATGGCGGCGAGGTGCAGGATGGCGTCGCACCCACGAGTTGCCTCCAACGCTTCAGAGGCGACGCACAGGTTGTTCGGCCGCCACTCGACATCGCTCCGATGCGGCGGCTTCAGGTCGAGGACGCGAACGTGGTGGCCAGCGTTGCACAGGTGGTCGACGACGTGGCTGCCGATGAACCCGGCGCCTCCGGTTACCGCAACTTCCATCGCTACACCCCCACCGGGAGGCAGCGGGCGAGGCTTTCGACGACGTAGCGGGCGTCGTCTTCGGTCATCCGCGCGGAGACAGGCAGGCAGACCTGGCGAGCGCAAACTTCGTCGGCGATGGGATAGGCGCCGCCTGCCCATGGCTCGAAGACCGGCTGGGCGTGGAGTGGAAGCTCGTAGACCTCGCCGGAGAGGCCAACTTCTCGCTCCCGCATCGCTGCCTTCAGCGAGCCGCGGTCGACTCCGCCGGGCAGGTAGGCGACGAACTTATAGAAATTGCTTTCGGTAACGTGCTGGGCCGCCGGGAGCGAAAGGATTCCCTCACGCTTGAGGCCCGCTGCGTACGCCGCCGCGATGCCGCGCCGATGGGCGATGAACTCGTCGAGACGCCGAAGCTGGACCAGGCCGATGGCCGCGTGAACCTCGCTGAGACGCCAATTGGCGCCCATCCGTGTGTGGAAATTGCTGGTGAACCCGGCTTTCCCCTGGTCGCGGTAGACACGCGCCTCGGCAGCCAATGCTTCGTCATCGCTGACAATCATGCCGCCCTCACCGGAGGTCATCACCTTCGTGGGATAGAAGCTGTAGGTGGACGCCGTGCCCCAGGCTGAGGCGTCCTTGCCGTTCAGCGTTGCGCCGTGGGCGTGGGCCGCGTCGCAAAGGAGGAAGATGCCACGTGCGCGGCATTCGGCTTCGATGGCGGGCAATTCGGGTGAGACGATGCCGCCGATATGCACGATGACCACACCGGCCGTCTTCGCGGTGATCCGCCCGCGGACGTCGTCGAGACTGATCGCAAGCGAGTCGCGATTGGCGTCGGCAAAGACAGGCGTGCCACCGGCATGAACGACCGCCGCGGCAGTCGCAAAGAACGTGTTGTCTGGGACGATGACTTCCTTGCCCTCGACTCCGAGGGTGCGGAGGGCGATCTCGATGGCGCTCGTGCCACTGCTCACGGCGACCGCATGTTTGCGACCACAGCGAGCGGCGAAGGCCTCCTCGAACGCCGTTCCGTGCTTTCCGAGTGTCAGTTGGCCGCTACGAAGGCTCGATTCGATCAGCGAAAGCGCGTCGCGGACGTCCTCGTCACTGAAAACAATACTGGCTGCTGGGACCCGCATGCGGGCGGCCTCCAGGGTGCGTGATGTGCGAGCGCCTTAGCGGCCCGCCGGGCACATCGTCAGCGGCAGGCGGTGAACGGTTTCGCAACGCAAACTGAAGATTTCCTGAACCTACTCGACAAGCGGAAGCCGGACCCTGACAACCGCGCCGTTCGGACCCGGGGACCTGAGTTCCAGCGAACCGTTGTGCAGTTCGGCGATTCGGCGTGCGATCGAGAGGCCAAGACCGGAACCCTCCGGCCGCATCGCGCGTGCGGCTTTGCCGCGGTAGAAGCGTTCGAAAGCGCGATCGAGGTCTTCTCCGGTGAAGCCCACGCCGCTGTCTCGTACTTCGACGACCAGGTCGCCGCCCTCGCGTGACGCGGAGACTGTCACGTCGCCGCCGTCCGGCGTGTACTGGCAGGCGTTCTCGATGATGCTGGCGAAGAGCGCGCGCAGTTGGTAGCGGTCGCCGGCGACTGGTAAGGCGCCGGCGGCGATCTCCGACGTGACGCGAAGCGCCGGGTTTGCGGCCGCGGCGCCATCTACCAGGTCTCGCAGAACCGCATCAGCCTCGATGACCTCCCACGTCGCGGGGTTCGGCGGAGTGTCACGTGAGAGCAGCAGCAGCGCGCTGACGGACTGCGTCATCGCCTCGAGCGAGGCGTGGGCCTGAGTGAGCGCGCGTTCCCGTTCGTACCCCACAACACCCGCGTCGAGTTGTTCGAGGGCGCCCTGGAGCACGGCCAGCGGGGTTCGCAACACATGCGACGAGTCGGCGAAGAACGCGCGCTCGCGGGCGAGCGCCTGCCGCTGGCTGTCGACCAGCTTGCTGAGTGCCTGGCGGAGTTCGCGCGCCTCCTCGCTGCCGTCGCCCTCCGCGATGAGTGGCACACGGAACCCTGAGGACGACGCGGCGAGCGCTTCGTCGGTGAGCGTACGGATCGGGGCGACTTCGCGACGGATAAGGATGACCGAGCCGACAACTCCGACCAGGAGGCCGAAACTGGCGGTTCCGACGAGGATTCCTCCGAGGTCGACCAGGCGTTTGTTCGTATCTGGCACGGCGCGGGCGACGATGACATAGCCGGTCACAGCGGTGTCTTCGCGGAGAGGGTGGCGAACCAGGCGAAGCTCCTGGCGCTGGTACTGCACCGAGTGAAAGCCGTCGGTGGGGATGGCCTCCGCAGTGTGGACGCGATAGGGGATGTGGTTCGGGCCGAGGTTCGTCGAGCGCACCAGGATGCGCCCCTCAAGGTCTTCGGTCTGGAGGAAGGTCGCGGCCGTTGAAAACTCGTCAAGGACCGCGCTCGTATCGGCGCGACCTTGCAGCCGTTCCGCCGCGGCCTCGGCGATGTCGAGCAACGCCGCGTCTTCGCTCCCCGTGTAGCTGTGCTGGTCGAGGATGAGCGCGAGCCCGACGATGACCACGAGCACCACGGCCAGCATCGTGACGAAGAAGAAAGTGAGCCGTGTCGCCAGCCGTTGCGGAAACATCAACGCATCACAAAGCCGATCCCGCGCACCGTCTGGATGATGCGCGGACGCCCGCCGGCTTCTAATTTCTGGCGGAGGTTCGCCATGTGCGCATCGAGCAGATTGTCGTCGACGCCATCTTCGAGCGGCCAGATGGCAGACGAGATGACCTGGCGAGTGACCACGCGTTTGATTCGGCGAGCGAGGAAGACGAGCAGTTCGAACTCGGTCGGGGTGAGATTCACGGGCTGGCCGTCGCGGCACACCTCGTGTGCGTCCAGGTCGACCGTGAGGTCGAGGTAATCGATTTGCGATGAGTTGGGAGCGCTGCGGCGGAGCACGGCTTCGATGCGGGCGACGAGTTCGGCCATTGCGAACGGCTTCACGAGGTAGTCGTCGGCGCCGGCGCGCAAGCCTTCGACGCGGTCGGTCACCGAATCGAGCGAGGTGAGCATGAGGATTGGCGGCCCTTCCATCTCGCGGAATCGGTAGCAGAGGTCGATACCGTCGATGTCCGGGAGGAGCAGGTCGAGCACGATGAGGTCGGGGCGAGTGACCGCGAACTGCGCGAGCGCTGAACGGCCATCCGGGGCAGTGACGACGTCGAAGCCAGCGCGCTGGAGGCCCATGCGCACGTTGAGCAGGATTTCGTGGTTGTCTTCGACAACGAGGATGCGTCGCTGCAGGGGCCGCCCGGGACTGGTCATGGGAGTGCCCCGCATTCAGCCGGCCGGACTTCGTAGACGACGTACACCACGTTCCGTTTTACCACGGCGGCGCAGTTGTTCCCGACCATCGTTTCGAGCAGAGAGCCTTCGTTGGTTCCGAACGCCTGGTCGTAGTTTGCGAAGATGATGACGTACTCGACCGAACGGCCGGCAAGGAACGTCGCGTACACTCGCTGGCTCGGCCACGAACGCCGGTCGATGCTCTCGGGGAAGAACTCCGAGTCGAGATGGGCGCCTGCCCGGATGAGTTGGTACATGCCGACCTTCCCATCGCCGGCGCGGAGGATGCGGTAGGTGGCGCCGGGGACGAACTCCGCAGTCCGGGTGAAACCGGCCACCTGTCCGTCCGGTTCGCGGAAGAACAGCCCCCAGGCGAAGCCATTGTGGCGGAACGGAATGAGCAAGGGGTTCAGCAGAACGAGCGCCACGGCAGCCGGGAGCAGCCACGTTTCGCGCCTCCTGGTTCCCACGGCCAGGACCATCGGTACAGCGACGACAAGCGAACGCCACGTCACGGTGCCGACCAGATTCGCTGCGAGCGTAGCCCGGCTGGCATCTTCTACGACCGGGGAGGTCAGTGCGATGGCAGCGGCAGGTGTGGCGATGGCCAGCGAGACGGCGTAGCCGATCACGAGGCCATGCCTTCGCTGCGGAACGCGCCAGAGGGCGAGTGCCACAATGACAGCGGCAATGGGCATCAAGACTGGTGGGTGCGTTGCCTGCGCCAGCCCCGCGAGAACCGCTGCCAGGGCCCACCGCTCGCGCCGGAAGGCCCAGATGGCCCAGAGGAACATGGCCATGGCCCAGGCAAAGGGCAACTGGAAGAGCACGAACATCTCGACCAGCACCGGGTTGGCAAGCGCGCAGGCTGCGGGCAGTGGGTTTCGGAGTTCGGGAAACGCAGCGAACGTGCCGGCGATGACCCCCGCCGTGCCTACGACCATCCAGAGCGTCGAAACCCAATCGCCGACTGCAGGCTGGAGGAGTGCGGCGAGTGTCCAGGGGATGAAGCCGTACGGGTACGCCTGGGCTGTTCCGTGGAGGAGTTCTGGCAGTTTCCAGGGCAACCAGTGCGTCTCGCGTAAATGTTCGGAAATGAGCCAGACGTGAGCGTAGTTGCTCAGGGAGTCGTTGCTCACCACGATGCGATGCAGCAGAAAGAGGCTGGCTGCCGCCGCCCACGCGGCGATGAGTGCGCCCAGCAACACGCGCGAGAGCACGGAGGCGTCGAGTTTCACCGTGGCAAAGGTTCGCACGAAGCCGCGAAGAGCAACACGTGCCGCGGTGGTCCTCATTTCCGGGGCAGCGGCCGCAGCGGTCGCGGCGCCGGCGGTAGTTGTCGCGCGGCCGCCGGTCCACGGGCAGCCGTTGCACGTGATCCTCTGCGTGGCAATGGCCGCGGCCGGATTCACCCTGGGGACGCGATTGCGTTCGCGCGTGACGGCGGTGGCGGGGTTGGCCGGGGGTGCGGTGACGCTCGTGCTGCTTCCGCAGGTCACGTACCCCGGGGGCGTGGATCTTCTTGCCGCTCCGCTGGGCCTGTTCCTTGGCGCCGCTGTTGCGCCTATGGCGGCGGAGGCGCTTCCGCTGCCAGTGGTCCCGGTCGATGGCTGTTGGCGGTCGGCGGGTGTTGCGTTCGGGTTCGCCGCGCTGGCCGGTTTCGTGGCGTTCTGGACCGGTTCGACGAGTCCACATGCGCAGTGGCTCGGGCCGGTCCGCGATCACGGTGACCGTGACCAGCACCTGGTGGCCCTGACCTTCGATGACGGCCCGAACCCGGAGTTCTCCCTCGCCGTCGCACAGATCCTCGATGAGCGCGGCGTGAAGGGCACGTTCTTTGAGGTTGGCAAGGCGGCCGTTCAACGTCCGGACATAACAGCCGCGCTGCTCGCGGACGGCCAGGTCATTGGCAACCACTCGTACCTGCACGACGCCGTGCGCTACCTCGATCCGCGCTATCCCGAGTTAGACAGGGCGGAGCGCGCCATTGCCACGGCCTCCGGGGTGTGCCCGGCGCTCTTTCGTCCGCCGCACGGCGCGCACACGCCATTCATGTCGTGGAAATTGTGGCGGAATGGGATGACGATGGTGACGTGGGACGTTTCGGCCAAGGACTGGGTCGAAGATGACCCTGACCGCCTGGCGAATAACATCCTCGCAAAGGTGAAGCCCGGGTCGATCATCCTCCTGCACGACGGGCTCGACGGGAACATCCCGGCCGATCGTTCGGTTGTGATCCGTGCGCTGCCGGCGATCCTCGACGGACTGCGTGCCCGTGGACTCACACCGGTGACCGTGTCCGAACTCCTGCACGTCAGCCCGTATCTTCCCGAAGCCGCCTGCGCCCGGTTCAAATAGCAGCACGAGGCTGACCCACGCTTTACGCGAGCGCCGTAGCGGTGGTCAAAGACCGCGCCGGTTCAGGCTATCTTCAGAGCCGGCCGAATAGCCTCGACCACGATGTTGCGCCGCAAGCGACTGGAACCCGTTCCGCACCGCCGCGTCGGCACTTTCGAAGAGCGTTACGCTGTCGCGCGCCGATTTGGCGGGAACGGACTTGCCTTCCTCGCGCTCTACGATGGCTGGGAGTACTTCGCCCCGCCTGATAATCCGGGTTTCGTCGCGTTCGAACGGCACAAGGGCTGCGCGGTCGTCTGCGGTGACCCCGTGTGCGCTCCCTGCGACGAACAGGCCACACTGGCAGCGTTTCTCGACTTCTGCGTGCGCGAGAGGCTCACCCCGGCGTTTGCGAATACGACACAACGGTTCCTTCCCCGCTACGAAGCGGCTGGCCTCGCCGCGGTAAAGGTCGGTGAGGAGCCGATATTCGAGACGGGTTCGTGGGCGCCGCGTGGAGACCGTGCGAAGAAGGTGCGCTCAGCCTCGAACCAGGCGCGAAGGCACGGCGTGACGATCGATGTCCTCGTTCCGGGGGCCATGCCGTCGTCCGTGCTCGAACGCGAGGTCGCCGAAGTGGTGGCGGACTGGCGCGCCAGCAGGAATGTAAAAGCGCTCGGCTTCACTCTGCGCCTCGCTCCCCTGGCCCATCCAAACGACAAGATCGTGGTCCTCGCGAGGAGCGGCGGTCGACTTGAAGCGTTCCTTACCTGCGTGCCGTATGCCGACGGGGACGCGTACTACCTCGAAGACCTCGTGCGCCGGAAGACGGCGCCAACAGGCGCGACCGAACTGCTCGTGATGGAGGCCGTCGCCGAGGTCCGGCGGAGAGGCGCTTCGATAGCGAATTTCGGACTGGCGCCGCTGCGTGGTTGCAGCGAACAGCCCGGCGGCCGGCGGCTGCTCGGATGGGCGATGGGCTTCGCGTTCAGGCGGCTTAACATGTTCTATGGCTTCCGCCCGCTCGATCACTTCAAGGCGAAGTTCGCGCCGAGCCGCTACGAACCGGCGTATCTCGTCTATCCACATGGCCAACTGCGCCGGGCGGGACTCGGACTGCTGAGCGCTTTCACGCCGGGAACGGCGGGCCCGGTCACCACAGCGCTTTCGCGCTTCAGGCGTCCGGGCACGGACGGGGGCAGCGTGTTCGATCTGCCGATCGCGGCCCTCAGCGCCGCCGCGTCGGCTGCGCTCGTCGCGATGCTCTGGTTCGACCCGGGATTGCCGCTGCACACGATGCTGCTGGCGCTGAAGCCGCTGTTCCTCGCCGGGGGACTCGCACGGGCGCACCTCTACGTCGACACCGTGCTGTTCGCAGCGGGAGGCGGCTGGTTGGCGTCGGCAAGGCGGCGATAGCGAGGGTTACGTGCGCTTTCGCGCCGTTCGGAACCACGCGTCCTCCTCAGCGAAGCGTTCGGCGTTCCAACTGAGCGCCGCATTGAGGCCCTTTTCGCCGCGGATGCGGTTGTATTCGGAGATTTCGGCCGAGGATCCGGGACTGGCCAGCGCGTTGGCCTCGAGTTCGAGCGACCGTTCGATGACCTGCCGAATGCCCATCTGCTCGTAGGCCATGTTCACCAGCTTCTTGTTGTACTCGACCGTCGGCGCCGGGACCTTGGCGATGGTGAGCGCCAGCTTTCGAACTGCATCGTCGAGCTGTTCGCGTGGGACCACGTGGTTGACCAGGCCGAGGCGATGCGCTTCGGCGGCATCGATGAGGTTGCCGGTGTAGAGCAGCTCGCGTGCCTTCGAAGAACCAATCAGCCACGGCCAGACAGCCGGGATGTACGGACCGCCGGTGCGAATCTCCGGCGCGCCGAAGACGGTGTCTTCCGACGCGACCCGGATGTCGCAAAATGAGGCGGTGGCGCAACCGCCGGCAATGCAGAAGCCATGGACCTGGGCGATAATCGGCTTCGGGTTCCCCCAGAAGACATCCCACCAGGCCGAGGCGCTGAAGCCCTTGCCGTGCATGAACATCTTGCGCACGGTGTGGGCATCGGAGAGGCCGCCACCACTGCCGCCGCCGATATCGAAACCGGCGCTAAATGCGCGGCCGTTTGCCTTCAACACGATGACGCGAATGGAGTCGTCCGCCCAGCCAGCGTCTTCGAGGGCTTCCCGCACCTCGGCCTGCAGTTGTTGCGACAGCGCGTTCAGCTTCTCGGGCCGGTTCAACGTGACGTACGCGATCGGCGCCTGCTTCTCGTAGAGGATGGTTTCGAAACCCACGGGAGCCTCCAGTTGCTCATGATGGCGACAGTGGGCGGAGTCTACCGAATCGCTGGGTGTTCGGTGTGATAGCAACCGCGCGGTCGCCCGCTCAGTGGTCGAGCAACACCTTCACGACACTATCCACGCCCGCTGCGAGGTCGATCATCTCCGCGGCTTCGTGCCATGGGCGGCGATGTGTCACGAGAGCGGCAGTATTGATGCGTTCGTCGCGGAGGAGCGCGGCGGCGCGCTGGAACTGCCAACGCGAGGCAACCGCGCCACGCACCGTCACCTCGCGCGTTACGAGACTGTCGGAATCGATTGCGGGTCCCATGACACCGCAGATTCCCGCGAGCACGACTGTCGAACCCGGGGCGGCCGATGAAAGCACCTGTGAGACGACACCCGGAACACCGGTGATTTCGATGGCGACGTCGGGGGCAGCGCCGCCGGCGCCGTCCCGAAGCGCGGCTTGAAAGTCGCCGGCGCGAGGGTCGATGGTAGCGCTGGCGCCGAGGCTGGCCGCAAGCGAGCGCCGTGCGTCGTCAGGCTCGGAGACGATGACACGCGCGCCGGCGGCGACGGCAGCCTGGACGGCCATCAGCCCTGCGGGACCGGCGCCAGCCACGAGCACCCACATTCCCGGTTGGACGCCGCCCTGTTGGAGGAAGTGCAACGCACAGGCCAGCGGTTCGATGAAGATGGCACGGTCGGGAGCGAGGCCCCCGACGGGGAACGCGCGGCTGGCAGGCGCCGAAACGTAGTCGGCGAAGCAGCCATCGCGGGTGATGCCGAGGTGGCGTGACCGTGTGCAGATGTTGGGGAAACCGCGGACGCAAAGGTCGCAGGTTTCGCAGGGCAGCAATGGCTCGACGGTCACGATTGAGCCGGTCACTATCGAGGGTTCGCCGGGGTACGGTGCAGGCGCCCGGCCGTCCGGGCGGCTCTCCACCACTCGCCCAACCAGCTCGTGCCCGAGGGTGACCGGGCACGTCGCGCCGGCGGCGCCCTGATTGAGGACATGGACATCGGTGGAGCAGACGCCGGTGACGATGGGCTGAATGAGGAGTTCGCCGGGAGCGAGTTCGGGTTCGTCAACGTCAACAAGCCGTGCGTCACCAATCCGCAGCATTCGGAGAGCCTTCAAAGTTTGGTACCTCGGGACGCGGGGATTCGAATTGGCACGGGATCGTCAGACCAGTGCGATGGGGCGCATGGCGAAGCCGCCCGTGATGCCGCGCAGTTTGGGGACGAGCGCGATGTAGCAGAAGGAGGTGACTCCCGCAGCGGCGAGGTCCTCCAGGTAGTGGAGTTCACCCATGTGGACGCCCTGTTCTACGAGGAGGTATTCGTGCACCGGGTGCCAGGACTCGCCGTCGACCGCCGGGAACACCTCGACCATCGATGTGTCGGAGCCGATGAAGGCGGCGCCCAGTTCTTCGACAAGGAAGCGCGCACCCGCGAGCGTGAGCCCGCTGGCATCGGGGCCGCGTAGCGTATCGTGGTCGTGGCCGGCTTCGCCCCAGTGTGTAAGCGAGCCGGTGCGGATGAAGGCAGCGTCGCCCGGCTGGATGGCCGCACCCGACTGGTCGAGCGCCGCCCGGAGCATGTCTTCGCCGATAGGGGTGCGGGCGGGCAGGACTGGGACGCCCATGGCCCGGGCTGGATCGATGAGGTGGCCACGAAGGATGATCGGTGGAGTCGTCTCACCTCCGGCCCGGCGGGGACCGAAGTCGCCGCCCCAGTCGGCGGTGGTGAAGCCATTGTACCAGTGGTTGTCGCTGCCAGCGGTCACGTGGGCGAGTGCATCGACCTGCGTGCCGGCGTGGTCGCAGACCATGACGAGACTGGACATAAACGCCAATTGGCCGGTGTTCAGGTCGCCGGCCATGAACGGGAGGTCCTGCTGGCGGCGCGTGCCCTCGGGGGTACGAAAGGCAACGACTTCGGTGTGTGGGTGTGCGGGCGAGAGGAAAGACCCGCGGTCGATGAGCAGACCCAGGTCGAACACGCGACCTTCGCGGACGAGGCCGAGCGCCTGCAGCGTAGACTGCGCGTTCATGCAGTTCAGTGCGCCGACTTCATCGTCCGGTCCCCAGTTCCAGCCCCAGCCACGGCCTTTTTGCCAACCGGGACTCGAGCTGGGGGAGCGAGGTGACTCGATGCTCATGGGTCTTTCCCTGCTGAATGGTTGCGCTATCATACGCACAGGAGCAGCAATGGCGTCCACGTTCGGGCCGAAATCCATCCTTGACTGACCCGGAGCAAGCAGGCGCGTACCGGACGGGGCCGGCAACGCTGGCCGATGTGGCGCGTTCGGCCGGAGTGTCTCCGATGACGGTATCGCGAGTCGTGAACGGGTCGCGCCTGGTGAGCGCGGTGACCCGCGAGCGCGTTGAGCACGCGATGGCGACGGTCGGCTACATCCCGAACAGCATCGCACGCTCGCTCGTTCGGAATCAGACGGGCGTGCTCGCATTGCTGGTATCGGACATCACTCACACCTGGTTCACCCAGTTGGGCCACGAAGTCGAAGGGGGCGCCGCAGCCAACGGGTACACGCTCATCTTTGGGAACACCGACGAAGACGAACAGATCGAGCGGCGGTACGCGGAAAAGCTGTCGTCGCTGCACGTGGATGGGATCCTGCTCGCGCCGGCCGCCAATGGCTCGCGCGAGACGATCGAGCTGCTTGCCCGGCGCGGGATTCCCGTGGTGCTGATCGACCGCGAAGTCGAAGGCCTCGAACTGGACATCGCGCGTGGAGAATCGTACGCGCCGGCGATCGAACTGACGGAGCACCTCATCGCCCATGGTCACGAGCACCTCGGCATTGTCGCCGGTCCCGAGCATGTCTGGACGGCGCGCGAGCGTGTCCGGGGCTTCAAGGAGGCTTTGCGGCGCCACAATCTGCAGCCGATCCGGAGGAATATCCGGCACGCCACACTGACTCGCTCGGGTGGCAAGGTCGAAGCGCGCAAGTTGCTCTCTGGCGCCAACCGTCCGTCAGCGGTCCTCGCCGGGAACAGCTACCTTGCCGCGGGCGTGATGGACGCCTGCCGCGAACTCGGATTGCGGATTCCGGCCGACGTGGCTGTCATCACCTTCGACGATAGCGACGGCCAGTCGCCATCGCCGTTCCTTTCCTGCTACGAACAACCGGCCCGCGCTATCGGCGCCGCTGCCTTGCACTTCCTTCTCGACCGGCTCCGGGGCGAGAACGCCGGACCACGCCGGGCGGTACTCCGCGGGGACGTCCGGTTACGGCGCTCGTGCGGTTGCGCCCCGGAGGGTGTCAATTCCTGAACGAAGCGATGGCCTGGCGACGGCCGTGCGCGGCTTGCGCGGGGCCTGCCGGTTCCTGTATAAGGTCTGTTGTTAGCGTTAACATTCGAGGTGGCTGACTTGGGTCAGAATCGGACAGGGACGTTCATGGGGTTTCCCCGGCGCCAACGGCGGCCGGGTGTCCGAAACCTTGCCCTGGCCTTCCCGCTCAGTTCCGGGCTCTCCCAACTCGTTGCACGGGCTGCCGGGGGGACTGGCGCAACCGCAGTTTCCGTGCATGACGCGCTCGATGCCGAACTATCGGACTTTAGCCGCCACGTAGTCACTTCGTTCCTTGCGAATCCGAACGTCGGCGAAGTGCTCCTCATCTCGAGTGGCGCCGCCAACGACCCCGCGCAGTCAACCGCCGAGCAACTGCGGGCTGCGGGTGTTCCGACCGAGTGCTTTTCCCTGTGGGAAGCCCGTTCGGTTGATGCATTCCTCCAGACGCTTCACGAGTCGTGCCAGGAAGCCGCCAGCCGCTGCGGCGCTGTTGAGCGTACGCCGGTCGCTCTCGCCGAACTGCTCATTGGCGCGGAATGCGGGGGTTCGGATGGCTATTCCGGCCTGTCGGCGAACCCGGTCGTGGGCAGGGTGGTAGACACGCTGGTCGCAGCCGGTGGCTCGGCCTTGCTGTGCGAACTGCCGGAAGCGATCGGCGCGGAACACCTGCTCGCGGCTCGCGCGGTCGATGCCACGACCGCCGCGCGGGTCACGGACGCGGTGCTCGCCTGGGAGACACTCGCGAGCCGGTTCGGCGCCGACCTTCGCGGCGCGCAGCCTTCGCCGGGAAACCAGGAGGGCGGACTGACAACCATCGAAGAGAAGTCGCTCGGAGCAATCGCGAAGGGTGGCAAGAGTCCCGTCGTCGAGTATGTGCGCTACGGCGAGGCCCCGTCACGATCTGGCCTCGTGGTGATGGACACGCCCGGCCACGACATCGAGCAACTCACCGGGATGGCGGCAGCGGGCGCTCAACTTGTGCTGTTTACGACCGGCCGCGGTACGCCGACCGGGTCACCGGTGGCGCCCACACTCAAGATCGCGACCAATACCGCGATGGCGCGCCAGCTTTCGAGTCTGATCGACTACGACGCGAGCCCGGTTCTCGATGGGAAGCCGCTCGACACCGCTGGCGAAGAACTGTTCGAGCTGGCGCTGGCGACGGCGAACGGGCGATTCTCGCTCGCGGAGGTGGCTAGCCAGCGGGACTTCGCTCTGCCGCCGCTGAGCGCAAGCGGCGCGCGCATCGAGGCGTTGCCGTGACCATCCTCCTGCTCGACGCCTCAGACGATGTAGCCGTGACAACCGATGCGCTGGCGGCAGGGGCAGTGGTGGAGGCGCCCGGCACGGGGCCCGTGGAGCTTCGCAGCGCCGTTCCTGGCGGGCACAAGTTCGCGCTACGTGACGTTCCTACCGGCGGTGTCGTTCGGAAATATGGCAGTCCGATTGGCGTTGCGTCGCAGCCCATTCTGCGGGGCGATCATGTGCACGTTCACAACCTCGACAGCCAGCGGGCCCACAAAGACGGACGGCAAGCATGAGAATCGAAGGCTTCCTTTCGGCTCGCGGCGCGGGAGTCCGGCAGTATCGGCTGGTTGCCCCCTCGGTGGGCTGCGTGAACCGCACAGTCGAAGGAGTTAGCGAGCTCGATCCGGAACTGCGCGTACTGACTCACCAGCACGGCTGCGGCATGCTCGACGATGACGTCGCCCAGTTCGGCTCGATGCTCGCTGGAGTGTTCTGCAATCCGAATGTGGTGAGCGGCGTGGTCGTCGGGCTCGGTTGCGAATCGAACCAGGCGTCGGCGGTGCGTGACCTTGCGACGGCGAATGGCGGCGCCATCACATCGGTGGTGCTCCAGGAGCACGGCGGAGTCGAATCAACGCGGCGCGCTGTGCTCAATGTGGTAGAGGTTCAGTCCATGCCACGGGGGCGGACGGCGCTGCCGCTCGACGCAGTCCGGGTCGCCGTGTTGTGCCAGGCGTCGTCGGAAACGGCAACCGCGGCGGCTAGCCAACTTTATCGCTCACTCGCGGATCTCGGCTTGCAGGTCGCCGGGCCTCTGATGACATACCCCGGCGGTGTTGCTTCCAGTACCGGGCTTTCGGTGCCCGAAGTGTGGGCGACTGGCGAACGCGTCCACCAACCAACCGATGTGGAGACGCTGTCGCTTGCCGCATCCCGGGGCATCGTGCTCGCCGTCTCATTCAGCGACGATGCGATGCCAATCGGGTCGCCTGTGATGCCCGTGGTGCGAGTAGCTACCGCGCCCGGCTGGGCCCACATGGCGGACTTCACGTGGTCGACAGACGACGGCTCGGCCATGTCCGGCCTCCTTGCGCTGATTGAGGAGGTCGCCAACGGCCGGCCGACGGTCGGTGAGCAGTTGGGGCAGCGAGACTTCGCGCCGCCGCGTACGGCGCCAACGATGTGAGCGTTCGCGGCTATAGCCCAAAACCATCCAGCAGACCGGAGATGACCCGCTTTCATGAATAACTGGCTCGACCTCAGCGTGATCCCCACCGGCGTCTCGGTTCGCAGCGCCTCCTTCGAAAACCCACTTGGCCTCAAGGGAGCAGGTGGCACGGCATGGCGGGGTCGCAAGGGATCACCCTCGAAAGCCATTCCGGCCGGAGCCAGGGAAGTTCTCGCAACCATCGAGGGTCCTGCGACGGTGCGCCACTTCTGGATCGCGTTCCGGCACGCCCGGCCGGAAGAACTGCGCGCGTTGCACCTGGAGATCTTCTACGACGGCCGAACAGAACCGAGCGTCTCTGTGCCGCTGCTCGACTACTTCGGGCTGCCGCACGGGCGGTTCGCCGAGTACTACTCGGCCATCTCTTCGGCCCACGAGGGGCGGAGTCTCAGCAGCTATCTACCCATCCCAGTGCATAAGTCCGCGCGGATCGAACTCATCAACCGCTCGGCCGGGGCGTTCGTCGTGTACTACCAGCTCACCTGGCTCTCGGGTGACCTCGACCCGGCAGCGGGCTACCTGCACGCGACGTTTCGCAGGGAGAACCCAACGACGCGCGGCCGGGACTTCGTGATCTGCGAGGGTCTGAAGGGACCCGGGCGGTTCGCCGGGTGCAACGTTGGCATTCGCACGCTTGCCGATCACGAACACTGGTACGGCGAGGGCGAAGTCAAGTTCTACATCGACGGCGACGCGACACTGCCGACCTACTGCGGCACCGGACTCGAAGACTACGTCTGCAGCGCATGGGGCCTGGGGACGCATTCCGGCCACTGGAGCGGTTCGGCGCACAAGATTGGCCTTCCGCGTGAGGGCAACCGCCCCGCGACGACCGACCTCGCGAGCTTCTACCGGTGGCACGGCCCGGATCCGGTTCCGTTCCAGGACGACCTGAAGGTCACCATCCAGCAGATTGGGACGGCCGCTTTCCCGGTTGCGGAGCGAGAGGCGTTCGAGAGCTTCCTGAGCCGGAATGTGCCCGCCGGGTGGCTGTGGTTTGGCGATCCGGACAACCCCGCCGGGCTGCTTGGCGGTATGCACGAGCGTGTCGACGACTACTGTGCGACGGCGTACGTGTACTGCCAGGCGCCGCAGAGTGTGCCGGTCCCCAGCGTCGACCTCGTGACCGAGGGCATTGGTCTCCTTCCTCATGAGCGGAACCGCTACTCATGGGCCAGCTCGCGGGAGTTGGATCAGTACCTCGCAGCGAACTGGGGCTCTATCGCGGCCCCGGACGGGCCGGCTTCGAATGGCTGAGCAAGTTGTCTCGGTGATTACCGGGGCGGGTTCGGGCATAGGCCGGGCCACCGCCTACCGGATGGCGGCAGAGGGCCACCGCCTCATCCTGGTCGACCTCAACGAAGGAGAACTCGCAGCCACCGCGGCCGTCGCTCGCGAAAAGGGAGCGCTGTCCGCATCGACGGTCGTCGCTGACGTTTCAGACGCTGGCGATGTAGCGCGCGTCTTTGGCGCCGCCGACCTGGCGCCCGGCGCCCTTTGGCTGGTCGCGAATGTTGCGGGCATCGGTGTTCGCGCGGACACCCCAACGACCACGCTGGATGAGTGGCGGCGCGTGCTGAACGTCAACCTGACTGGCGCCTTCCTCATGTGTCGCGAAGCGCTGCCACGAATGCTTACCGCCGGCCGGGGCTGTATCGTCAACGTTGGTTCGGTCGCCGGTCTTGTTGGCATTCGCGACCGTGCCGCCTACTGCGCCTCCAAGGGCGGAGTCATCGCGCTCACACGGGCCATCGCGGCTGACCACGCGGCTGCAGGCATCCGTGCGAACGTGATCTGCCCGGGAACCGTCGAAACCGAGTGGATCGGCCGCATTCTCGAAGGCAGCGACGACCCCGAAAGCACACGCGCCGCGATGCATGCCCGCCAACTCGACGGCCGCATGGGTACCGCCGACGAAGTCGCGGCGGGCATTGCCTTTCTCGCGTCCAACGATGGCCGCTTCATGAATGGATCCGCGTTCATCATGGACGGCGGACTGACGGCGGTTTAGGAGGCACCGATGCGCATCACCCGCGTTGCACACAATTGCAAGACGTTCCTCGCTCGAGAGGAGGCTGGCGGATTCGTACTGCTCCACGAAGAGTCGGAGCACCCGGCTGCCGATGCGCTTCGCGAGGCGCTTGCGAACGGGTGCGACCTCGCGGCCAGCGGTCAGCCGGTTCCGCTGGGCGAGTGCACCCTTCTCGCGCCCCTGCGAAACCCGTCCAAGATCATCGGCATCGGGCTGAACTACCGCGACCACGCGGAAGAGAGCGGCCAACCGGTTCCCGCCTCACCGATCATGTTCGCGAAGTTCCCCAACTCACTCGTTGGTGACGGCGCCGCAGTGCGGTTCCGCCCGGCGGATAGCCAGGAAGTGGACTACGAGGTCGAACTTGCCGCTGTGATCGGCCGCCAGACTCGCGACTGCAGTGCAGCAACGGCGCTCGACGCAGTCCTCGGTGTCACTGTCGCCAACGACCTTTCCGCACGTGATGCGCAGTTCGGTGACGTGCAGTGGACGCGTGGCAAAGCATTCGATGGCTTCCTCCCGCTCGGACCCGCGATCGTCACGCTCGACGAGGTTGGCGACGTCCAGTCGCTCGGGCTGACCTGCACGGTCAACGGGCGGGTGCTCCAGTCGGGTTCGACAGAGAAGATGGTGTTCGGTGTCGCGCAGCTCGTCGCCTACCTGTCGCGGTTCATGACGCTCGAACCCGGTGACCTGATCCTGACCGGCACGCCTCCGGGCGTGGGCTTCGCGCGAACGCCCCCGATCTTCCTGCGGGACGGCGACACCGTAACGGTTGCAATCGAAGGCATCGGCGCGGTGACCAACACCATCTCCACCGGAGGCGGCGGATGACCATGCCCGCTGCGTCCGAGGGTTTCCTGGTCATCGATTGTTCGACGGGCCTGGCGGGGGCGTGGGCGGCATCGACCGCGGCTGCGTTTGGGCTGCGGCTCGTTCGCCTTTCCGATGGCGCGGCGTTTCGCGCCACGCTGCCGGATGGTGCGCCCGCCGCGGCGCGAGAGGCGATGGCCGCGGTGACACACGTGGCGAGCGTCGAAGTTGTCGATGCGCCGGGCGCGGAACTCGAACAGCGCGTGGAGGCACTGGCTGAGGCGCACGCGGGCCGCTTCGCGCTCATCGAGGACCGCGGAGGCGCGTTCGCCGAGTTCGCCGCGCGATTGGCCGACCGGTACGACGGATACCGGCTTTCGTTCACCGACCTTTCGCTCGAAGCCGAGTTCGCTGGCTGGTCGCTCCCGGAGCCGCTGATCGGTGCGCTCAGCGGCCACGCCGGGCAGTGCGGTCTGCTGCGAAGGCCGCCACTGACGTTGCCGTGCTTCGTCAGTGAGTACGTTACGGGGCTGTTCGGCGTTATCGGGCTGTTCGCCGCGCTGTTCCAGGGACGGAAGGAACATCGTCACGTGCGCACCAGCAGGCTCGAAGCCCTCGCGACACTGCACCCGTTCTCACTGCTCGCCTACTCGCGGCTGAACATCGTGAAGAAGCGGGCGAACCCGCTCTTCCCGCGCTCTTCGACCTACCAGTGCAGCGACGGCGAAATCGTGCTGGCGGCGATCAAGCCGCGGCACTGGGAATCGCTCTGCCTCGTCACGGGGCTGCCCGAACTGCTCGCCGACTCGCGCTTCATGACACCGATGGCCCGTGCGCTGCACCACGAGGAGTTGAAGGCAGCGTTTGCGCCGTGGTTCGAGAACAAGACGCGTGCCGAAGCTGCCTCCGCCTGTGCAGAGTCACGGATTCCGTTTGGCGTCGTCCGGTCGCCGGCCGAAGTCCGTGCGGAACCATTCTCGGAACGCGATTTCTTCGCAGGCGGGTCCGGGCTTCCGCCGGCGGTGCTCGACAACGGTCTGCGCCCGGATGGGGCGCGATGCGAGCTGGCCGCGGCGAAATCGAATGCAGGCGCTATCACTCGCGACGATTGGGCGCCGCTGGCCGGGGTCCGCGTGGTCGAGTTCACCGCAGCGGTCGCGGGCCCGTTCGCGGCGCGAATTCTCGCTGACCTCGGGGCTGATGTGGTCTTACTCGAACCGCGCGGCCCCGAGGGCTACATCGAGATTGCGGAGTTGGGCGACCGGATTGGCGCCTTCCTCCCGAACCTGGATTCGACCGAAGATCCGCTCTATGCGGCAGGCGCGAGGCACCAGGCGGCGCGCGGCAAGCGCAGCGTGCTGCTCGACCGTGACGACGACGTGCGGCAGTGCATCGGAGATGCGGACGTCTTTCTGCAGAATTTCGCGCCGGGTGTCGCGGCCTCTCGCGGGCTTGGGCCCGAGCAAGTTCGCGCGCTCAGCCCGGATATTGTCTATGTCTCGATGAGCGGGTTCGGCCAATCCGGACCCTATGCCTCGCTGCCCGCATTCGCCCCAACCACCGAGGCTGAGGCCGGGTTCGACTGGTTCGCACGCTATCCAGACGGCCGGCGCGGCGACGATGTCCTCGGGCTTGCCGACTATGCATCAGGCCTTGAAGCCGTCGCAGCGACGGTCGCGCGGCTGCTGATGGCAGGGCCGAAGACGTTCCACCACCTCGACGTTTCGCAGGCGGAAGCGACGATGCGGCTGGTGGGCGAAAGCCTGGCGGCGGGAGAAGACGTGCAGCGAATGGCGTTTCCTCACACCGGCGTCTTCCCAGCGGTCGGAAGCGACGAATGGGTGGCCATCTGTCCTGTTGGCGACGTGGCGAAGGCGCGTCTGGACGAACTCACTGGCGCGGGCGCAGCGACGGACCCTGACATCGCCATCGCCCGTTGGACGTCCAGCCGGACGAAGTTCGACGCGGCCCGGGAACTCCAGGCGAAGGGGATAGCGGCGGCGCCTGTGCTCTACACGAACGAACTGTTCGCCGATCCGTATCTGAACCGGAAGGGGGCATTTATCGACCTCGAAGACAACTCGGCAACCACCTCAACGCGGTACGAGGCCCTCCCCATCCACTTCGCGGGGTGGAGCCCGGCGTATGCGCCCGGGCCGCACATCGGCGAAGCAAACCCTCCCTGGATGAGCCTGCGGCACACGCGGCACGCAGAGAATTCGAACGTAAACCCACTGGAGAAGAGGACATAATGGATAACTACTGGAAGAGGAAGACGACCTCACGGCGGCGAGTACTTGCTGGCGGCGCTGGCGTTGCCGCTTCGCTGGCGGTGACCGGCGTGCTCGGGTCGGGCTGCGGCGACGACGATGACGACAAGACGCCTGCTGGTGGCGGCGGCGGAACCACGCCGTCCGCGGTGCCGCCAACCGCAACTGGCCCGAAGGTTGGGGGCGAGTTGGTCTATGCAGCTGGTCTCGAGCCTGTGGACGCCAACCCAATTACCAGCAGCCTTGGCCAGGAGCACGACTACCACTGGCAACTCCACGACAACCTGGTCTCGTTCGACCAGAAAGCTCAGCTCGATGCCAACCGTTCGCTTGCGGAAAAGTGGGAAATAAAGAGCCCGACTGAGATCGCCTTCACTCTCCGCCAGGGAGTGAAATTCGCGAACGGCGAGACGCTTAGTTCGGAGGATGTGAAGTACGACTTCGAACTCGTCCTCGATCCAGCGACGAAGTCGGCGGCAAGAGGGGACCTCAGCACCATCGACAGCATCACTACTCCCGATGCCCGGACTGTGGTCCTGAAGTTGAAGACGCCTTCCGCATCGTTGCTTACGCTGCTCGGCGACCGTGCTGGAATGATCGTGTCGAAGAAGGCACTCGAGGCGGGCCTCAAGGAGTATTCCACCAAGCCAAACGGTGGAAGTGGCCCTTTCCGGCTGGAGTCGTGGACTCCGAAGGAACGGTGGTCCGTTGTTCGCAACCCGGAGTACTGGCGAAAAGACGGGAACAACCAGCTTCCGTACCTGCAGAAGCTGACTGCCAAGTTCATCACGGACGCGGCAGTCGTCCAGGCTGCAATGCAAAGTGGCGAAATCCAGCTCACAGGAATCGCGGCGCCCGATCGCCCAAAGTACAAGGACTTTAACTTTACGGAGTTCAAGGGCGCGGCTGCCGTAACCACGTGGGTGGACTCCACGATCTCACCGACGAGCGACGTGCGCGTTCGCCAGGCGCTGGCTTACGCCTACGACAGGAAGTCGTTATCGGCGGTGCTCACCGACGGCCTCGAGGAGCCTGCGAATGGCATCATCACTCCAGCTCAGTGGGCATACGACCCTAAACTACCTGCCCCGAACCTGGACCTGCAGAAAGCCAAGCAATTGCTGTCGGCCGCCGGAATCGCCAAGGGTACGAAGATCAAGGCGTTCAGCCTTGGGAACGAGCTTGCCAAGCGCCGGGCCGAACTGGTGCAATCGATGTTGAAGCAGATCGACATCGACATGGAGATCACTCTCGGCGATGCGAGTCAGCTGGTACCAACGCTGATGGCGCACACCCACCATTTCGCATTCGCTGCGATGAGCATGCGTGCGGATCCGCATGGCATCCTCGGTCTGACCATCCGCAAGGGTGGGGCGCTGACAGCCGGCCTGCCGGCAGCACCAGACGTGGATGACCTCATCGACAAGGCGAACCAGACGTACGACCAGGCAGAGCGCAAGAAGCTGTACTTCCAGGTAGGCGACCTTGTGAACAACAAGTACTGCATGCACATCTGGGAGACGTACGCGGTCGGCTTGCTTGCCTCGGCGAAGAAGGTTGGTGGGATGGACACCATCTTCGGTGGCGAAGGCAAGCTCAGGTTCCCACAGCTGTCGTTGACGTCCTGAGATGACTGGAGGGCGCGGACTCCCCGCTTACTTGCTCGGCCGGCTGGCCAGGTTGGTCCTGGTGGTACTCGGGGTAACCGCGCTCGTGTTCTTCCTGCTTCGAACCGTACCGGGCGATCCGATCCGTGCCCGGTACGGCATCGACACATCGCTGAGCCGGGAGGACTACGCCGCCTTGCGCGCGGAGTATGGCCTCGATCAGCCAGCGCCCGTCCAGTACGTGCGCTGGCTTCAGCATGCCGCGAAGGGGGACCTCGGTGAGTCGATCCTTCAGCGTCGCGATGTGTCGCATCTTCTCTGGAAGAGCGGCAAGGTCACATTGCAGGTGCAAACCGCATCGTTCCTCCTCGCGCTTGTCGTCGGCGTGGGAGCGGGGTCGCTGGCGGCAATCAAGGCAGGGTCGTGGACGGACCGAATCCTCTCCACCGTCTCACTTGCGGGCGTGGCGACCCCGAGCTACTTCCTCGGCATCCTGCTCATCTTGCTCTTCGCTGTACGGCTCGACTGGCTGCCCGTCACGGGTTGGCATCCCCTCATTCCCGATGTGAAGGAGGGGCTCCGGCACCTTGCCCTGCCAGCACTGACCGGAGCGCTCGCCGGGCCGGTCGCGGTGCTCCTTCGCTACTCGCGAGCGGCTCTGCTCGAAGTGCTGCAACAGGACTACGTGCGAACCGCCCGCTCGAAGGGTCTCTCGACGACGGTGGTGACGCTTCGGCACGCCCTGCCGAACGCCTCGGTGCTCATCCTGTCGGTCGCCGGTCTCATGTTCGCGAACGTCCTCGCGGGGAGCGTCATCATTGAGCGGCTCTTCACCATCCCGGGCATGGGGAGGCTCGTCACCGAAGCTGTGGTGCAGCACGACTACCCGCTTGTGCAGGGCGCTGTGCTGGTGATCGCCATTGTTGTCGTACTTGTGAACACTGTCGTCGATCTGCTGTATTCGTTTGTCGACCCGAGGATCAGGCGATGACAGCGGTAACCTCAGTGGCCGACACCGACCTGGGCCAGGTTGCGCCACGGCGTTCGAAACCATGGGTCTTGCAGGCGCTTCGGTGGCTGGCTTCGCCATCAGTCCTGTTCGTCGTGCTGGTGCTTCTCGGGGCGGTCCTGGCGGGCTGGATTGGCCGCTATGGCCCGAACGAACCGAGTCTCCAGGAGCGGTTCGCCTCGCCCTCCCGGGACCACCTCTTTGGAACGGATGCTCTCGGCCGTGACACGTTCTCCCGGATGCTCTACGGGGCACGCGTTTCGCTGGCGACAGCCGTTTCGGCCGCGCTGCTGTCGACGGTGGCGGGCGCGACGTTGGGGTTGCTCGCGGGCTACCTTCGCGGCCCCGTCGACTCCGTGATCTCCTACGTCGCGGACGTCATCATGGCGTTCCCTGCACTCGTCTTCGCCCTGTTCATCCTTTCGGTGTTCGGCTCGGAGATGAAGAACGTGATCATCGCACTGGCCATCTACGGCATCCCCGGCGCCTTCCGGGTCGTCCGCGGGCAGGTGCTCATCGCGCGCGAACTCGACTATGTGACCGCGTCGGTTGCGCTCGGGGCCAGCCCGCTCCGGACGGCGGTGTTCCACGTGCTCCCGAACAGCATAGCGCCGCTGACCGTGGCGGTGCCGCTCGCAATGTCGGGCGCCGTCCTGGCGGAGGCCGGACTGTCGTTCATCGGGCTCGGTGTGCGACCGCCCACGCCGACGTGGGGCGGGATGCTCGCCGATGGATACGCGTTCATCTATGACCATCCACGCCTGTCGATCATCCCGGGCCTTGCCGTGTTCCTTCTCGTACTCTCGCTGAATACGATCGGTGACCGCGTTCGATTGGCGATGACCCACCGCCGGTAGAACTCAGCTTCGAATCGTCTTCGAACAAACTCCGTGAGAGTCACCATGCACGACATTCCGCGCCTCAAGTCCTACTCCGGCTCCAACCTGGACCGCGTTGCCATGCCTGTGGGCGGCATCGGCACTGGTACAGTATCGCTCACCGGGTGGGGCGCATGGCGCGACTGGGAAATCGCGAACCGGCCGGCGAAAGGGTTCACGCCCGAAGGAACGGTTCGAGTCCCGCCATTCTTCTTGCTGCGCACGCAACCGCTTGATGGTTCGCCACCGGCGGTGCGCCTTCTCGAAGGGCCACTCCCACTGCACGAATGGCAGGGCGCCGAAGGTTCGCCGACACCGCTCGCGGGACTTCCTCGCTTCACGACCTGCACGTTCCACGCGGCCTATCCCTTCGGTGAGGTGGAGATGAGTGATGCCGCCGTTCCCGTGTCGGTTCGTATGCAGGCGTTCAACCCGCTCATCCCCGGCGATGTCGAGCGCAGCAGTCTGCCCGCGGTGTTCATCCGCATCCTTGTGAAGAACACGGCCACGGTCCCGGTCGCGGTCTCGGTGTGCGCATCTGTTCCCAACTTCGTGGGCGAGGACGGATTCGAACTGGAACTCGATGCCTTCCGGGGCCAGCTTCGGCCATCCGGGGCGAGCGGTAATCGCAACACCTTCCGCAACGAGCGGGGGTTCCAGGGTGTGTTCATGGATAGCCACGGCGTGAACCCCCGGCATGCAGCATCCGGCAGCATCGCACTGACGACTGGTGCCTCGGAGCGCGTGAGTTTCCGAACTTCGTGGCGCGGTGACAGCCTGCTGAACGAGTCGCTCATCGACTTCTGGGACGACTTCGGACCCGACGGTGAACTGGAGGAGCGAGCTTCCACGGACGCGAAGCCGATGGCCTCGCTGGCAGTCACCGCATCGGTCGGTCCGGGCGAAGAGCGCGCCATTCCGTTCGTACTGTCGTGGAGCTTCCCGAATCGTCGCGGCTGGGGTGGCGGCAAGGCAGACCCCGAGACGATTGTCGGGAACGCGTACTGTGAACGGTTCCCCGACGCCTGGGTGGCGGCTAACCAAGCATGGGTCACGTGGGACGACGCGGAGCGCGAGACTGCGGCCTTCGTGCGAAGCGTGACCGAAAGCACACTTCCTCCCGAGGCAAAGGAGGCGGCACTCTTCAATCTTTCTACGCTCCGCACGCAAACTTGCTTTCGAACGCGCGACGGGCGTTTCTTCGGCTGGGAAGGGTGCTTCGACCGCCAGGGAAGCTGCCACGGAAACTGCACCCACGTTTGGAACTACGAGCACGCACTCGGCAACCTGTTCCCCGAACTGGCGCGTTCGATGCGGGAACTGGAGTTCTCGGAGTACATGATGACCCACGACGGATTCATGGGGATTCGAATCGCGCTGCCACTGGAGCGCGGCGCCGTCTTCCCGCTCGCCGCCGCGGATGGGCAATTCGGCGCCATCGTGAAACTCCACCGCGAATGGCGGCTCTCGGGGGATGTCGACTGGCTCCGCCGGCTCTGGCCGATGGCGAGGAAGTCGCTGGAGTTCGCCTGGCTGCCCGGCAGCTGGGATGCGGACCAGGATGGCGTACTCGAGGGCTGCCAGCACAACACCATGGACGTGGAGTACTTCGGCCCGAATCCGCAGATGGCGTCGTGGTATCTGGCGGCGCTGCGCGCCGCCAGCGAAATGGCCTCGGCGCTGGATGACCGGGAGTTCGCGGATCGGTGCGCAACGCTCTACCAGCACGGGCGCGACTGGGTGGACGCCCACCTGTTCAACGGTGAGTACTACGCGCAGGAAGTTCGGCCTGTCAGCGACTGGTCGAAGGTGCGGCGCGGCCTCGCATTCCGGCCCGAGACGAAAGATCCGTCGCGCCCCGACTTCCAGCTCGGCGATGGGTGCTACATCGACCAGCTGGTCGGTCAGGTGCTTGCGAACTTCGAAGGACTGGGCGCGATCCTCGACGAGGCGCATCAGTCGTCAGCACTGCGGGCGGTCCTGCGCCGCAATCGGACCACGACCGCTGCGGAACAGCCCAGTCTCATGCGGGCGTTCGCGCTCGGTGACGAACCGGGAGTGGCAATGATCAGCTACCCGGAAGCGGGTCGCCCGGCGATGCCCTTTGCTTACTTCGGCGAACGCATGACCGGGTTTGAGTACACGCTCGCGCTGCAACTCATCCTCGCGGGCATGGAAACCGAGGGTCTCGAACTGGTGCGTGATGTTCGTTCCCGCTATGACGGACGCAAACGCAACCCGTTCGATGAGGCGGAGTGTGGCCACCACTACGTGCGCGCGATGAGTAGCTGGGGGCTGGTCCTTGTGTTGTCCGGATTCCGTTACATCGCCGCAGAGGGCGTGATGCGCTTGAATCCTGCCGGAAGCACCAGCGTTCGCTGGCCGTGGTCGGTTGGCTCGTCGTGGGGGTTGGTGGAAATCGAACCCGGCGCCGGGCGCCAGGATGTTACGGTCATCGTGCTTGGCGGACGTCTCACACTCCGCCGGCTGGAGTTATCCGGCTACGGCGTTGCAGAACGGGCGGGCGCGGACCTGTTGGCTGGCGAAACACTCGCCATCCGGGTGCTGCGCAGTCAGTGACGCGGGCCAACCGCTGCGAGGCCCGTTGGAGTGCTCGCCTGTAAACTCATGGCCGCGCCCCCGTAGCTCAGCGGATAGAGCAGTGGTTTCCTAAACCATGTGCGCAGGTTCGATTCCTGCCGGGGGTACCAGCTTTCCTTGCCGGTCGGGGAGCGTGTGTCATTCGAACAAGCGGGGTGATGATGGGGGCGGTGGCGCGGGTTCGAGCAGGTCGCGGGTGTCGTTGGCCGGGGAGTTCAGCAGCGGTGAGACTTCGCGGGTGATGAGGTAGCTATCCGGCGCCGGTCTGAGGAGTGCTTTGAGGTCAGCCGGGGTTGCCCTGGGGTTCAGCCATTCGTCAGCTTCCTGTTCGCGGACGATGACCGGCATGCGGTCGTGGACCGGTTCGACCACGCTGTTCGCGGTGGTGGTGATGATGGTGAACGTTCGCTGGCGGGTTTCGGGAGTTGGGTTCCAACTCTCGTAGAGGCCGGCGAACCAGACGAGTTCCCCGCCGGGGCGGTGGAACCAGACGGGCCGTCGCGCCTGCTTTTCGCCTATCCATTCGAAGAAGCCATCGGCCGGGACGAGGCAGCGCCGGTGTTCGAAGGCGTCGCGGAACGCTGGCCGGCGGTCGATTCCTTCAGCGCGCGCGTTGATCTGTGGCGCCGGACGTGTCCCGGGCTTTGTCCAGTGGTTGATGAGGCCCCACTTGGCTTCGACAACTTCGCGTTCTTCGAGACGTTGGCGCACGATGAAGTGATTATCGGTGGGGGCGATGTTGAAGCGCGCCTGGTAGCCGGGGCTGAGCGAACCGCGCGTCAGCCCCATTTCGTCCTCGAGATCGGCGCGCTCCGACTTTGTCAGGGTAAACCGGCCACACATGGGTTCAGCGTAGTGGATTCGAAGCGGGCCTGGTCAGGCGAGGCGGGCCGCGGCCGCGTCGACTCCGGCGCGAATGTCAGCTTTGAAACCCTGTTCGCGCAGGATCGTTCCGAGACTTCGCAGCGCGAGAAGCACGTTGCCGACGTTGCTCGATTCGCCCATGAGGCCAATGCGCCACACCTTCGCGCGGAGGTCGCCGAGACCACCGCCGACTTCGATCCCGTAGCGCTTGAGCAGCGCGCCGCGGACTTCGCCGTCGTTGACTCCTTCGGGGATGCGAACGGTAGTAAGCACGGGCAGCCGGTAGCCTTCATCGGCGTGGAGGCCGAGGCCCATCGCCTCGAGGCCAGCCTGGAACGCTCCGCCGTTCTTTTGGTGGCGTGCCCAGCGATTCTCAAGGCCCTCATCGAGCACGAGTGCGAGCGCTTCGTGGAGCGCATAGACCATCGAGATGGGCGCGGTGTGATGGTAGGCGCGGCGCTCGTCCCAGTAGGCCTCGAGGAGCGACAGATCGAGGTACCAACTGTTGCAGGGCACTTCGCGCGACTTGACCTTGTCCCAGGCGGCCGGCGACATGGAGAGTGGCGCCATGCCGGGAGGTGCGCTGAGGCATTTCTGCGTGCCCGAATACACTGCGTCGGCGCCCCATGCGTCGACGGTCACCGGCACCCCGCCAAGCGACGTTACGCAGTCGACCAGCAGGAGCGCTCCGGACGCCTTCGCAAGCCTCGCGAACGGCTCGACGGGCGTCTGGACGCCGGTCGATGTCTCGGCGTGGACGATGCCAATCAGCTTGACGTTGCCCGCTGCCTTGACGGCGGCCTCAACCCCCGCGAGGTCGGTCGGCGAACCCCAGCGCGACTGGACGCGGACGACATTGCCGCCGGCACGCTCGGCCATCACCGCGATGCGCTCACCGAAGTAGCCGCAGATGCCGACGACGACGTTATCGCCTGGCTCAACGAGGTTCATCACGGCCGCTTCCATGCCGCTCGTGCCCGTGCCGGGGGTGGCCAGGGTGATCCGGTTCTCCGTGCACATCACGGTTCGAAGCATGTCGTTGCACTCGTCCATGACCCGCAGGAACTCGGGGTCGAGGTGGCCGAGGATGGGTGCGGTCATCGCCTTGAGCACGCGCGGATGGGCGCCGCTGGGACCGGGGCCCATCAGAATGCGAGTCGGAGGGTTGAAAGAAGGTGTCGCTGTCACGTGAGGTATGTTAGGGACGCGGCGAGGAAAGCGCGACGAAGGCGGGCAAGGTATGTGGAAGTCCGACATTGATATGGTCGAACCAGGCGGCGGCAGCAGGCCACACCCTCGCCCTCGGCGGAATCCTTCCGCGGCAGTTGTCTTTTCCCGTGCCCTTGCGCGGCGGGCGTAAGCTCAGGGTGGAGGCACGAAGCACGATGACCACTGAAGCTCCAACTCGTGAGACCGAACCCGCCGCCGCGGCTGTTCGCAAAGTTTCCGCCGCTGACCGGGACCACCTCACAGCGGTGATGGCCCGCGCATTTGATGACGACCCCATTGCGAACTGGTTCGCCGCCCAGGACAAGCGTCGAGCACGGCGCATCTACGACTTTATGGACGTTGCGTACCGAATCACCGCGCCCGGTGGCGAGTTGTACACGACTGACAATCTCGACGGTGGCGCCTACTGGTCGCCGCCCGGGAAGTGGAAGATGGGGATTCTGCAGCAGCTTATGCTGCTCCCGGCGATGGTTCGAACGGCAACATGGAAGCGAGTGCCAGCGATCATGGGCGGCCTCGACGCAATCGAAAAGCGGCACCCGCACGAGCCGCATTACTACCTCCTTGCCATCGGCGTCGACCCCGACCGGCAGGGCCACGGCGTTGGCACGCGCCTGCTCGCGCCGGTGCTCGAACGCTGCGACAAGGAGCGCGTGCCCGCGTACCTGGAAAGTTCGAAGGAACGGAACCTCCCGCTGTACGAGCGGAACGGGTTCAAGGTCACGGAAGAGCTCATGGTGCCGCACGGTGGTCCGAAGATCTGGCTCATGTGGCGGGATCCGAAGTAGTCCCGGCGGTTTGGTAGACTGCGCGCATGACGAAGTTCGAAGCTGTCCTGGAACAGGCGCTGGAGTTGGATGAGGAAGACCGCCAGCTGCTGGCAATCCGTCTCGAGATGAGCCTGAACGAAACCAGGGATCCCGGCTACGACGCGGCGTGGGAAGCGGAAATCAAGCGCCGTGTGGAAGAGGTCGAGCGTGGTGAGGCTGACGAAATCGAGTGGGACGACGCCATGAAGTTCATCTTCGACGACTGATGGCCCGGGTCACCTACACTCGACGCGCGCGGGTCGAAGCACGTGACGCTCGCTTGTGGCTCAAGGAACGCCAGCCCCGCACCGTCGAGGGCTTTCAACAGCGGATGGAAGCTGCGCAACGACTCCTCAGCGACTTTCCACTCGCAGGTCGTCCGGAGGCTGGTGACACGCGGCGTTTGTCACTCGAGCCCTACCCTTACTCGCTCGTCTACAGGGTTCTACCTGACCGCGTGACAGTGATTGCGCTTCCGCACAACAGGCAGTCGGAGAAGTACTGGCTGGGCTCCTGACCGCTCAGTGTTTGGTGACCTTCCAGCTACCGTCGCCGGGCCATTGCAGGCGTTTCATCCCTTCGCCTTCGCGGAACGCCAGGTAGGCGGCGGATTCGATGTCGATAGTGAAAACATGTGCGGGGCCTTCGGGACGCCAGCCCATCTCGTTGAAGATATGCTGCCAGTACGGCTCCTGCTGGTCTTCGGCCATTGGAATGGCGCGGCCCCAGAGCTTCGCGTCCCCCTCGGTCCCGTTCTTGTTCGACGTGGTGCTGTGGAGTGTGCAGCGCGGGTCGCGGAGGAGGTCGCGAGCCTTCATGGCCTGCCAGATCCCGCCGAGGACCAGTTCGCCATCGAAGATGGTCCATTCGGTTGGACTGATGCGCGGGTAACCGCTCTTCCGAATCGTGCCGAGGAGCATCAGTT
>CAYYDX010000013.1:33259-46417 GCA_964470735.1 uncultured Anaerolineaceae bacterium
AACCGCTGGAAGCAAAGCGCCGCGAGTGCTGGCGCCTGCCGTTCGAACTCTTTCCAACTCACCATGATGTGCCCCCGAATGCTGATGGAGTGCAAGCATCATCGCTGATCGCGATAGCCCGTGTCGCGGAGAAACGAAGGGCCCGGCGGTTCGGCCGGGCCCTTCGTTTCGAGCAGAGAGTGGTCTACCGCGTTAGCCAGGCGAACTGCTGTGGCTTCCGCTGAGCGCGGGCATTGATCATGATGTTCACGATCGCAGGCTTGTCGGAGTTCACGGCTTCTTCGAGCGCCGGGCGGAGTTGGCCGGGTTCGGTGACGAAGAAACCCTTGCCACCATAGATTTCGGCCATCTTTTCGTAGTGAGCGCGCGGTGTGTAGGCGCTCGGCGGGATCTTGGTGGCGTCGGGAACGAGTTCATCGGGGCCGCCGCCAACGCCGTTGTTGTTGATGATGATGAAGGTGATGTTGTTCAGCCCATAACGAGCCGCGGTTTCGACTTCCATGCCGCTGAAGCCGAAAGCGGAGTCACCTTCAATGCAGAACACTTTCTTGTCGGGATGTACGGCAGCGGCGGCGATGGCCTGGCCGAGCCCAACGCCCATCGTCCCGAACGTGCCGGCATCGAGGCGGTGGCGCGCGAAGAAGTTCGGCATGAGTGTGCGGCCGATGTCCATCGTGCTGGCGCCTTCGTTCTGGATGATGGCGTCGCGCGGGATGAAGTCGCGGACGTCCTTGTACACCCGGTAGTAGTTCATCGGCGTCGAGTCGTCGGCCATGTACTCCTCAACCTGCGCGGCGTTCTCGGTGATCTTCTTGCGGAGGCCGGTCCACCAGGTCGTCTCGCTCGGGTACTGCCAGGGCGATGCCTTCAGGTTCGCATTCAACTGGGCGGTGATCGCCTTGGCGTCGCCGACGAGGGCGACTTCGGTCGGGATGTTCGTGCCGATCTCCTCGGCCGAGATGTCCATCTGGATGACTCGAACCTTCGGGTCGAAACGTGGTGGCTGGCCGAAGTGCATCATCCAGTTGAGGCGCGCGCCCATAAGCAGGATGACGTCGGCGCCGAGGAGCGCCTGTGAGCGTGCCGGTGCGATGGAGAGCGGGTGATCGTCGGGCATGACGCCCTTGCCCATCGGTGAGGCGAGGTACGGCAACTGGGTGGCCTCGAGGAACTCGCGCACCTCGCCTTCGGCGCGGGAGTACGCCGCTCCCTTGCCGACGATGACGAGCGGGCGCTCTGCCGACTTCAGCGCGGCCATGGCTGATTCGATGGCTTCCTGCGGCGCCTGGGTGCGTGCAGGATCGGGGCAGCGCGCCGGGAACTCGAGCTCCTCTTCTTCGACCGAGCCGGTGATGATGTCGCCCGGAAGGTCGAGGTAGGCTGCGCCGGGGCGGCCGCTGATAGTCGAGCGAACAGCCTGCTCCACGTAGAACGGAAGGCGCTTCACGCTATCCGGGCGGGCGGCGTACTTCGCGTAGGGGCGGGCGGTCTCCACCTGCGGGGCTTCCTGGAAGGCGCCCTGGCCGTTCTGGTAGCTATCGTTCGCGCCCCCGATGAGCAGCATGGGCCAGCAGTTCGCCCAGGCGTTTGCCATGCCCGCGATGCCGTGGATCATGCCCGGGCCAGAGACGGCGAGGCAGACGCCTGGGCGCCCGGTGAGGTAGCCAACCGCCGCCGCGGCGTAGCTCGCCGCCTGTTCGTTGCGGAAACCGAAGAACTTGATGCCTTCGCGCTGGGCGTGGACGGCGACGGGAATCACGGGGATGCCAACGATCCCGAACATGTACTCAACACCCTGCTGCTTCAGGGACCTGGCGACGATCTGGGCGCCGGTAAGCTGTGCCATAGGAGGCTCCTTCGAACCCGAGATGAGTGATATCCGCGACTATACCGGAACCGGGGCATGGGCACGAAGCAGGGGCGGATGCGACTCGATGTTCCGTGGCGGGCCGTCTCCGTTACCATCGCCACACCATTCTCTGGAGAGCGCCGCCGTGCCCAACTCCCTTGATCTCATCGATTTCGCTGCACTGACACCTCGGGCGATTGCCGATGCCTGCCAGGGCGCCATGGACCGGTGTGACCGCATCATCGCGGAGGTCGTGGCGGTTCCGGCCGAGATGCGTACGTTCGCGAACACACTGTTGCCCCTGGAGGAGGCGTCGGACATCGTGGCGGCAGCCTCCGGCCAGCACGCGTTCATGGCCTACGTCTCCGCCGATGACGCCCTCCGCACGGCCGCGCGTGAATGGGACGAAAAGCTCGACAAGTACATGGTCGCGCTGAGCTTCCGTGAGGACCTCTACGAGGCGACCAGGGAGTTCGCAGCCACGACGGAAGCGAAGGCTCTGACCGGCGAGGACGCTCGCTGGCTCGCCTTCGAACTTCGCGACTATCGCCGCAACGGCTTCGAACTCCCGGCGGAGGAGCGTTCCCGTGTGCGGTTGCTCTTCGACCGCCTGGTCGAACTGGACGTCCAGTTCCGAAAGAACATCGACGAGTACGAAGACGGTATCGTCGTGAACCGCGAGCAGCTTTCAGCGATGCCGGAGACCTGGATAGACAGCTTGAAGACGGTTGAAGAGCACGGGGTGACCAGGTACCGGGTGAGCCTCGACTACCCCGAGATCCAGCCGTTCATGGCGAATTGCCCCGATGGAGAACTGCGCAGGCAACTCTTCGAAAAAGACCAGCGGAAAGGCGGAGCGGAGAACGTTCGCATTCTCGAGGACGCCATCAGGGTGCGGCACGAAATCGCGACGTTGCTGGGGTACGACAGCTGGGCGGCGTATCGCACCGAGACTCGTATGGCAAAGTCTCGACAGGCTGTCGCGAGTTTCCTCGAAGACCTGCGCGAACGCGTCATGGTGAAAGTGGGTGCGGACTTCGGCCAGATGCGCGAGCTTGCGGCCTCACGCGGGCAGGCGGGGATCAACATCTGGGACTGGCGGTACTACCACAACGAACTGCTGAAGACGAAGTACGCCGTCGATGACTTCGAGGTGGCGAAGTACTTCCCACTCGACGCCGTGCTCGATGGGATGTTTGGCGTGTACCAGCGGATCCTGGGGGTGGTGTTCACCGGGGCGCCGGATGCACCGCGCTGGCACCCCGACGTGCTCGCGTACGATATCCGCGAGGCTGCCGGTGGCGAGCCGTTCGCACGCTTCTACATGGACCTCTTTCCACGGCCGAACAAGTACGGCCATGCGGCGGCCTTCACGCTTCGCCGCGGCCGCCGCCTGCCGGGTGGGAGCTACCAGCAGCCGGTGAGTTCCATCGTTGCGAACTTCACGAAGCCCTCGGGGAGCCAACCGTCGTTGCTTCGCCACAGCGAGGTAGATACGTTCTTCCACGAGTTCGGCCACATCATGCACCAGACGCTGACGCGCGCCGAACGGGGCCGCTTCAGCGGCACGCAAACGGAGCGCGACTTCGTCGAAGCGCCGAGCCAGATGCTCGAGCACTGGTGCTGGGAACCCGAGGTGCTGGCGTCGTTCGCGCGCCATTTCGAGACAGGCGCCCCTCTCCCGGAAACGCTGTTGAACTCAATGATCGCGGCCAAGCAGCTCGATTCCGGAATCATGGCGTTGCGCCAGTTGTTCTTCGCGACCCTCGACCTCGCGTATCACTCTCCGGGTTTCGATGGCGACACAACGGCAACGCTAGAGGCGTTGCACGAGATCACGGGATTCCCGTACACAGCCGGCACCCATTTCCAGAGTGGATTCGGCCACCTGTTTGGCTATGACGCCGGGTACTACGGATACCTCTGGTCACAGGTGTTTGGCGATGACATGTACACCCGCTTCGAGGCCACGAGCCCGATGGACGCCGAGACAGGGCTGCGATACCGCCGGACAATCCTCGAGCGAGGAGGGACGGTCGATGGCGACGTGCTGGTGAGCGACTTTCTCGGTCGTGAACCGAACAACGAGGCGTTCCTGCGTGGACTCGGTCTCGACGTGTAGTGCCTATACCGGCGGCCCGGCGGCGCCCGCAGCAGTGACCCAGCCACGCCCGAACAACCGCGCCACTACCATCGCCGCTACCACGGATGCGGTCGCCGCGTAGATGCCCAGCGAAAGCGGGGCGCTCGCGTCCGTGCCGCTCGTCACGCCGTGGAGCAACGCCAGAAAGTAGGCGGGAAAACTGAGGTAGTGGAGGTTCCGCCACGAGGCGTAAAGCATTCTGCTGGCCAATCC
This sequence comes from uncultured Anaerolineaceae bacterium, assembly GCA_964470735.1. Taxonomy (GTDB): domain Bacteria; phylum Chloroflexota; class Dehalococcoidia; order Tepidiformales; family Tepidiformaceae; genus Amarobacter. Next base: position 37,465 of record CAYYDX010000013.1, read on the forward strand.
GGTCGAGGCGAGCACCGTGACCGACAGCCACGCCGCTATGGAGCCGAACATAACTTGTAACGGGCGGTACGAGCTTGTGGCGCCGACTGCGACGTCGAGCGGGGAGAACGCGATCGTGGGGTCGACCAACAACCCCGCGACATGGCCCGCAACGAACGAGAGGCTCAATGTCGAGGTGATACGGTGCGTTTCGAGCAGCCAGGTGAGGGCAAGTGGTCCCGGCCGGTAGCGCATATGCACCGCCATCCCGCTGACCAGCCCGAGCCACAGCAGCAGGTAGGCCGCGAAGCCTGCTGCCCGCAGGCCGTCCCACGAGGCAGTGCCCGTATCGGGGTCCTGGGTCACTCGTGCAACCACGATGCCCAGCACGAGTCCCAGCGCAACCACAGCTGCAAGCCGCCAGCTCATCAGGAACCCCTGGTGCGCTTCGCGCTGCGTGTCGCTTTGGGCGTGGGGTCGGGTTTGGCGCCCGAGACAGCGACGGGCGTCTCGGTGGGCGGTGATGGCGCCGGAGTCGGAAGCGAGGCCGGGGTGCGTGCAGGCGTTGGGGTCGCGGGCGATGTTGCAGGCGAGTTCGTGATGGTGGGAGTGGGAACCGCGATCGTACCGGGCGCCGGTTCCTCGACCAATGGGGAGCCGGCGATCACTGGCGGCTGCGCTGCTCCGAACCCGGCCCAGGCGACCGCAAAACCACCCACGGCGAGACCGGCCAGCGTTGCCTTCAATCCAGTGTGGCGCTCTTTGCCGAAGCCGCGCCTGGTGGACGTCACGAGTTTCATCACTCCCGTAATGGCGCGAAGTGCGCCAAAGGTGTCACGAGCGTATTCGGCGGCATCGTAAGGAATAGGCAGGGGGCCGTCAGTGGATATTTACGTGGGGTTTTCAATCCGCCGTCACCTTTTCGCGCAACGGAGCCATACCATTGCAGACGCTCATTGATGAGCGCATGTGGAGTGCAACGTGGACGAACCCCAACCCGCGCCCAAACCGGGACTGCTCCATCGCAAAGCGAGCAGGCGTGCGCTGCTCGGCGGCGCTGCCGCCGTGGCCGCCGGAGGAACCGCGGTCGCCGTCGTGGGGCTGGCGACGCAGACCAACGCTGACTCTGGCCAAAAGAAACTCACGGTTCCGGGCATCAGTTCGGACGCCACGGCGACACCGGCCGAGGACCTCGCCCGGCCTATCGAAGACCCACGCCAACGGGCGGCGCACCTGCTGCGGCGCGCCGGGTGGGGTGGCACGCAGGCCGAGATCGACGAGTTCTCGAAGCTCAGCCGCGAAGATGCGGCCGACCGCCTGCTGAACTTCCCGGCGGTGGACAACAGCGCGCTGAATGCGCGTGTTGAGGCGGCGAAGTTCAACCTCACCACCCCGGGCCGTGGGCTCGATGGCAAGCGCCCGCCGATGATCCGCGATATGCAGCGCTGGTGGCTGACTCGGATGTCCTACACAGCACGCCCACTCGAGGAGCGGATGACCTATATCTGGCATGGGCTGCTCACTTCCCAGCTGTCACAGGTTGGTGGCCAGCGCGGCAAGTGGATGGTGGCGCAGAACGAACTCTTCCGGGCTCACGCGCTTCCCCGCTACGACGACCTGCTCCAGGCCGTGAGCAAGGACCCCGCCATGATGGTCTACCTCAATACGATCGAGTCATCGAAGGACCACCCGAACGAGAACTACCCCCGCGAGATCATGGAACTGTTCTCGATGGGCGAAGGGAACTACACCGAGAACGATGTGCGGGAGAGCGCGCGCGCCTTCACCGGCTGGCGGCTGACGGAAGTGCGGAAAGAGCCACCGCCGGCAGGTCTGTCCGATGCGGAGCGGAAGGAGTTCATCGACCAGCAGTACGCGTCGTATGACCCGAAGTGGCGGTTGGCGCCGGCCCTCCACGACAGCGGCTCGAAAACCTTCCTGGGGAAGACCGGCAACTTCGATGGCACGGACATCGTCGGAATCATCATGGAGCAGCCAGCAACCGCGAAGTTCATCACGAAGCGGCTGTTCAGCGAGTTCGCCTATCGCAACCCGGACGAGGCAACGGTGAACCGCCTGGTCGACGTCTGGAACAGTTCCAACCACGACGTGAAAGCCGTCGTGCGGGCGATCCTGGTCAGCGACGAGTTCTACTCGATGCGGGCCTACCGTGGGCTCGTCCGCAGCCCCATCGAGTTCATCGTCGGCGCGATTCGCGGACTCGAGTTGCAAAATGACTTCCTCAAGATCGACCAGGCGGCGGGCATGGACCAGCGGCTGTTCGAACCGCCTAACGTGGCGGGCTGGCCGGGCGGGGAAGCCTGGCTTTCGAGTGGCACATTCTTCGGGCGTGTGAACTTCGTTGACTCACTGCTGTGGACGGGGAAGCGGCCAAACCCGGTCCCGGCGCTCGCCGGCTACACCAACGCCAACGACCTCGTCGAGGGCGCCCTGGCTCGTCTCGTCGACGGCAATGTGACCGCTGAGGCGCGCCAGGCCATCACCGACCACGCTTCCTCGATTGCGAATCCCGAACAGCGCGCGGCGGCCGTGGCCTACCTCGTGCTCTGCAGCCCCGAATACCAGCTGGTCTAGGAGACATCGCCATGCTTTCCCGTCGAGATTTCGTGAAGGGCGGTGTCGCCCTCGTCAGCATCGGAACGACTGCCCAGTCGCTGCTCAAAGGGGCTGTGGCATTCGCCGCCCAGAACGGCGCCTATGTCGCCGACCCCAACAACAAGAAGACGCTCATCATCGTCCAGCTGGCCGGCGGGAATGATGGGATGAACACTCTCGTGCCCGCTTCGGACCCGGTCTACCGTTCGTCGCGCAAGACTATCGGCATCAAAGAAGAGGACGTCCTGCCACTGGGCGAAGGGTTCGGGCTGCACCCGCAACTCCAGGGCCTGAAGGGGCTCTGGGACAATGGCAAGCTCGCGGTCATCCGCGGTGTTGGGTATCCGAACCAGAACTACAGCCATTTCAAGTCGTCCGCGATCTGGCAGGCGGGCGATCCAACGATGAACCTCGACAACGGCTGGCTGGGGCGCACGCTCGAACAACTCGAGAGCCAGCAGCACGACCCGTTCCTGGGCTTCAACATCGGCAATGCAACCCCCGCCGAGATGCGGACGCCAAAAGTGGCGGTGCCATCGCTCACCGATGAGTCGGACTACGGCGTGAAGGTCAGTGGCAAGCTTGTCGACCCCACCGAGGCCCGCACGGCGACAATGCTCAAGCTGTACGAACAGTACCCGGCGAACTCGCCGTACGGTGTCCTCCTCGAGACGACCGCCGACAGCGCGATCTCAAGCTCGAAGATGATCCAGGAAGCGGCGAAAGCGTACGTTCCCGCCGTAGAGTACCCGAAAACGTCCTTCGCGGCCGGGCTTTCCGTGCTCGCCGAATCGATCATTGCGGATCTTGGTGTCCGCGTGGGCCATGCCACGCTCGGGGGTTTCGACACCCATAACAACGAGGTGGCTGAACACAAGGAGCTCATGGAGACGCTCGACGGCGGGTTGACGGCGTTCTACCAGGACCTCCAGGCGCACGGGAAAGCCGACGATGTCGTCGTGCTCACGTGGAGCGAGTTCGGCCGCCGTGTCGCCGAGAACGCGAATGGCGGAACGGACCACGGCGCCGCGGCCGTCTGCTTCGCGCTCGGTAACGGCGTACAGAAGGGGTTCTACGGCGACGCGCCGAATCTCGCGGCGCTTGTCGACCAGGGGAACGTTCCCTACACAACGGACTTCCGCCGCGTGTATGCGACAGTGATCGAACGGTGGCTCGGCGTTCCGTCGGAGGCTCTGCTCGGTCAGCGTTGGGACCCGCTGGGATTTCTCGCCGCCTGACCGTCGGGCATGGCGCGGTACAATCACGCCCCATGGACCTCAAGGCATTGATCAGAGACGTGCCCGACTTCCCACAGCCGGGCATTCTCTTTCGCGACATCACTCCGCTGTTGGCGGACGCCGACGGATTGCGCGAGGCAATCGACGTACTGGTTGCGGACGCACGGGCAACGCAACCCGATGCCATTGTTGGCATCGAATCTCGCGGGTTCATCTTCGGCGCACCACTCGCAGACCGGCTTGGCTTGCCGTTCGTCCCGGTGCGGAAGCCCGGGAAATTGCCCGCGGCACGAATGTCGGTGGAGTACTCGCTCGAGTACGGCGAAAGCCGCCTGGATATTCACCAGGATGCGCTGAGCCCGGGCGACCGCGCGTACATAGTGGATGACCTGCTCGCTACCGGTGGGACTGCGCTGGCGGCGGCCAAACTGGTCGAACTGCTCGGCGGCGTGGTCGCGGGGTTCGGCTTTGTCATTGAGCTTGAGGCCCTTGGGGGCCGGCGAGTTCTCGGGGCTTATGGGGTGCAGTCACTTCTTCGTTATCGCTGACGCGTATCGAGGCACTGAGCTTGCAAGAACGTTGCAAATTGCTCACCAGCGCGCGACCCACCCGTCCCCGGACTACCCGCGGTGCTACCATCGAACGATGGATGCGAAACAAGGGAGCGACCTCGCGCTCGTCACCGGGCTCTATCGAACGACCAACGCCGCGGTGCGCGAACTGGACCAGCGGCTGGTCCGCGAACACGGGGTGACCTTCATCCAGGCTGTCACGCTGCTCGCGATCACGAACTTCGAGCGCCCGCAGCCGCACCTCGTCGCCGACTACCTTTCGCAGCAATCGCAGACAGTGACGGGAGTACTCGACCGGCTGGAGCGTGCCGGCCATATCGTCCGGCTACGCGACCTTGGCGACCGGCGCGCGGTACGATTGGAACTGACGGGGTCAGGACAGAGTCTTGTTGACGCCGTATCCGATTCCCTTCGCGGTCACATGGATGACGTGCTCAAGGGGATGGAACCGGCACGCAGGAAGTCCCTGCGCCGCGACCTCGGGAGCCTCGAGAGTTCGATCCGCTCAGCCGCCCCGGACAAAGCCGTGAATTCGTAGAATCGACTGGTGGAAATCACCCCCATCGCGTTCGAGCCACCTGCGGTGGTCATTCTCGACCAGACGCTCCTGCCCGCCGAGGAGCGCTACCGTGAACTGTGGACACTCGAGGACGTTGAGGCGGCTGTTCGAACGCTGGCCATCCGCGGCGCACCACTGCTCGGCGTGATGGGAGCCGCCGCGGTTGCTATCGCCGCCGAAACAGTCGGTGTCGGCGATGAGGCGCTTACCGTTGCTGCTCGCCGAATCGGCGCAATTCGCCCGACGGCGGTGGAACTCGCGACCGGTGCACAGAAGGCGCTCGCGCACGTTCTTGGCCACGATGAGACCGCCCGCGCCCATGCTGCGTGGGAGTTCGCCAGGGCATATCTCGCGACAAGGGTTGCCGAAGACCGTGCGCTCGCCCGCCTCGGCGCTGATTCGCTTCCGGGAGGTTGCGCTGTGCTCACGCACTGCAACACCGGCGCGCTCGCGACCGGTGGGATTGGCACGGCGCTTGGCGTGATCAGGGTCGCGTGGGAAGACGGCCGGCTGGCGCACTGCTTCGCTACCGAGACACGGCCACTGCTCCAGGGCGCCCGGCTCACGGCGTGGGAGTTGCAGCGAATCGGCATTCCGTCGAGTTTGCTCCCCGACACGGCTGCGGCTTCGCTGATCGCATCGGGACGCGTCCAGGCTATTATCACCGGGGCGGACCGGATCGCCCGAAACGGAGACTCGGCCAACAAGATCGGCACCTACGGACTTGCCGCTGTTGCCTATCGTCACGGTGTACCGTTCTACATCGCGGCGCCGCGAACGACGATCGACCCGGCTTGCGCTTCTGGCGAGGACATCCCCATCGAGTTTCGAGATGCGCGCGAGGTGGGTGGATGGGGTGATCGGCGCTGGGCGCCAGGGGGACTCGGCGCCTACAACCCCGCGTTCGATGTGACGCCGGCCGAGTTGATTGCCGCCATCATCACCGAGGCAGGTGTTGCCCGGCCGCCGTACGAGTCCTCGCTGGCCGCGCTGCTGGAGTCGCCGTAACCCGCCAGGCTTGTAGACTGGCCGAACGTGATGCAGCCAATTCCACTTGCCGTCATCGGGGGTTCCGGGTTCTACGAGATGCCCGGCCTCTCAGTCACCGAAGAGATCACGGTGGACACACCATTCGGAGCGCCGAGCGACACCTTCCGTGTTGGCACGCTCGATGGGGTTCGCGTTGTCTTTCTCGCGAGGCATGGCCGCGGCCATACGTTGCTCCCGACTGAGCTTCCGCAGCGGGCGAATATCTGGGCGCTGAAGAGCCTCGGCGTGGAGCGCATTCTCGCGGTCTCAGCAGTGGGCAGCCTGCGCCAGGATTACCGGCCGGGCCACATGGTCACGCCACACCAGCTCATCGACCGGACGACGGGGATGCGAGCCAACACGTTCTTCGGGAACGGCGTGATCGCCCACATATCGTTCGCGGAGCCCTTCTGCCCATCGCTGCGCGTGGCGACCCGGCAGGCAGCGGACGACGCCGGGGCGAACATCCACCGCGACGGCGTCTACGTCGTCATGGAGGGCCCGGCGTTCAGTACGCGCGCGGAGAGTGAGCTGCATCGGGAGTGGCGCGCCGACCTGATTGGCATGACGGCGCTGCCAGAGGCGAAGCTCGCCCGCGAGGCGGAGATTTGCTACGCGATGCTCGCCGCGGTGACCGACTACGACACGTGGCACGACGGCCACGACACCGTCGATGCACAAATGGTCTTCGAAACCCTTCGTCAGAACGTGGCGGTGAGCCAGGCAGTTGTCCGAAAGCTCATTGCGAACCTGCCCGAGCGCTCACAGTGCGGCTGTGCGGCGTCGCTGGATGCGGCGCTGGTTACATCGGTGGGAGCCATCTCCAGCGAGAGCCGCACGCGACTGGCGCCGATCCTTGCTCGCCGGTTGGGGGGCGAGTCGTGACTGCGCTTGTCACCGGCTGGGTCGCAATCGACAACATCGAAACTCCCTTCGCCGCGCGTGCGGACGTGCTCGGCGGTTCGGCCACGGCGGCGGCACTTGCAGCCTCGCTGTTTACCGATGTGCGCCTCCTGGCGGCCGTGGGTGAGGATTTCCCGGAGAAGCATCGGCGGGCGTTTGAACCGTTCCGGATCGACCTAACGGGACTGCAAACGATCGCCGGCGGAAAGACCAGCCGCTGGCGCGGCCGTTACCACTACGACCTCAACAGCCGCGATACGCTGGAGACCGTTCTCGGCGTAAACGACGGCTGGGTTCCGGAGCTCCCACCGGGCTGGGAGGCTTCTCAGTCGGCATTCCTGGCAGCCACCGACCCACAGGTCCAGCAGGACCTGATCGCAGCCTTGCCTGGAGCGCGGGTCACGATGGTGGACACCATCAAGTTCTACATCGATACCGCCCGTGACGGGTTCGAGAAGGCTATGGCGGCGGCCGATTTCGTATCGATTAATGAAAGTGAGGCCCGCGAGCTTGCAGACACCCCAAGCATCGCGCGGGCAGGCCGGAGACTGCTGGAAGGAGGCGCACGGGGAGTGATCGTGAAACTCGGCGAGTTCGGCGCAGCCTTCGTGAGCGCGGGCGACTACTTTGTGGCGCCTGGCTATCCGCTCGAAGATGTGGTGGACCCGACTGGCGCGGGGGACGCCTTCGCGGGCGGTTTCATCGGCTACCTCGATTCGGTACCGGAAGTGACTCCGCGTGAGATCAGGCGGGCAATGATCTATGGTTCCACCGTGGCCTCGTTCCAGGTCGAGGGGTTCGGGCCATCACGTCTCCTCACGCTCACACGGGAGGAAGTGGAGACGCGCTACCGGCAGTTCCGGGAACTCACCCACTTCGAGGTGGACGGCTGAGATGGCCGAACGCGAGGTCCGGTGGCAAGGAGTGGCGAGGCAGCGGCTCGATTACGTCGTCCAGCCAGTTCTTGATGTCGGCTCTATCCGGTCGATCCTCGCGCCACGCGTTGAGTACACAGCCTACGCGCTCGGTCAGCTCGAACCGGCGCTCTTCCCGCGGACGCGGTGGTACTACGCCCGCGGCACGACAGGGACGGGTCTCGTTCTTCACAGCCGTGGGGGCCTCGGCGATGCAACCTTTGTGCTCGGCGACCCCGATGCGGTCTCGGCGATTCTCTCCATCCACCCCGGGACGGCGCAAACCTACGCAACCTGCCAGCCCCAGCATCTCGAAACGCTCCGGCGCTACTTCAGGCTGGCGAACCAGCAGCCGATGATCCGCATGGGCGTCACGCGTGACCGGTTCGTACCTATCACCCAGCAGCCTACCGCGGTGCTCAGTGGCATCGACATCCGGAAGGTGAACGCGCTTTACGGCAGCGAAGGCGGTCCGAGTTACTACATCCCGGAGCACATCGACGGCGGCGTGTACCGGGGCGTGGTTGAGGAGGGGCGCCTGGTAGCCATCGCGGGCACACATGTCGTTTCGCGGCAGGAGGGCGTGGCGGTCGTCGGGAACGTGTTTACCCACCCGGAGCACCGTGGCCGGGGATACGCGACGGCAACCACGAGCGCCGTCACCGAGGCGCTGCTGGAGTACTGCGATCACGTGGTGCTCACGGTCGACCCGAACAACACGCCGGCCGTCGCGGCGTACGCGCGACTGGGGTACCGCGAGGTGTGCCAGCTGGTGGAGGCGAGCGCTGCACGACGTGATCCATCGGGCCTCGGGTCGTCGTTGCGCCGGATTCGTGCCGCTATTCGTGGCCGAAAGTATGATGGAAGCCTCGTGACGCTTCACGACTAATCGCAATCCCGGCGCGGCGTGCCTGCGAGCCGCCCGCGCCTTCGAGGAGAACCCCAGAACGTGACTGTCACCAGCGATATCGCCAACCACGCGTTGGCGCCCGAAGGTGTCCGCCGAATTGAATGGGCGGCGCGTGAAATGCCCGTCCTGCGCCAGATTCGGGAGCGCTTCCAGCGGGAGAAGCCGCTCCAGGGCCTCCGCATGACGGCCTGCCTGCACGATACGACCGAGACCGCGAACCTCGCGCATACCCT
>CAYYDX010000014.1:0-46033 GCA_964470735.1 uncultured Anaerolineaceae bacterium
ACGGTTCGAAGCGGCCGATCATGCTCTGCAACCACACGGACGTGGTGCCGGTGGAGGAGCAGTACTGGGAGCTGCCTGCGTTCGAAGGCGTGATCAAGGACGGGCGGGTGTACGGGCGCGGCGCGGTGGACATGAAGGGCTGCGGCGTGATGCAACTCATCGCGTTCCTGGTGCTGAAGCGCCAGGGCGTGGCGCTCAAGCGCGATGTCGTGTTCTGCGCAGTGCCCGATGAGGAGGCCGGCAGTGCGCTCGGCATGGGGTGGCTGTGCGAGCACCGGCCGGACGTGGTGGACGTGGAGTTCGAGCTTTCGGAGGGCGGTTCGGGAGTTTCGCGGTTCGCGGGCAAACCGGCGCGGATGTTCAACATCGCCACGAACGAGAAGTTCGGCGCAGGCGGGCTCAAGTTGACGGCGGTCGGGACGCCGGGCCACGGCAGCCGTCCGCACGCGGACAACTCGGCCATTCACCTGATGCGCGCGCTCATCAAGTTGCACGACTGGGACCGCGGCATCACGTACACACCGGACACCATCGCGTACCTCGAACGGTTGGCCGACGCGGGGCTGATGCCCCCGCTTTCGGACAAAGCGGCGGTGGAGGAGCAGATCCGGCGCTCGCCCGCGCTGTACGCGGCGTTTGTGAACACACTGAATGTGACGATCGTGAAGAGCGGCATCAAGGTGAACGTGATCCCGGCGAAGAGCGAGGCGTTCTGTGACTGCCGGCTGCTCCCGGGGCAGGACCCCGAGGCCTGGCGGGCGGAGGTGGCGGCGTACATCGATGACCCGCGGATCAAGGTGGAACTGACGCGCATCGCGAGTGGGGCGCCAGAACCGGCGAACTGGGACACCGAGTTGTTCTGGACCATCAACGACGTGATCAAAGAGGCGATGGAGGACGCGGTGGTGGTCCCGGCGATGACCGTTGGCGCGACCGATAACCGGTTCCTGCGGGCGCGGGGCATCCCGGCGTACGGGTTCATCCCGTGCCTGCTTTCGCCCGAGGAGTCGGCGGGGTTTCACGGGAACAACGAGTTCCTGACCATCGATAACCTGAACATGGGCTGCGAGTTGATGTACGAGGTGGTGCGGAGGATGGCGGGGTAGAGGTGAGACTGGAAACGACTGAGGACTGAGGCCTTCGCGCTGGTGGGCGAAGTCAGGGGAGGCGGTTCATGAGTTTGCGGGCGGTGCGCTCGGCGGTGGTGCGGTCGCCGGGGGTGAGTTCGCCGTCGAGGACCATGGCGCTGAGGCGGTCCTTAATGACGCGAATCCAGGGGCCGGGTTCGCGTTCGAAGATGGCCACGAGGTCGTCGCCGGTTAGCGGGCTTTCGGCGCGGAGACGCTCCGCTTCGTCGCGTTCGATGCGGGTGCAGGCCGCTTCGAGTGCGTCGTGATAGGCGGTGTCGTCGTACGTGTGGCTGGCGTTGTCGGCACGCTTGAGGGCAAGAAGGTCGCGCCAGTAGCCGGGGGCCTTCGCCATGAAGCGGCGCACGGAGCGGGCGTCGTCGGGGTTTGGGCGGTCCATGTGGCGGCGGACGAGCAGGGTGATGGCGAGCGAGTCGGCCTTGCCGAGCTTGAGCCGTTCGAGCAGTGCCGCGGCGAGTTCGGCGCCGGCGGTTTCGTGGCGGTAGAAGCCCCATTCGCCGTTGGCCTTGATATGGCGGACAGCGGGCTTGCCGAGGTCATGGAGGAAGGCGGTCCAGCGGCGCAGGCGGCGGCGGTCAGCGGGGGCGTCGATTGCGGCGACGGTGGCGACGGTGTGGCCCCAGACGTCGAAGCGGTGGAAGCGATTCTGCTCGCAGCCGGACATCGAGCTTAGCTCGGGGAGGACGACGGCGAGTGCGCCGGAGTCGCGCAGAGCTTCGAGGCCGCGCGCCGGGTCCGACCCCTGGAGGAGGCGATCCAGTTCGGCGGTGACGCGTTCCTGGGAGAGGGTTGTGAGCAGCGGGGCGCACTCCACCATTGCGGCGAAGGTTGCCGGTTCGATTTCGAAGCCGAGTTGGCTGGCGAAGCGGAGGCCGCGGAGGATGCGGAGCGGGTCTTCGTGGAAGCGGCGGACGGGTTCGCCGACGGCGCGGATGAGACGGCCGGCGAGGTCGGCTTCGCCACCGAAGAGGTCGACTTTCGTGCCGGTGAAGGCGTCTTCGGCGAGGGCGTTGATGGTGAAGTCGCGGCGGGCGAGATCTTCTTCGATGGAGGCGCCGAAGGTGACATCGGGCCAGCGCGTGCCGCCGGAGTAGGAATCGCCGCGGAAGGTGGTGATTTCGGACCAGTCGTTCGATTCGCTGCTGGTGACAAGGACGCCGATGGTGCCGAAGCGCTTGCCGACCGTGGTCACGGTTGCGCCGAGGCCGCGGAGCAGCGCTTCGACGGCGTCGGGGTCGGCGCTGGTGGCGTAGTCGATGTCTTTGCTTTCGAGGCCGAGCAGGCGGTCGCGGAGTGCGCCGCCGACGAGCCAGAGTTGGTGGCCGTGGGCGCGGAACGCTTCGATGAGCCGTTCGTGGGAGATGGCCATGGGGTGAGTGTACTGGAGGGAGTGGCGGTTACCGCTCGCCGGCGAGGACGGGAGAGCGGCGTTCGCGGGCCGGTGGTTCGCTTGCGTAGCGTTCGGCGAAGTCGGCTTCGTCGAGGCGGGCGCCCTTGCGGCGGCCGCTGACCTGCAGCTCCATGAGGGTGAGTTGGGCGAGGCCCTTGCGGGTGTCGCTGGCGACGCGAGCTTTGTCCTGCGCCTTGAGGCGGTATTTGAAGAGCCAGTAGGTGAACGCCTTCATTTCGGCGTAGGGGACGTCGTGGCGGAGGAGAGTGCGGGTGCTTTCGTAATAGAGGGCGAAGAGTTCTTCGCGGGTGTGGCCGTAGACGCGCTGGTACATGGTTTCGTCGGCGCGAAGGTCGGCGCCCCAGGCGCGGCTGCGGCCTTCCTTGTGGATCTCTTCTTCGACGTAGAGCTGGAGGGCTTCTTCGACGAGGATGCCGTACTGGAAGTTGAGGTGGGCGCTGTGCTTGGCGCGGCCGAGGCGGGCGGAGAACTCGTGGTCTTCGATGTCGATGGGCCAGCGGTTTTCCCAGAGGAGGGCGTCGCGTTCGGCTGCGGGCACGAGGTCGGGGGCCTCATCGAGGAGGCGTTCGGCGAGAAGGAGCCAATCGAAGGCTTCGCCGTGGATGAGGTAACGGAAGTGGCGGTTGCCGATCTGTTCCTCAGGGGTGCGCCAGCGGGAGACGCCGTCGAGGAGGGCTTCGAACCAGTGTTCGCCGTCGAGGATGGCCTGGCGCATGCGGAAGACGACTTCTTCGGGGGCGGGCAGCAAGGGTTCGGGCGATTCGTCGTCCGTATCCTGGAAGTGCGGGCGGCCGGAAGTTGAGGTGGACACCGCTGCTCATAGTAGCAAACGGCGGGAAGGTTCCCGGCAACAGGTGACGTGGAGGAAGCGGGGGCGTATGGCAATAGGCCCCGACGACATGGGCCGGCGGTGGTGGTGTTGGGACGGGTGGTCGTGCGAGAGGTGTACCGCGCCGTACCTGTCGCGTTAGGCCGTGGCCATGGCTTCGCGGAGGCCGGCCATGAGGGTGTTGGCCGTGACGACGCTGTGATCGAGGAAGTCGAGGACGACTTCGGCGAACTCGTCCGGGATTTCGTAGGGAACCCCATGGCTGACGCGGCTGAAGACGTGGAGGGTGGCGTTGGGGAGGCGCTGGAAGTCGGTGAGGTTCGCGGGCAGGAGGCTGTCGGCGGCGCCGGCAATCATGAGCGTGGGAGTCGAGATTTCGCTGAGGAGGGCGCCTTTCTTGAAGCCTTCGAGGGCGGCCCAGGACTCTTCGTAATGGGCGTCGGAGACGCTGAGGCCGCGGCGTACGCGGGCTTCGACTTTTTCGCGGGAGCCGGGCTTGGCGCTGAGGAAGAAGCTCTCGTTGGTGAGGCGGTCCACCTCCTTGCCGTAGTGGAGCTTCGAACCTCGCTCGCGGAATGAGGCGGGAACAACGACGCCGTCGGCCGGGGCCGGGGCGACGAGCACGAGTTTGTTGAGGCGGTCGGCGTGGCTCAGGCCGAGTTCGTAGCCGATGACGCCGCCCATGCTGTGGCCGACGTAGGTGAAGCGGTCGAGGCCGAGGTAGTCGGCCATGGCGATGACGTCGGCGGCGTACTGTTCGATGGAGTGGCCCTTCGCGGAGCGATCGCTATCGCCGGCGCCGCGGCCGTCCATGCGGATGGCGCGGTAGCGCTTCGAGACGTGGGGGACGACGTCGTCGTAGGCGTCGTGGGAGCCGGTGTAGCCGTGATGGAAGAGGACGGGTTCGCCGGTTCCGTGCTCGTCATAAAACAACTGAAGACCATTGATTGTCGCGTGGGCCATGGGGTCGCCTCCTTGTTCGGGAGCGAGTGTAGCGCAGGGCTGGTGAGCGGCGCTTCTATCGAAGGAGCCGATAGGGTGGGTGGGTGCGCGTGAGGTAGGAAGAACGGATGCGGCGACGGCGCGATGCCTTGCGGTTAACCGGCCGCGCGCAGGTTTGATCGCCTCTTGGGGCGATGGTATAACTCAGGCTTGCTACGCGATTCACAAAGTCGCGTCCGGGCCGTGTTGCGCCCGGCTATTTGAAGGGGAGGCCGGTTCGTTGGAATTCGCGAATCTTCCACACGACTTCGCCGAGACGCTCGAGCTGGTATTCGTTGGGATCACCATCGTGGTGTCGCTCGCAATCATGGTCGCCTTCGGCGCCTGGTGGCAGAGGTAACACGAGATGGCTGTCGAATCCCCTACCAAGCCGACGATCGCGGACAAGATCTACGACAAGATGTTCCACAACTACGTGTGGAAGTCGATCTTCCGCACGGGGTACCCGAACACGCCGCGTAACCAGATGCTGGTGGTGGCGACGAACGTCTTCCTCCACCTCCACCCGACGCGTATCCACCGCACGCACGTGAAGATCACGCACACGTACTGCCTCGGCGGGCTGTCGTTCTTCATGTTCCTGGGGCTCACGGTCACGGGCATCCTGCTGATGTTCTATTACGTGCCGAGCGTGGAACGGGCGTACCTGGACATCCAGAACATCACGACGACGGTGCAGTTCGGCCAGTTAATGCGGAACATGCACCGGTGGATGGCCCACGCGATGGTCATCCTGGTGTTCATGCACATGATGCGCGTGTTCTACACGGGGGCGTACAAGCCTCCGCGGGAGTTCAACTGGGTCGTCGGCGTGATCTTGCTGGTGCTCACGTTCCTCCTGAGCTTCACCGGCTACCTGCTGCCGTGGGACCAGCTGGCGTTCTGGGCGATCACGGTGGGCACGAACATCGCGGGGTCGGCGCCGGTGCTGGGGCCGAAGACGCGCTTCTGGCTGCTCGGCGGCTTCGAAGTGGGTCCGGACTCGCTGATTCGTTTCTACACGCTCCACGTGATCGGTCTGCCGTTGCTCGCGGCCATCTTCATGGCTGTGCACTTCTGGCGAATCCGGCGCGATGGTGGCCTGGCCCGGCCGCTCTAGGCTTAACGACGAACTGAGAAGAGGAAGAGTATGGCAACCGCAGTAGTCGCAAGGCCGGTCGCTCGCCCGCAGGCGCGCGCCCGCGACGAGGAAGTCCTCGTCTGGCCGGACCTCGTGTTTATCGAGTTCATCGCCGCGATGGTGTTCACGATCACCCTGTTCTTCCTCTCGGTGGTGATCAACGCGCCGCTGCTGGACCAGGCGAACGCGGACGTGACGCCGAACCCATCGAAGGCGCCGTGGTACCTGCTCAACCTGCAGGAGCTGTTGCTCCACATGAACGCGGCGATGGCGGGCATCATCATCCCGACAGTCTGGCTCGTGATCATGGGGGCGTTCCCGTACTTCGACCGCGACAACGAGGGGCAGGGGCAGTGGTTCTCGACCGAGAACTCGGTGAAGATCACGCTGGTCGCCGGGGCGGTTGGGTTCTTCGGGACGTGGCTCCTCATCCTCTGGGATTCGGGCAAGATCGCGTTCTTCATGAACGACTGGTTCGGAATCACGGGTGGCGACCGCTTCCGGTTCCTCGAAAACGTGCGCTCGATGCAGTCGCAGTTGCCGTGGCCCGAGTGGGCGAGTTCGATTACCTATCTGCCGTTCAACCTGAAGCTTCTCGATGGCACTGGTTCCGGTGGGCCGACGACCTTCCAGCACCTGGACTTCCCGGGCTGGCTGGTTGAGCAGGCGATCCCGATTGCGGTGCTGGTGGGGCTGCCCTGCCTGCTGATCTACACGATGTGGCGGATGGGCTGGGTGGTGAACCGGCGGGACGCGCTGCTGGCGCTGTTCAGCGGGTTCGTGGCCGCCTATGGCGTGCTGACACTCACGGGTACGGCGTTCCGGGGCCAGGGCCAGGAACTCGTCTTCCCGTGGGAGTTGAAAGTGAGCGAGGGTATCCCGGGTCAGGAGCCAGGACACTAATGGCAGCAGAACCAAGCGCCGCACCGCGCGGCCGAATCGAACGTGTGCGCCAGCAAGAGGCGCGGAAACTCGCACGGCGCTCGTTCATGCGGGTGAGCGCCTTCGCCGGCGTGACGATCTTCACCGGCTCGCTGCTGGCTGGCTTCCTCGGGTTCTTCAACCTGCGTGGACCGAAGGGGTTCGGCGGAACGGTGAACGTCTCGGCGAGCCGGATTCCCAAGAAGGGCGAAGACCCGGGCCGCATCAGCGAAGGGAAGTTCTGGCTGGTGAACCTGCAGGGCGCGCAGGGCGATGTGCTCGGCGTTGGCGGAACGGGTGGGCTCATGGCGCTGTACTGGAAGTGCCCGCACCTCGGCTGCTCGGTGCCGTGGAACCCGGCGTTCAACGGCGCGACGGTGAACTTCCCGGGGATCATCGGGTGGTTCCGCTGCCCGTGCCACGGTTCAACGTATTCGCGAGCCGGGGTTCGCGTGTTCGGCCCGGCGCCACGCCCGATGGACACGATGGCGCTGACGGTCAACGGCGACGGCTCCATCCAGGTGAATACCGGCAAGATCACTCGCGGCGGGGCCGATAACCCGCTTCGCGCGATCTCGTACAACGGATAGGCGGAGGGACGATTGAACACCCACAAGCAAATCGGGTTGATGGTTGCGCTGCTCTTCCTGTTCGTTGGGGGATGCGCGGCGTACTCAGCGGTCGACCTGCCTATTCGCGCCGTTGATCAGCAGCAGTGGACGAAGGATCAGTCGCTTGAACGGGGCGCGCTGCTCTTCGCCAACAACTGCCGGACCTGCCATGGGAACACGGGCGAGGGCGGTGTTGGGCCGCAGCTCCGCGCGAACGATAAGACGAAGTTCCAGGACCAGGATCCACTGGTGCTCGCGGCGAACCACACGATTCTGCAGCGGACGCTCTCGTGCGGGCGCGCCGGCACACTGATGCCCGCGTGGTTGAACACGAATGGGGGTGCGCTCAACGCCATCCAGATCCAACACCTCGTGGACTTCCTGACGTATCCCGTGGCCGAGAACGCCGACGGAGAAGTGACGAACAAATGGTGGGGCGAGGCGGAGGAGTTCGCGCACAACCTGAACGCAGAAGTGGCCGTGCTCGTCGGTGGCGATACGCTCGGCGGCATCGCGAAGAGCCACGGCATCGGCCCGAAGGAACTGGCGGCGGCGAACAACCTGCCGGTCGAGGGCATCCTGAAGCAAGGCACCGAGCTGAAGATGCCCGGCTTCAAGGGTGACCCGAATGGGTACACCTACACGGCGTACAAGGACAACGAGACGATCACGAAGATCGCGGAGGCGCACTTCGTTGGCGCGCTCATCCTGGCCGACCTGAACGGTATCGATTACACGTTCAGCGAGAAGCGCGGTGTGGCGACGTTCGCGCTGAAGAAGGACGGCGTGGAGATCGCGGGGCTGTTCCCCGGCGATGTCCTCAAGCTCCCGGCTGGCGCGACGTACACGATCAATGCAGGCGATACGAAAGACTCGATTGCCCAGCAGCACAGCCTCTCGGTGAGCGAGCTCGAGAGCCTGAACAAGAACCTCGACGCCAGCCTCGCGGACGACAAGGAGTTGCCGTTCGAGAACACGCTGACGCTGCCGAAGCAGACGGCGATCGTGCAGGAAGGCCAGACGCTCGCTGCCATCGCAACGGCCCATGGTGTGAAGGCCGAGGACCTCGCGACCGAGAACAACATCGCCGCTGACGCGGTGGTGGCGGTCGGAACAGCGCTGAAGCTGCCGGATGGCGCGAAGTACGTGGTGCAGACAGGCGACACGTGGGAGCGCGCCGCCGCGGAACACGCGACGACGCCGGCGGATCTCGCCGCTGCGAACGGGCTGAAGACTTCGGACCCGCTGCAGTCGGTGGTGATCCTCCAGCTGCCCCAGATCGATAAGTTCCTGGTGAAGGGCCAGAACCTCGAAGCGATCGCCGAAGGGTATGGCAACGTCACCGCGCAGAGCCTGGCGAGCAAGAACAACATCCAGCCGACGTCGGTGCTGCGCATCGGCACCCAGCTTCACCTGCCTGATGACGCGTTCGGTTCGAAGGCGCCAGACGCCAAGAACACGGGCACCGGTTGTGTGCAGTACACGGTGAGCAACGGCGCGTACGAGACGCTCATCGGTGGTGGCTCGGCAGCGGTGATTACGCCGCCGCCGACGCAGTCCAAGGAGGTGCGGATTGATGCGCACGCCAACGACTGGACGGTCGTTGCCGATGGCGTGGCTCAGCCAGCGAACAAGGGTGTCGTGAGCATTGCCAAGGGCACTGCCGTACTGTTCGATTCGGTGGTTGGTCTCCATACCATCACACTGAACGGCAAGAAGGACGGCGCCGACATCAAGCAGGGTGACAAGCGGACGATCACGTTCAACGACGCCGGTCAGTTCAAGATCACCTGCGACTACCACCCGGACATGCTCGCGGACGTGTTCGTCCAGTAGCGCAGCCGGTCAGCAGTGACGGTAACGAGGGCCGGAAACGGCCCTCGTTGGTTTGACCGGCCCGAACCCGGTCGGTAGCATCCTTCGTACGTTTTTCCCGGCATTTGAAGCCGGGTCGATAACCACTGAGAGGGCCGGAATGGCAGCAGCACAAACTGGTAAGCGATACGTCGTCCCCGGGGGGGTCGCGGAGTTCATTGTCACGAAGGGTGGCGCGGGCGAGTTGCGTTGTGGCGCGGCCGCGATGCAGATGCGTGGCGCCGAAGACGCCTCGGTCACCGTTGATACGGCGGGGATGGACGCGGTCCAACTCGGGAAGCGGTACAAGGACGAAGAGACCGGCATCGAGGTGCTGGTTGTCAAGCCGGGCCCGTGCGCGCTCAACGTCGATGGGCGCTCGATGGAGTTGCTCCAGCCCAAGGTGCTGCCGTCTGCCGACTAGCCGCCAGGCACTTCTGTTCCGATGATTCCGGGGCCGGCGACGGCCCCGGTTGTCTGTCCGGCGTTCCTGGGGGATTTTCGAGTGACGGTTGATGCATTTACGACGGCCGCGGGCGAGGGCCGGTACACGATCCACCCGGTTTCGCGCGGGCCCTGGGATGCGAATTCTCTGCACGCCCGGGTGCTGGCGGGGCTTTTCGGACACGAGGTGGAGATGCGGTTCGGGAGCGAGGAGTTCCACTGCGCGCGGCTGACCATCGACCTCTACCGGCTGCCGACGCTGGCGCCCTGCGACGTGACCTGCAAGCCGATCCGCGATGGCAACCGGATCCGCGTGGCCGAGCTTGAGTACCTGTCGGAGGGGCTCAGCTATGCCCGGGGAACGGCTGTGCTGCTGAAGCGCACGGAGAACCCCGCCGGCCGCGTGTGGAGCCCGCCGGACTGGGATGTGAAGCGGCCCGATGAGGTCCCGCCCTCGGTGCAGTCGGGCGTGGCGAACTGGGCGCCGATGTGGGACATGCGGCCGCTGAGCTCGCGCGACCCGGGGCAGGCGGCGCGCGGCCAGGTGTGGATGCGGGAGATCCGTCCGCTGGTCGAAGGTGTCGAATTGACGCCGTTCGTGCGGGCTGCTTCGGCGGCCGATTGGGCGAACCCGGGGGCCAACTGGGGCAGCAACGGGCTGGAGTTCATCAACGCGGATATTACGCTGTACCTGCACCGTTACCCGCGCGGCGAATGGATGGGGTTCGAGACGAGCTCGCACCATTCGGCCGACGGCATCGCGGTGGGGCAGAGCACGATGTACGACGAGGACGGCGCTATCGGCAGCAGCACGGTCTGCGCGATCGCTCAGCGGCGCCGGTAAGGGGGAGGCGCCGGGGGTTCGAACGGCGGATGGCGTATCCGGGCGGGCGGGTGCGGTAGGATGTGGGCGTGAGCATCGAGCGATCGATCGAAGGGGCCATCCAGGAGGCGATGGCGGCAGGCGCCTTCGACAACCTGCCGGGAGCGGGCAAGCCGCTGGGGGTCTCACGTGAGCAGCAGGCGTACGCGGGCGAGCAGTGGCTCGGCTTCAAGATGCTGGAGAACGGCGGCTACACGCCGGAGTGGCTCAGCCTCGGGCGGGAGATCGAGTTGGACCTCGAACGGCTTGCCCTGCTCGAACGGAACCATCGCGAGTATTGCGAGGCGGCTGCCGGGCCGGAGGATTGGGAGCGCATCGCCCCGGCAGTGAACCGCCTGCGGACACTGTACGAAGCGCTGGCGCGGGAGATCCGGAGGAAGCAGGACCGGTTCAACTACAACGCGCCAGGGTTTCGCACGCAGCGGCCGGGGTTGTGGGTGGAGTATCACGTGGGGCGGTTGGTGGAGCGGGAGTACGGGGCCGGGCGGGCGCGCCCGGAGTAGGGAACGGCGGAACTGCGAACGACGAACTTTGAAGGACGGGTGTAGGGAACTGCGAACGACGAACTTCGAAGGACGGGTGTGCGGAACTGCGAACGGCGAACTTCGAAGGACGGGTGAGCGAATCGGCGAACGACGAACTTCGAAGGACGGGTGTGTGGAACGGCGAACGGCGAACTTCGAAGGACGGGTGTGTGGAACGGCGAACGGCGAACTTCGAAAGGCGGGTGTGGGAAACGGCGAACGACGAACTTCGAAAGGCGGGGTGTGCGAACGGTTTCGTTGGCGTTCGGTCCAGACTGGGAGGAGGGTCGCAGAGCGGTTGTGACGCTTGCGCTGCCACAGACTGCTCCCGCCGGGGGCTTGGCTCCCACGTTCGGGTGCGTGGTGGCGCGCGCGGGTGGGTGGCAATGTCGGTAACAATGGTGGTTCAGAACACACGGAGGCTCTTGTATGACCAGCACCCAGGCCGAGAAGGCACGCCGGTTTCGCGACCTGCACGAACGCGCGGGGTATTTCATCATCCCGAACCCGTGGGACGGGATGTCGGCGCGGGCGCTCGAGGGACTCGGGTTCGAAGCACTGGCGACGTCGAGTGGCGCTATCGCGGGGACGCTGGGGCGGCGCGACCTTCAGATTTCGCGCGAGGAGTCGCTGGCGAATGCGCGCGTGATCATCGAAGCCAGCGACCTCCCGGTGTCGGCGGACCTGGAGAATGGGTTCGCCGATGACCCGGCCGGTGTGGCCGAGACGATCGCACGGGCGGCTGAGGTTGGCCTTGTGGGCGGTTCCATCGAGGACACGACGGGCAATCGCGAGACGCCGTTCTACCCGTTCGACCTGGCGGTGGAGCGAGTGGCGGCGGCGGTGGAGGCCGCACGGAAGCTGCCGTTCCCGTTCCTCGTGACGGCGCGGGCGCAGAACTTCGTGCGCGGCAACCCGGACCTCGATGACACGATCGCGCGGTTGCGGGCGTTCGAGAAGGTGGGCGCCGACGTGCTGTTCGCGCCGGGTCTGCCGGATCTTGAGGCGGTCCGAGCGGTGTGCCAGGCGGTTTCGAAGCCGGTGAACTACATGCAGGGCATCCCGGGGCGCAGCTTCAGCGCGGCAGACCTGGGAGCGGCCGGGGTGAAGCGGATCAGCCTCGCGACGTCGCTGTATCGCACGGCGATGGCGGCGGTCATCGATGCGGCGACCGAAGCCCGCGACCGGGGGACGTTCAGCTACATCGACGCCGCGGTCGGCGAGCGGGACGTGAACCGGTTTCTGCCGAAATAGGGCTCATTCGCCGCGGATGCGGCTGAAGTACATAAGGTCGTGGTAGGCGCCGTGACGCCACTGGGCCTGGCGAATGACGCCTTCGTAGACGAAGCCGGCCTTCAGCATGGCGCGCTGGCTGGGGACGTTTTCGACATCGCAGGAGCCTTCGACGCGGTTGGTTTTCGTGTGCTCGAAGAGGTAGTCGGCGAGCAGGCGAATGGCGACGGGGCCGAAACCCTTGCCGCGGACTTCGGGAGCGAGTGAGATGCCAAACTGGAAGGCCATGGACTCCGGCGGCGGGCCGTACATCGATGGACGCCAGTCGATCGTGCCGACGGGCGTGTCCGTGGCCGTTTCGCAGACGATGAGCGAGCCTGTCTGCTCGCGGATGAAGCCGTCGGCGAACTTTTCGGCGGCTGGCTTCCGGGGGAGGCCGAAGTCATTGAACTCACCGCGGAACTCCGGTGACTCATCCCAGGCGTCGAGGAGGGGGAAGTCGGCGGTGGTGGGTTCGCGGAGGTAGACGAGTTCACTCATCTCTCAAGCCTGCGTCACCACCCCGGCGGCGATCAATCCGGCGATGCGGTCGGCGGAGAACCCGCAATCGGCGAGGATCGCGGTCGAGTGTTCGCCGACGAGTGGTGAGCGGCGCGGGTAGCCTCCACCGGTGCGGCTGAAGTGGCCGAGGTTCAGCGGGGCCATCATCTGGCCCCAGAGCGGGTGTTCGAATCGCTGGAAGTAGCCGTTCTCTTCGAGCCAGGGGCTCTGGAAGAGTGCATCGACCGGGAGCGCTGGCGCGACGGGGACGCCGGCCGTGCGGAGACGGTCGACTGCTTCGTCGCGCGGGATGGCGCCAAACCCGGTTGCGAGTTGGTCGGCGAGGGCGCCAGAAACAGGTTCGAGCAGCGCTTTTTCGGCGACGAGGCGGCCGGCCCATTCGGGGTGGCCCAGCGCAACGCAGAGGGAGGGGAAGTGTTCGGGACGGGTGGCGGCGACGAGCACCCAGCCGCCATCGGCGCACTGGTAGAAGCGATTCAGCGCAGCGACGCCAAGGCAGTCGATGCCGCCCTTCGGGTTGGCGGGACGGCCTTCGTACCAGGAGAGTTCGCCCGACTGGAAGAGCACGCTCTGGTTCGAGAGGCAGGTGAGCACCTCCTGGCCTTCGCCGGTGCGTTCGCGGGCGTAGAGCGCGGCGACCATGCCGAAGGCGGCGACCATGGCGCTGCCGGTGTCGTTGATCGGGATCTGGTAGAAGATTGGCTCTTCGCCACCACCCTGGGCGTTCATGAGGCCGCTGCGGGCCTGCACGAGGGGGTCGAAGCCGGGGTCGGGCGAGAGTTCGCCTTTCGGGCCGTAGCCGGTGACCGAGCAGGAGATAATGCGCGGGTTCACCTCCTTGAGGGTGGCGTAGTCGATGCCGAGGCGTTCGCGCACGCCGTTGCGATAGTTATCGAGGACGACGTCGGAGACCCTCACGAGGTCGAGGAAGGCCTGGCGCCCTTCCGGCTTCTTGAGGTCGAGGGCGAGGCCGCGCTTACCGAGGTTGTAGCCGATGAAGCCGAGGCCGTAGGTGCGGAAGGGGTCGCCTTCGGGTGGCTCGACCTTGATGACGTCGGCGCCCCAGGCGGACATAATGCCGGGCGCGAACGTCCCGGCGATGAATGCGCCGAGGTCGAGGACACGGACGCCCGCGAGTGGTCCGCGTCCGTTGCCGGGGCCCGCTGCGCCGGTGATTCGCGGCTCGTGAGCGGGGATATCGGTGAGCTTTGCGGTCGTGGGGAGTGCGCGAACAGAACCGGGGGTAGTGCTGAGTTTCGCCGGGACGCCGGGGATTTCGACTTTGCCGTGGCGCTCGTGTTCGAACTCGAGGCGCATATCGTTCGCGCTGACGGTTTCGCCGCGGAACCACTCTTCGGAGACGCCGACGGGGCCGCGCGGCACATCGTGGTCGTGGAGAATTTCGAGCCACTCGGCGCGGGTCTTCTCCTTGAAGCGCTCGTCGAGGGCGGCGATGACCTTCGTGTTGATGCCGGGCTTGAGGAGGTTCGCGAATTCTCCGTCGACGCCTTCCCAGGCCATGAGGTGGAGCATGTCGGTGGCTTCGAGGGCCTTGAGGAAGAACTGCGGGGTGAGCGAGCCGAGGAAGAACCAGAGGCCGTCGGAGCATTCGTAGAGGCGGTAGTTGGGGACGCCGCCGCGGCTGTCGCGGCCGCCGATGCGGAACATTTCGGCGGCGCGGACGGTGCCGCCGGCCTCGACCGCGGCGAGCGCATCGAGGCCGCTGACGACGATGGACTGGCCTTCGCCGCTGCGTTCGCGTTCGTAGAGGGCCGAGGCGAGGACCCCGGCGCCAAGGACGGCGTGGCCGTAGCTCACCTGCGGGGTGACGAGATAGGTTGGCTGGTCCTGGTAGCTCATTTGCAGCCAGGAGACGCCGGTGACGGCCTGGAGCAGGCCCTCATCCGGTGGGAGTTGGCTCCAGCGGCCCCGGGGGGAGTAGGGCGGAAACCAGGCGTGCAGCAAGGCGGGGTTCGCGGCGCGCACTGTTACGGGGTCGAGACCGCTCCGCTCCAACTCCCCCGGTGACCAGTCGAACACAGCGAGATCGGCGGTGGCAAGGAGCGAGCGGGCGGCGGAAAGGCCGGCAAACGAGTGGAGATCGAGGGTGACGACGCGCTTGTTGCGATTCCAGCAAAGGTAGCCGGGGTGGTCCTTCATGCGGTCGCCACCAGGGGGTTCGACCTTGATGATCTCGGCCCCGAGGTCGCCGAGGAGCATCGTGGCCATGGGCCCGGCGATGCCCTCCGAGAAGTCGATGATGCGGATGCCGTCGAACGCTGTCATGCCCCGGGACTATACGGATGCGGGAGGCGCGGGGCGATCGGAAAGAGGAAGGAGCAAAGAGGAGAGAGGAAAGCGATGCGAGGTTCCAGTGCTGCTGACCGGTGGCGGGAGAGTGAAGCTTGCTCGATCCCTAACGAAAAAACCGTTAGGGTAGATGGTGTGGATGGGGAACAGCCGAACGCCGCCGAACGCATCATCCGCCGCTTTGGCGGGCAATCCGCGCTGGCGGCGCTCCTTGGGCGGCGGCAAAGCACCATCCAACACTGGGCGACGACTGGCCGAATCCCCAGCCAATGGCACGGGGCGCTGATGTCGCTCGCCCGCCAACGAGGTGTTGTCCTGGAACCCAAAGATTTCGTCGCTACCGAACCGCGCCCGGTGAAGCCTGCCACCGGCAAGCTCGGCGTCCTCATTGTCGGCCTCGGGGCCGTCGCAACGACCTTCATCGCCGGAGTCGAAAACGCACGCCGAGGGTTTGGCAAGCCGATCGGTTCGGTCACCCAGATGGGCACGATCCGGCTCGGCAAGCGCACCGAGAACCGTTCGCCGCTGATCAAGGACTTCGTCCCGCTGGCGGATCTCAACGACCTTGTCTTCGGGGCCTGGGACCCGATTCCGGACGATGCCTACGAGTCGGCGTTGCACGCCGGCGTGCTCGACAAGTACGAGCACATCGAGCCGATCAAGGAGTTCCTCCAGGGCATCAAGCCGATGCCGGCGGTGTTCGACCAGTACTACGTGAAGCGCCTGCACGGCGAGAACGTGAAGGCGGGCGCGACGAAGCTCGAACTCGCCGAACAGATCCGCAAGGACATCCGCGACTTCAAGGCGAAGAACAACTGCGACCGCCTGGTGATGGTCTGGGCGGCTTCGACCGAGATCTTCCTCGAAGAGTCGGCGGCGCACATGAACCTCGAAGCGTTCGAGGCCGCGATGGAAGCGAACGACAAGACGATCGCGCCGTCGATGCTGTACGGGTACGCGGCGATCATGGAGGGTGTGCCGTTCGCGAATGGCGCGCCGAACCTCACGGTCGATACGCCGGCGCTGCTGAAGCTGGCAAACGACAAGGGCGTGCCGATTGGCGGCAAGGACTTTAAGACCGGCCAGACGCTGATGAAGACGGTGCTTTCGCCGATGCTGAAGGCGCGCATGCTGGGCGTGGCGGGCTGGTACTCGACGAATATCCTGGGCAACCGCGATGGTGAAGTGCTCGATGACCCGGAGAGCTTCAAGACCAAGGAAGAGTCGAAGCTGGGGGTGCTCGAACACATCCTCCAGCCGGATCTATACCCGGACCTCTACGGCGACATCTACCACAAGGTGCGCATCAACTACTACCCGCCCCGGGGCGACAACAAAGAGGGCTGGGACAACATCGACATTTTCGGGTGGATGGGCTACCCGATGCAGATCAAGATCGACTTCCTCTGCCGGGACTCGATCCTGGCGGCGCCGCTGGTGCTCGACCTGGCGCTGTTCTTCGACCTCGCTCACCGGGCGGGAATGAAGGGCATCCAGGAGTGGCTGTCGTTCTACTTCAAGAGTCCGCAGGCGGCGGCCGGTCTGAACCCGGAGCACGACCTCTTCATCCAGCAGACGAAGCTGAAGAACACGCTGCGCTGGATGATGGGCGAGGAGCAGATCACCCACCTGGGTATCGAGTACTACGAAGAGTAGGGTGCGACGGCTGCGTTCGGCGAACGACTGGAGGCCCGCGAAAGCGGGCCTTCGGGGTTTTGGGGTGGTCGTTTCTGGTATCATTCCGGCATGAAGATCGAGCTTAGCGAGCGTTCGCGGCAGGTCGTTGAGAGCCTGGTCGAGGATGGGGCGTATCCGACACCGGAGGCGGCGGTCGAAGCGGCGATCGAGCAGATCGCGGACCCATGGGCCGGGATCGACGTGGCGGCCCTGGCGGAACAGGCGCGCCGCTCGCGGGCTGAGGGTACGTTCCGGGAGCTCGATGACCGGTACGCGGCAGAGTTGCGTGCCCGGGCGCAAGCGATCATCGACTCGAAACCGCGGCGTTGACTCGAGTTGACGTCGACGCTGCTGCCACGGCGGACCCGCCTGCCGACCACCTGTTTATCTACTCGTATGCGGTAGGTGACTCAGTAGTTGTGGTTCGGATTCTCCACGCAAAGGCAGACCCCGGCCCCCACTGACCGGATGGCTGGCGAATCCGGTACACTCTCGCGGCTAGATTCGCCGGGGGTTCGAAGGATTATGACCGCACCAGTGCAGGACAGGGTTACGACGCGCGAGGGGGTCATCTTCGGTACGGGCGGTGGCCGGGAGCTTCGCTGCGATATCTACGAACCACCACCGGCGGTGAAGAACGGCATCGGTGTGCTCCTCGTCCATGGCGGCGGCTGGTCGCAGGGCGACCGGACGCAACTCAAGGGGTACGGCGTGCTCCTCGGCCGGCGAGGGTACACGTGTGTGGCGAGTGAGTACCGGCTCACCGGGGAGGCGCTCTGGCCCGCGCAGGTCGAAGACGTGAAGTGCGCCATTCGCTACATGCGCGCGAACGCGGCGGAACTGGGGATCGACCCTGACCGGATCGCGGTCTCCGGGAACTCGGCCGGCGGCCACCTCTCGCTGCTCGCGGGGGCCGCGATGGCGTCGAGCTTCGAAGGCGAAGGTGGCAACGAGGGTGTGAGTTCGGACGTGTCGGCGGTGATCTCGTTCTACCCGCCGACCGGGCTCGACCGGTGGGAGTGGGGCGGGATGTCCACGCTCTTCGGGAAGGGCGCCGGTGTGGAGACGATGAAGGCGGCGAGCCCGCTCGAGTACGCGACCGCTGCGTTCCCGCCGGTGTTGCTCATCCACGGGAACCAGGACGAGGTGGTGCCGGTTGGCGAAGCGACGCGGATGTACGAGGCGCTGGTGGCAGCCGGCGGCACGGCCGAAATACACGTGTTCGCGGGCCAGCCACATGGGTTCGACGCCGACCCGAAGCTCGGGCGCCTCTGCGCGGAACTGATGCTCTCGTTCCTCGATCGGTACATCCCGCGCCGGTGACGGGCGCGTGAGCGGCCGGGCGTGCGTTCTATGATTCGCCCAATTTCTTAGCCCAAGAAGGGAGGCAGCACCCGGCTGCCTCCCCTGCACTTTGTCCGGGCCTCGGTCACCCCTGCCTACCTGGCAGCGCCAAGGCGGTCGGAGTAGCTGGGCAATGGCTCCTGGTTGCGCGCCTGTTGCTCCGGACTTCGAACCCCGGAGCTTGCTGCAAGAAGCTTCCCGCTCACATCGTCGAAGACGACGATCACGTAGGCGGTCCCGTCGTATCTGCCTGATGAGACGCTGAAGGCGTTTGGCGCCTCGAAGGTGCCCACCCAAAAATCTCGCGGCTGGTCGAACGCGACGCTGGTCGAGATGGAGGTGACGAGTTCTTGCGCGTGTTCCCTTGTCAGGGCGACTGCCCCGAAGTCACGAAACGTGATGGGTCGACCCGCAACCGATACCGCAGCAGTTGTCGAACCGTCGCCATTCTCGTGGCTGGCGCCGATAGTGGCGGACAGGTATGCCGCCGCTTCCTGGCTGGCAATCGCGGCCGCACGGTTTTCACTCAGGCCGTTGGCCGCGACTGCGGCGTGGCCGAAGGGAAGGTTGAACTCGGGGCGCCAGCCGGTGGCCACCCGGAGGGCGATTACCATGGAGATGATGACACCAGTGATGGAAAGGGCGGTGAGCAGCCGCCCCGGCGCGGATGTTCGGGGTGCTACGGCTATTACGGCCATGAGATGTACCTCCATTCGTCGCTGTACCCGGTGAGCCGGAACCGCGTGTTCTGGTCAGCCTGCCAGCCGCACGTGGTGTTGGCAAGCCAACCCGGCCATCGATTCAGCACGCTGCCGTTCGTAATATCGGCGGTCAGGGCGTAGATCAGTGTTCCGCCGGCTGCGATGACGGGCGCGTGAGCGGACGGGCGGTACACTCAGAGGCGATGCCAGACGCGGCCGCCCATTCGAACCAGCCTGAACTCCACGGCACCGCCGGATACGAATCGCCGTATCCGTACCTCGACCGGCTGCAGGAGAAGATGGAGGAGCGGCTCGCGCACCGCGTACCCGCTGCGGGCCGGTTTTGCGGGTTTTGCTACGCCCGGCTTCGCGCCGACGACACGGTCTGTCCGTACTGCCAGGCCACCACGGCGAGCCGCGCGACGGTGGATGCTATCCCACAGGATGCGTTGCGGGCGTACAAGGTGAAGGCTTCGACCGAGGCGCGCTGGGTGCACACGGGCGCCTTCACGGGCCTCATCCTTGCCTCGGCGCTCTTTATCTGGATGGTGATCTGGGGGCCGGGGCTGCTCGGCAACCCGGCGCTGGCGTTTCTCGAACTGCTGATCGGCGGGTACTTCCTGGCGCAGTTCTTCGGGCCGTTCCTGTTCGCGCAGTGGGGATACGCAAAGGGCGCCCGCAAGCGGGACGCCCTCTGGGCGAAGCACCTCGCCGAGCGCGACGGGTCCAGCTAGGCCGGGGAACCAACCCGCTGGAGGGCGGCCTGGAGGCGTTCGCGCGCCTCGGCTGCCGCGTCGCCGAGTCCCTCGGTGTGGAAGGTTTCGGCGATGAGTCCCGGGTCCTGCAGGCAGACGGTCGTCTTGCCGGTGGCTTCCTCGTAGAGCGCGAGGCCGCAGGGGAGGAATGCGCCGACACGCGGGTCGGCTTCGAGGGCGCGATGGGCGATGGCCGGGTTGCAGGCGCCGAGGATCTTGTACGGCTTGGTCGCGATGCCCAGCTTGTCCTGGAGGGTGGCGGTCACATCGACCTCGGTGAGGATGCCAAAGCCCTCGGCCTGGAGCGCGCCGCGGACGGCGGTTTCGGCTTCGGCGAGTGAGCCTTCGACGTGGAAGCAGAGAACGGGTTGCATGAGATGGTCTCCTGTGCGGGGTGAACTCAGTGGGCGAAGCGGACGTCGGGCATCAGGCGGTCGGCCCAGCGAGGGAGCCACCAGGCCTTTTCGCCCGCGAGGTAGAGGACGGCCGGGACAAGGACGAGGCGGACGAGGAGCGCGTCGATGAGCACGGCGGTGCCGAGGATGACGCCCATCTCCTTCATCGGGAGGGGGCCGGCGATGGCGAAGGTGTAGAACACGGCGATCATCACGGCGGCGGCGGCGACGATGGGCCGGGCGGTGTGGGCGATGGCCCCGCGCACCGCTTCGGCGCCATCACGCGAGCGTTCGAAGTGCTCTCGCGCCGAAGCGAGGAGGAAGACCGTGTAGTCCATGGAGATGGCGAACACGAGGGCGAAGAAGAAGAGCGGCGCCCACGAGGTGAGGTAGCCCTGGCTTTCGAAGTTCATCGGCCCGGCCAGCCAGCCGTGCTGGAAGGCGAGCGCACCGACTCCGAAGGCCGCGCCGACCGAGAGCAGGTTGAAGATGACGCCGGCGACGGCGATGAACACCGCCTGGAGGGCAAAGAGGAGGAGGATGAACCCCAGCAGCAGCACGACGCCGATGACGATTGGCGCGCGGTCGCGGAGGGTCTGGTCGAGGTCGTGGTTCTCGGCCACCGGGCCGCCGACGAGGGTGGTGGAGGGGAGGCGCTCGCGCAGGTGTGCGATGAGTTCGGAAGATGCGCGACTCGAGGGGTCGGTGGTGGCGATGACCTGGATGAGGCTGGCGCCATCCGCGCCCTGCCGGGGCGGGAAGACCATCGCGACGCCTGGTGTGGCCTGGACGGTGGCGGCGATGGCGGTTGGGTCTTCGCCGCGGGCAACCACGACCTGGATGGGGCCGGGTCCACCGGGCCCGAAGGCCTGCGCGAGTTGTTCGTAGCCCTGGCGCGCCTGCTTCGATTCGGGGAGGACGTTGATGCCGGGCATCCCGGTTTCGAGCTTGAGGAGGGGCGCGGCCAATGCGAGAAGGACGACGGTCACCCCACCGGCGAGGAGCAGCGCGCGCGGCTGGATGCGGGTCGCGAACCGTTCCCACGCGGGGCTGCGGTGCTCGCCGATGCTGTGCCACGGTAGGGCGAGCCGGTTGATCCATGCGCCGAGTGCCGCGGGCAAGAGGGTGAGTGCCGCGAGCAGGACGAACGTCACCG
The DNA here is from genome assembly GCA_964470735.1 of uncultured Anaerolineaceae bacterium. GTDB lineage: Bacteria > Chloroflexota > Dehalococcoidia > Tepidiformales > Tepidiformaceae > Amarobacter. The sequence goes on from CAYYDX010000014.1 coordinate 20,880, forward strand.
CCAGCATCATCCCGGCCGCCATCGAGCGGAAGGCGGGGATGGGTACGAGCAGCACCGCCGAGAGGCTGATGAGCACCGTTAGCCCGCTGAAGAGGACGGCCTTGCCGGCGGTGTCCATGGTCACCGCGACGGCGTGGGCGGGGTCACCGGGGGTCGCGTGGAGCGCCCCACGGTAGCGGGTGACGATGAAGAGGGCATAGTCGATGCCGAGGGCGATGGAGAACATCATCGCGAAGTTCAGCGTCCAGATGCTGAGGTCGGTGAACTGCGTGATGCCGTAGAGAACGCCCATCGCCGAGATGAGGCCAGCGCCGGCGAGGATCAGCGGCAGGCCGGCCGCGGCGAGCGTACCGAAGGCGAGCACGAGGATGACGGCGGTGACCGGCCAGGTGAGGAGTTCGGCCTTCATCATGCCGTCCTTGTTCACGGCGTTGAAGTCGGCCCAGAACGCGGGCGAACCGGTGAGCGCGACGCTGACGTCGGCGTCGCCCAGTTTGCCGATAGGGCTGTTCAGGCGTTCGGCGGCACGAACGGCCTCGGTCGGGTCGACCAGCGCGCCGGCCTGGACGAGGACCGTGTGGCCATCGGGACCGGGCTGTGCGACGGCCGGGCCGAAGGCACTTTCGGCAGCGATGGCCTTGACGACGGCGTCGATGCGCTGCTGGAAGGCTGGCGCGTCGGCCGTCAGCGAGTCGCTATGGAGGACGACTGCGGCGGACTGCGAGGACATTCCGCCGAACTGCTCGTCGATGACCTGGCGAGCAGCGAGAGAGTCGCTGCCGTTGACTTCCCACATGGCGCCCGAGAGGGCGTGTTCGAGCTTCGGCGCGAAGACGCCGAGCCCGACGGCGAAGATGGCCCAGAGCACGATGACTGTGGCCCGGTGGTGGTGGGCCCAGCCTCCGAGGCGGGCGAGCGGTGGTTCGGTCATATGTATCTCCATGACGATGTAGCGATGGTTTAGGCGGGCTGGAACGGATCGAGGTGGGCGGGTGTCGTGGTTCGCTAGGCGGTGCTCAGGATGCGGGCTTGTTCGGCGCCCTGCTCGCGCAGCCGGTTGCAGACGATGTCGCAGAGTGCGCCGAGCGTGGGGTCGGTGACGGAGTAGAAGGCGGATGTGCCGGCGGCGCGGCGGGCGACGATGCCGGCCTGGAGCAGCACGGAGAGATGCTTGCTGACATTCGCCTGGGTGGTGTCGAGGTGTGCGACGAGTTCACCGACGCTCAGTTCACCGCTCTGGAGGAGTTCGCGGAGGATGGTCAGCCGCCGGGCATCGCCGAGGACGCGGAAGCGGGCGGCGACGTGTTCGAGCATTTGGGGAGGGACGAGGTCGGCCATGAGCAATACTGTATGACTGTGTAGTGATGAATGCAAGCGTCAACAAGCGTCAAGAGGAAAGAGAAGAGAGGAAAGTGGTGGCGTTCGGCGCACGCCTGGACTCGCCCGGGACCGTAGCCGCTCCCTTGCGGGCGCGGCTCTGAATGAGACGTTGGTTGGTGGCGATGCCGGACGTGCACCCATCTTGACGGACGGGCCACGGTTTTGGCGCTCCTTGCGGTACGGTTCGGCTGGTGGGTTAGACGATGGAGAGCTGGATTTCGGGATTGCGGCGGTTGACGATGTTTTCGAGGCGGGTGTGGATGGCGGTCTCGAGCGCTTCGCTGCCGGTGGGGACGATGTAGAGGTTGCGGGTGCGGACAGCCTCGAAGACGAGTTCGCCGATCTCCGCTGGTTGCATCATCTGTTCGCGCATGGCGTTGAGCATGGCGCGGCGCTGCTCGCCCTCTGGCGTCGGGGTGACGTCGGATTCGCCGTATTCGGCCTGGCGGTTGCGGCCGGAGTCATAGATGTTCGTGTTGACGAAGCCGGGGCAGAGCACCGAGACGCCGATGTTGTGGCGGGCGCGGCCGAGTTCGAAGTAGAGGTGTTCGGAGAGGGCGACGACGCCGAACTTCGCGACGGTGTAGGGCGCGCCGACCGCGCCGCTGACCAGACCGGCGACCGAGGCGGTGTTCACGATGTGGCCCGCTTCGCCACCGGCGATCATGCGCGGGACGAACGCGCGCACGCCGTGGACGACGCTCCAGAGGTCGACGTCGATCACCCACTCCCAGTCCTTGCGGGAGAGTTCCCACGAGGCGCCGGCGCTGCCGCCGACCCCTGCGTTGTTGCAGAGCACGTTGACCTTGCCGAAGCGCTGGTAGGACTTTTCGGCGAGCGCTTCGACCTCGTCGGCCTTCGCGACGTCGGTGCGGACGGGCATGACCTTCACGCCCCTGGCAGCGATCGAGGCTTCGGCCATGGCAAGCGGTTCGGCCTCGATGTCGCCGAGGACGATGTTCATGCCAGCTTCGGCAAAGCGATGGGCCATGGCGAGCCCAAGCCCGCTTGCGCCACCGGTAACGACTGCTGTTCCGCCTTCGAAGTTCTCCACGCCTACCTCCTGCGACGCGCACTATACGGGAAAGGCGGTGGTGCGCGGTTCCCGCTTCGGGGGAGTTCCGGCATACTGGCCGTTACGTCCGCCGGGCTCCCCGCCCACCTGGCCAGCGAATCTCCTTTCCGGGTATACCAGCGATGCCACGCCATCCCAACGAGGTCCTCTTCGAGGGCGAAAAGCCGTTCCCCATCATCCCTACCTGCGAACACTTCGCGGGCACCGAAGAGCGCATTGCGAAGGCGCTCGAATTGCAGAACCGCATGGGCGGCGTGTTCGACATCACGATGGACTGCGAGGACGGCGCACCGACCGGCGCCGAGCGCGCCCACGCCGAGATGGTGGTCCGCATGCAGAACAGCGCGGGCAACCAGCACAACATGTCGGGCGTGCGCATTCACGACTACACGAACGAGCACTGGAAGCAGGACATCGACATCGTCGTGCCCGGCGCCGGTGAGCGCGTCGCCTACATCACCATCCCAAAGACGGTGAAGGCGAACCAACTGGCCGAGATGATCGATTACGTGCGCAACACGACGGCGAAGGCCGGCATCAAGCGCGAGATCCCGATCCACGCGCTGATGGAGACGCACGGCGCACTGCGCGAGGTCTGGCAGATCGCCGAACTCCCGAACGTCCAGGTGCTCGACTTCGGACTGATGGACTTCGTAAGTGCGCACCACGGCGCGATCCCGTCGGCGGCGATGCGTTCTCCCTACCAGTTCGACCACGCGCTGCTCCACCGGGCGAAGGCCGAGATGGTGGCGGCGGCGCTCGCGAACGGCATCGTTCCGGCCCACAACGTAACGCTCGAACTGAAGGATGTGGACTTCATCTATAACGATGCGAAGCGCGCGCACGATGAGTTTGGCTTCCTGCGGCAGTGGAGCATCTACCCTGCGCAGATCGAGCCGATCACACGGGCGATGGGCGCGACGGTCAACGAGATCGAGGAGGCGGAGGCGATCCTGCTGAAGGCGTACGACGCTGACTGGGGCCCGATCCAGCACGACGGCAACCTGCACGACCGCGCGACCTACCGCTACTACTGGGAGTTGCTCCAGCGGGCACGCATCCAGAACGTGACGCTCGGGGCCGAGGTGACGAGCAAGTTCTTCAGCGACACGGCGGCCTGAGCCGGGAAAGCGAACCATGACGAAACGGCCTCCCCAATGCGGGGAGGCCGTTTCTGTCTCCGGGAAACGCGACGTTCTGCCGACAACCATGGCGTGATGAAGCTGTGGTGGCCGGGCGCGCTGGTCGCCGCCGGTGTTGCGTGCCTTGGCGCGGCGAAGTCCGGAGGCCTCGGCCTCCCGCATGGGCCGGTCACCGCGAGCATGGTTGCGGGCGGCGGTGGCGCGGTGCTCGCCAGTGCGGCGGGCGCGCTGTTGTTTCGCAAGCGCCGCAGCGGCGAACCGCTGGCCGACGGCGGGCTTGCGGCGGCGGTTCGCGCATGGGACGAAGGAGAAACGGGCCCATTGCAGGTGTGGCTGCGGGACCTCGTTGGGGAGCTGGCGGCGGACCACGCCGCTCGCAGCGCGGCGCTGTGCCAGCGGATGGCCGAACAGCTCGCCGTGCCGGCTGATGACGCCGAAGAACTGGCGCTCGCGGCCTTCGCCCACCTCGCCCCGGCCGCGTTCGAAACCGGCGTCGCGGGCTGTGGCGAACACGGTGAGGAGGCGCTGGCGCCGGCCATCGACGCGCTCGTGCGCTCGAATCACGCGGTTGCGGCGGAGATAGTGGCGCAGGTTGGCGAACGCTGGGACGGTCTCGGTGGCCCTCGTGGGCTGGTGGGCGAGGCCACGCTCCTGCGCGGACGGATCCTTGCGGTGGTGTGCGCGTTCGATCGCGCTTCGGCGGCCGGGCTCGAACCGGGGCTCGCGCTCGTTCGCGGTGGCAGCGGCGCCGCCTTCGACCCCGTGGTGGCCGCCGAACTCATCCACCTCTTCCGGGAGCCGTGGCAACTGAAGCAGGCGGCTTGAGATGGCCGCGCGCGACCCTGTTTTGCGACCGTTCACGGACGACATTGAAGGTAACGCGGTAAACCCGGATGCAACCTTCGCGTCACCCAATCGCTTCGGAGAAGGCAGACGGATGTCGTCCCATCGCCTCAGCCCCCGGATCCCGCTCCTTGCCTTCGTCGCGGTGGTGCTTGCGCCGGCGGCGGTGGCGCCGCTCGCGATAGCGAGGTTCGCCGGCACGGGAGTGCTCGCCCTTGCGCTGGGATTGGCCGCGGAAGTGGCCTGCGGTGTGGTCGCGCTGGCCGTCTTCCAGCGTGAGGTTGGGCGACCGCTGCGCGAGCTCGCACGGGTGATTCGCAACGCAGCGGACGGCACGTTCGATGGCGAAGCGCCGGGCGCCGCGGTGGCCGAGGTCGATGACGTTGCCGCGGCCTTCAACCAGATGTCGGGCGCCATCCAGGAATCGACCGACAGCCTTGTGCACCGTGCCTTCCACGATCCGCGGACCGGCCGTGCCACAGCGCGACAACCGCGTCGCCGTGCTCTTCCTCGACGTCGATCGCTTCAAGTACCTCAACGACACGCTTGGTCACGGCGTCGGCGACCAGTTGCTCTCGGTGTTCAGCCAGCGGCTGGTAGGCGCCGCCGAGGGCCAGATGGTGGCGCGCCTGGGCGGCGACGAGTTCACCGTACTCATTCAGTCGACGAACGCACAGGCGACGGCCCTGCGCATCGCGGAGCGGATCATGCACTCGCTGCACCGGCCGTTTTCGCTTTCGGGGCACGAGATGTTCGTGACCTCGAGCATCGGCATTGCCGTGAGTACGAATGCCGACCGCACGAGCACGGAATTGCTGCGCAAGGCCGATATCGCGCTCTACCGGGCCAAGGGGGAGGGGCGGTCGCGCTACATCCTGTTCACGCCGGAGTTCGACGCCGTGCCGGCCGAGCAGTTCGACCTGGACAACGCATTGCGCCGTTCGGTCGAACGGCACGAGTTGCTGCTGCACTACCAGCCCATCGTCGACCTGCGTTCGGGCGACATCGCGGGGATGGAGGCGCTGTTGCGCTGGGACCACCCGCACCGCGGCATCCTCTCGCCGGCCACGTTCATTTCGATCGCCGAGGACACGGGCGAGATCGTGCGGATCGGGCAGTGGGTGCTCGAAGAAGCGTGCAGGCGGACAGTCGAGTTCCAGCGTGTGCGCCCGCACTACCCGCTGACCGTCGCGGTCAACATCTCGGCGGCGGAGTTCCGGCAGCGCGACCTGCCCCGGCGCATCGCGAAGGTGCTCGACGAGACCGGCCTGCCGGCCAAACAGCTCAAGCTGGAACTGACAGAGAGCTTCCTGATCGAAGACATCCCGGTGACGCTGGAGATGCTGGGCGAGTTGCGCGAGCTTGGGGTTGGCCTGGCCATCGATGACTTCGGGACCGGCTATTCGTCACTCAGCTACCTGCAGCGGCTGCCGGTCGACACGCTCAAGGTCGACCAGTCGTTCATCGCAAGACTGGGCATGGATGCAACGTCGGGGCCGGTTCTTCGCGCTATCGTCGATATGGGAAACGCGCTGAAGATGAACGTGGTGGCGGAAGGCATCGAGAACGCGTGGCAGTGGGACTTCCTGTACGGGATTGGTTGCCGGCAGGGCCAGGGCCACCTGTTCAAACCGGCGGTCGATGGCGCGGAGTTTGCACGGCTGCTGGCAGCGCATGGGCCGCTCGTCCAGCGGCGCAAGCCGATTCTCCCGCGCGTTGGATAGGTTCGAACCCAGGGCGATCCGCACGGAGCGTTAACCTCTCGCCGCGGCGTAGCGTTATTGATTGCCAGAGACTATCTGAGCTATAGTCCCGCAGGTGAAATTGATGAAGGAGGGTGCCCGGTGAGTATCAACATGGCCATGGCCATCGCCAGCGTGTTCATCTCGCGCACCCCCGCGCCCGCCGGGATCGGCCGCAATCGCAGCCGAAGTGTGCCCATCGTCTGACGTGATCCGGTAGACCGATCCGCAGCCGTGGGCCCCGAAACGCCCACGGTTTTCTGTTTCTGAGCCGAATGACCTGGGCCCGCCTTCCATGCAAAGGAGTACGCCATGACGGCGCCCACAATTGAGCCCGCACAGTTCCAGGGCATCACGATCACCGTCGACCCCGGCGCCCGGGCGCTGGTCGTCGACGACGTGACGAAAGTCTTCTGCCAGGGGCCGGGGATCGTCGGCAGGCTGCGCGGCAAGCGCGCCGACCGGAAGCGCACGGTCGCGGTCGACCGCATTTCGTTCGCGGTAGAGCGGGGCGAAATCTTCGGGGTGCTCGGCCCGAACGGGACGGGGAAGAGCACGCTCATCCGGCTGATGTCGACGCTGCTCGCGCCGGACTCGGGGAAGGTCAGCGTGTTCGGCCTCGATGTGGTGAAAGACGAGTTCCGGGTGAAGCGGCTGATCAACCGGGTATCGGTTGAAGCGTCGTTCTTCAAGAAGCTTTCGCCGATGGAGAACCTGATGTACGGCGCGCGGCTCTACTCGGTGAACCCCGAGTTTGCACGCCGGCGAGCGACCGAGATCCTGACCCGTCTCGGGGTGGAGAAGCGGTCGATGGGGTCGCCGATGGAGGACATGTCACGCGGGATGCAGCAGAAGGTGGCGATCGCGCGCGCCTTTCTCACGGCGCCCGTGCTGCTCCTGCTCGACGAGCCGACGACGGGTCTCGACCCGCATTCGAAGCGCGAGGTGCAGGCCGCCGTGCTCGAGATTCGCAACAACCACGATGCGACGGTCGTGTTGACCACGCACGACATGCAGGAGGCCGACGAACTCTGCGACCGCATCGCGATCGTCGACAAAGGGCGCATCGTCGCGCTCGAAACGCCCACCGCACTGAAAGAGATGGTCCGCACCGGTGGCGAGCCCCTGCCATCGCTGGAGGATGTGTTCCTCCGGCTGACGGGGAAGAAGCTCGAGGACGCGGACCAGGAGGCAGAACAGCAATGAGCCTGGCGTACTACGAACTCCGCGCGAGCTACGCGTTCGTCGAGCGGAACATCAACCTGGTCAAGCGGTACTGGGGCTGGGAACTGGTGTGGATGCTCTACACCATTGCCAACAGCCTCGCCGTCGTCCTCATCGCCCGCGGCGCGAATGATGCGGCAGGCGCGGGCGAGGGCGCCGGCTTCACCAAGGCGCAGGTGGACCAACTCGTGCTCTTCCTCGCGATCGGCGCGCTCGTCTGGCACTACCTCGCGGTGGTCTTCCAGACGGTGAGCGAGATGATCAGCTGGAGCGCTGGGAAGGCACCATCGAATACACGTTCATGGCGCCGGTCCGGCGCGGCACGCACATGGTCGGAACGGCGCTGTTTTCGCTGGTCTACGGGCTGCTGCACACGGCGGTGGTGCTCGTCATCGTGGTGCTGGTGTTCAAGCTCGACATGAGCAAGGCGAACTACGTTTCGGCGACGGCTATCCTGGTGGCCGGGAGCCTGAGCCTCGTGGGTATCGGGATCATGGGCGCGGTGTTGCCGTTGCTCTCCCCCGAGCGCGGCGCGGAGATGACGCACGTCATCCAGGCGGCCCTCGTGCTGGTCTCCGGTGTGTACATCACCGCCAGCCAGATGCCTGAGCCGCTCGCGACGATCAGCGTGTTCAGCCCGGCGACCTACGTGATCGAAGGGATCCGCGGGGCGTTGATCGATGGTGAAGGGTTCGGGGAGCTGTGGCCGACCATGCTCGGCCTCATCGCCAGCGGGCTCGTGATGATCCCGCTGGGCGTGATGGTCTTCAGCGCGGGCGAGCGGTACGCGAAGCGCACCGGCCGCCTGAAGCGCAGCGGCTGACCGCGGCAGAAGCAGTGGAGCCCGCGCCGCCGGCGCGGGCTCCACTTTGGGGTTAGAGGCCGAGTTTCTCGCGGATGTATGCACCTGCGCGTTCGACCGCGTCGGTCGCTTCGGGGATGTTGCCAACGCCGGACTGAAAGACGTGCTGCATCTCCGGGAAGATGTCGAGGCGGACTTCGACGCCGGCGGCGCGAGCACGTTCGGCCACGCGCGTCGAGTCGTCGAGCAGCGTCTCGTCGCCGCCGACCTGGATGTAGATGGGGGCAACGTTGTGGTAGTCGCCGTAGAGCGGGGCAGCGAGCGGGTCGCGCGGGCTGGCTTCGCCGAGGAAGGCTGCCGCCATGCCCTGGAGGCCTTCGCGCTGGACGATGAGGTCGTTCGGCGCGTTCGTGTCCATGGATTCGCCTATGCCTTCGAGGTCGGTCCACGGCGAGAGGGGCACGGCCGCGGCGGGTTGCGGCAGCCCGTGCTCCTTGATCGAGAGGAGTGCCGCGAGGGTGAGTCCGCCGCCGGCGGAGTCGCCGGAGATGACGATGTGCTCGGGGTTGTAGCCCTCGTTCAGGAGCCAGCGGTAGGCGTTCGTGGCATCGGTGACGGCGGCGGGGTGCGGGTGTTCGGGTGCGAGCCGGTAGTCGACGTTGAGCGCGCGGCAGCCGGCGGCGTTCGCGAGGTGGCCGACGAGGCGTTCGTGGCTCTTGGGCGAGCCGATAACGTAGCCGCCGCCGTGGAGATAGAGGATGACCCGATCCATAGCGGCGCCCCGGGGGTCGTTCCAGTAGGCGCGGCAGCCGCCTGCATAGGTCTCGGTGATGCTGACGGCGGGCGGAACCGTGGCCTGCTCGGCCATGAGCGCGATGCCGGCGCGTTGCTGTTCGAGCGTGGGCGGTGTGGCGTCCACGGTGGAGAGGATGGCGTCGCGGAACGCCTTCATCTGGGCCTTTGCGGCTTCGGCCTGTGGACTTGCCATACGTCACCTCGGCGCCCGTGCGGGCGGATGGAATGGATTGCGAGTCTATGCCCCGCGGTGAGGCGCGACAATCGCCGCGGCGCGGTCCTTACGCTTTCGTCCAGGTGATGAGGAGTTCGCGCGTCGCCGGGATCCATTTCGGGAGAAAGCCGCGCGGTGTGGTTTCGAAGAGTTCGTCGAAGTGGGCCTCCACGCGTGCGGCGGCGCCCTCGAGTTCGGTCGCATTGCCGCGAAGGAGGGCGAGTTCGACAGCCTCGGTGCGCGTTGCCGGGCGTTCGCGCGCGCGCCAGAACCCGTCGGGCAGGACGTGAACTTCGGGGAGCAGGCCCATGTCCCAGAGCACCGGCAGGAGTTCTCGATGCGAGGGAGCGATGGTGGGCGCCTGGCCATGGAAGAACTCGATGAGCGAGGCGCCGTGACTTGGCGGCGGTACGCTCCAGACCGAGATGATGGCGCGGCGGCGGGCGCAGCGATCCATGGCTTCGAGGAACGGCTGGATGTCGCGTACGAAGTAGGTCACGTTGGCGACCATGATGACGTCGGCTTCGAGGCCGTCGGCGTCGCCGGGCCAACTGGCATCGAGGCAGCGCGCGTTGGTGATCCCGGCGTCGCGCGCCGAAGCGTCGAACTCCGCGCGCATTGCCGCCGAGGGTTCGAGATTGATCATTTCGCGGCAGTGCAACGCGACCGGCAGCCCGAGGCGGCCGGCGCCGCCGCCGATATCGAGCACGCTGTCGCCGGGTTCGATGAGGTCGATGAGTGCTCGGGTGTTCGCTTCGAGTTTGCGGCGCGGGTCGAGCCGGAACGAGGCGGCGCGGACGGCCCAGGGGTCCTCACCCGGCGCCGGCGCCGACCGCAAGGAGCGGCCGATGGCGGCTTCGACTCGTTCACGGTAGTGGCGGCTGGATTCGAATTCGGTCACGAGGGCGCTCCGTTTGCGGCAATGCGGCGTAGCCTACGCCGTTGGCGACCCCGCCCCATAGCCCCCTGGGAACGACGAAGGACGAACTTCGAAGGACGGGGGCGGGGAACGACGAAGGACGAACTTCGAAGGACGATTGTGCGGCGCCGTGCGGGTGGTGGGGCGTATTGCAGGCGCGGGTGGCCCGAGTGAGGTGTACGGTGCCCTTCGGTGGCAGGGGCGTATTGCAATACGCCCCTACCACGTTGCGTTCGCGCGCGTCGGGTGCTGTTTGGGCGGGCGTGGTGGTTCGTGGCGGTGGCTCCGGCATGTGTGCGGCGAGGGTGTGCCGTTCGACAACGCAACGGCGGCAATCGACAATCCTCGCGTGACGTTGCCGGCCGCATATCCGGGGAACCTTTCGGAACTGGACTTTGTCGAGGCCTATGCGCGGTCGGCGCTGCGGAAGCCGCAGATGGCGGCCGATGCGGCGCTGCGGACCCTCGTGTTCAGCGAATCGGGTGACCGCGCGATCCTCGTGGGGCTGGTGGCGCAGGAGCTGGCGGAATCGGCGCGCCGGCTTGTCGCCGTGTACCAGGCGCTGAGCGACCGGACGCACCTGGTGGCGCGTTCGTTGCTGAAGCCGCTGCCGGGGGCTGTCGCCTGGAAGGCGTTCGTACACCTCGCGGCGACGATTTCGCCCGAGCAGATGTTGCGTGAGCTCTCCATCGGAGACGACGCGCTTGATTCGGCGCAGTTGCTGCGTGCGCAACCGGAGCTGGCCGAGATCACCGGGCTGATCGCCGCCGCTGAAACGGGCAACTCGATGCTGCTCATCCCCGAGCTGCTGCGGCGGCAGGTGGCCGGTGAGTGCTGGCTCGCGGGCATCGCTGCCGATGGCGAGCCGTTCGCGTCGAGCTTCGGCAGTTCAGAAGGCGATGCCACCACGCTCGCCGACATTACGGCTGACCTCTGCGGCATTGGGCGCGGGTTCTTGATGTCGTATGTGCGCGCCCGCCGTGGCGCAGGACGTGTCAAGGAGTGAGCGGCTGGCAGCCCGGTCCGCGCAACGCCATCACCGATGTGCCTGGCATCCGCGTCGGCCACGACACCGACCGGCGAGGTGGCACGGGGTGCACCGTCATCCTCTGCGAGACCGCGACCGCGGCAGCCGTCGACACGCGCGGTGGCGCGCCGGGCACGCGTGAAACGGATGTACTCGGCCTCACGAACCTGGTGCGAACCTGCCACGCAGTCGTGTTCACCGGGGGGAGCGCCTTCGGGCTTGCGAGCGCCGATGGTGTGATGCGCTGGCTGGGCGAACGCGGCGCGGGGTTCGAAACACCGCAACGGGCGGTTCCGATCGTCCCGGCCGCTGTGATCTACGACCTCGGCGTGGGCAATCCGCTGGCCTATCCCAATGCCGAGTCAGGCTATCGTGCGGCGACGCGTGCGAAAGCCGGCGCGGTCGCGGAGGGCAGTGTCGGCGCCGGCACGGGCGCAACCGCCGCCAAGCTTCTGGGTCCCGAGCGCTGCCTCAAGGGCGGTGTGGGCACGGCCAGTTTGCTCGGGCCGAACGGAATCGTCGTGGGCGCGCTCGTGGTCACGAACCCGGTCGGTTCGCTGAGCGACCCGGAGACTGGCGAGCTGGTAGCCGGGCCGCGTGGAGAACCGCGGACGTTCGTCCCGCTGCCAGCAGCGCTGGCACTTCGCACGCAGGCGATGGAGAGGTTGGTGGCGGCGAACACCACGCTTATCTGCGTGGCGACGAATGCGGGCCTGGAGCCTCACCAGCTCCAGCGTGTCTGCATCCAGGCGCACGACGGCATGGCGCGCGTGATTTCGCCCGCGCACACCATCGGCGATGGCGACACGGCGTTCGCGATTTCGATGGGGACCACACCGGTCGCCCCACACGAAACGCTCACGGTCGGCGTGCTGGCTGCGCGGGCGGTCGAGGTTGCGCTGCTTCGAAGCGTGCGGCTGGCGAAAGGGACGAAGGCGGTTCCTTCGGCGGGCGAATGGTTGGCCGGATCGGCCGAGAAATAGCGCCACGTCATCGGTGGCCCCGTGAGCACTCCGACTTTTGGCCCGAATTGGCCCCGAAACGTGACGTATGCCACACGAGCCACTTGAAAACCGGTACAGGCGAGTTTACGTTCCGCGTCGCGGATGATTCGCGTCCGCAAATACTCGGGGAGTTTGGGAACATGCGGAAAGTCCTGCTGGCATTGCCAGCGCTTCTGATCGCCGCCGTGGCCGTCTTCGCATCAGCGGGACAGTCCGCGGAGGCAGCGGAGGTGAACCTCAAAGTTCGCGCGGGCGCGGGCGAAACGGGGTACGCCGTCAATATCTTCCTGCCGACCGCGACCTACATCCGCGCCGGCGACACCATCACGTGGACGTTCACCTGGGACGAGCCGCACACGGTGACGTTCGGCCAGCCGCAGGGCGACCCGACCGTCGGCGACGGTTCGACATCGGCGACCTACGACGGCACGGGCGTCGTGAACTCCGGCTTCGTCTTCCCCGGCCCCGACGGTCCGGGAACGTACTCGGTGAAGTTCACCAAGGAAGGCGCCTTCGACTACTACTGCGCCATCCACCCGCTGATGACCGGCCAGGTGATCGTCCAGGGCGCTGGCATCGGTGAGCAGGACACACAGGTGGCCATCGATGCCCGTGGCGCCGCGACGTACACCTCGGCCATTGCCGCGCTGAAGGGCGCCGCGGGCTCGCAGGCTGCGAAGGCCGTCGCCGTGACCGCCGGTGTTGGTGGCGGCAAGAAGTACACGCTCGCCGTCTCCAGCGCGACCGACCTGCCCCAGGGCGACGTCATGCAGTTCTTCCCGGCGTCGTTGAACGTCGGTGTGAACGACCAGGTCGAGTTCGTCTCGAACGTCCAGACGCCGCACGACGTGATCTTCCCGGGGCCGGCCGACCTCAACGGGCCGCCGCCCCCCGACCTCGCGAACTTCGACCCGTTCACCGACAGCGTGAACTACTCGCCGGGTGTGAAGCTCGACAACTCGAAGCCGGTCATCAGCCCGGTCTTCGGCGTCGGTTACCCGGCCGGTAAGAGCGCGTCGTTCTCGTTCGCGAAATCCGGCACGTACAAGTACGCCTGCATCCTGCACGTTTCGCAGGGGATGGTGGGCGTGATCAACGTAGGCACGAACGCCCCGCTGCCGCCCAACACCGGCGACACGGCGGTTACGCCGGCCGCGGGCACGAATGGCCTCTGGCTTGTCTTCGGCGCCGTTGGCCTCGCTGTCGCGGCGACGGGCGTGGCCTTCGCCGCCAGCCGCCGGTAACACAGAACCGTCGACCACATGACGAGTGGCCATCGCAGATGCGGTGGCCATTCGTTTTGTGCCGCATTTCACAGTCACTCGCGACCGCGTGCAGAACACTGGAAGTACAGCTATCACCCGGGAGGTCGCCGTCGTGCGCCGTCTGCCGCTCCTCATCACCATCGCGCTCGCCGGAGCCGCACTCACCGCCTGCGGCGGTTCGGCTTCGGGGAGCGAGGTAACGCCCACCATGCCGCCAAGCCCGGCAGCCACGGCGGCCGCTTCGGCGACGAAGGCGGCCGGGTCGCCGGCAGCTTCGCCCACGCGGGCGGCGTCGCCCTCGGCCGCTGCGACACCATCGGCCACAGCCGAGGCAGCGACGGCTACGACAGCGCCCGCGACAGCAACGACGGCGCCCGTGGAAAACACACCTGCCCCACAGCCAACCACAGCGCCGCCCACGCCGACCCCGCCGCCGTCGAGCGGCAACCCGCTCAGCGCGTCGGTTGGCGTGACGGGTTCGGTGCGGTTTTTCTGGGCGCCGAACGCCGTGACCATCGCGCCGGGCGGAACGGTGACGTGGTCGTGGAACGGACCGACGCAACCGCACAACGTTTCGGGCACGGATTTCGCTTTGAGCACGGCGCCGCTCAAGGCCGACTCGGCGTCGTTTACGTTCAGCGCGCCAGGCGTGTATCACTTCGTTTGTGACATTCACCCGGACACGATGGTCGGGACGGTGACGGTGCAGTAGGCCCTCACCCCCCGGCCCCCTCTCCCGACTTCGCGGGCGAGGGGGGGTTCTTGCACGGCTGCGCCATGCTCGCAGGCTGATGTCGTAGGGGCGTATTGCTATACGCCCCTACCAACTGGTAGCCAACCTGGGGCTCCATCCGAGCCGCGACGGGTACGGAGCGGTGGGTTGTTTCATCCACCCCGGTCGCCACGCGTAAGCCCTCACCCCCCGGCCCCCTCTCCCGACTTCGCGGGCGAGGGGGAGTTTCTTGCACGGCGAGGGGGAGATGCGGTCTCTGGCTCACACGGGGGGTTGGCCCGAAGGAACACCGGTGGGATGTTCCAACCACCAGGGTCGTGACGGGTAGGCCCTCACCCCCCGGCCCCCTCTCCCGACTTCGCGGGCGAGGGGGAGATTCTTGCATGGCTGCGCCATGCTCGCAGGCTGATGTCGTAGGGGCGTATTGCTATACGCCCCTACCAACTGGTAGCCAACCTGGGGCTCCATCCGAGCCGCGACGGGTACGGAGCAGTGGGATGTTCCAACCACCACGGTCGCGACGCGTCGGCCCTCACCCCGCGGCCCCCTCTCCCGACTTCGCGGGCGAGGCGGAGGTTCTTGCATGGCTGCGCCATGCTCGCAGGCTGATGTCGTAGGGCGTATGGCAATACGCCGCTACCAACTCGCCGTGTAAGGTTCCTGGCGTTCGCCGGTCTAACAGGTACAAACACTGGAGGACCGACTATGCACTACGAAATCGCCGCTCTCATCGCCCGCACCGAACTGGCCGCGATCACGCGCCGCGCCGAACTCATGGGTTCGCTGGGCACGTTGCCGTCCGCGCCTGCGGTGCTGCCGCTGTTCCGGCGTCGCGCCGTCACGCCGCTGCAGGCGACGGTCGAAGTGGCGCACGCCCGGCGGGACGACCGGGTGGAAGTGGCGCGACGGCTGAGCGAGCTTTCGACGCCGCCGGCCTTCGAGCAGCGCAAGGCGTCGTAGGTTCGCAGGATTTCAGTGGGAGTGGCTTGCCGCCCCGGGCCCGTGGCTGTGCCCATGGTGACTCCAGCGGGCGGCAGAGGACGCTGGAGCGGGTGACGGTTGCGCGGATGCCGCGCCGCGCGTGAAGGTGGCCATCGGCATCGAGATCATCTTGCGCGCCGGGTTGTCGCACATGGGGCAGTGGGCGGGCACATCCGCATCGGCGAAGCTGCGAACGGCCTCGAAGGTGAGGTCGCAGGCCTGGCAGGCGTATTCGTAGCGGGGCATCTCTTGGTAAACTCCTGCAATCACTTGCAATTGCAACAGGATGCAGTATAGATGACCCAACCTCTCCCGTCTGTGCCCGTGTCGCGGCCGTCGCTGGCGGTGCTCGCGCACGAGGGCTTCCCGGAAGAACAACTCGTCGATGTGCTCGAACTCTGCCGCTCGTTCGCGGGATTCATCGGCCAGCCGGTGGCGTTCGCCCGGGGACTCGAAACTCCACTCCACGAGACGCTCGACCAGCTGCACGCGTCGCAGGCCTGGAACCTCGATTTCGTCGCGCCCCAGACGCTACCCGCGGCGACCATGAGTTCGGCGGACTTCGTGTACACGGACGACGGCCGGCCCGACTGGGGGGCCATGTGGACCGGGTTCTGCGAACTCGCGCTGTACGGTGGTCCGCCGCACCGGGGTGAGGACACCGCTCTGTTCGCACGGCTCGAAGGCGAGGCGACCGCGGGGCTGGACGCCATCCGCGAGACCCGGCGCGGCATCTATGAGACCACTGGCCTGTTCGCCGAACCGCACAGCCCCGGCTGGCTCGCGGTGAGTTGTCACTCGCCCCGGATGGCGGCGTGGCTCGCGGCGACGATCATTCTCGAGAACGTCGAGGCGCGGTTCGAAGGCGAACTGCTGCTCGTCCCTGCGCACGAGTCGTTCACGCTGAAGAATGAGGTCAAGAGCGTGATCACCGTGGTGGCGAAGACGAACCATTACTGGCAGGCGCACGTGGCCGCGGTCGAACAGGCCGCCGCCGCAGCGAACTGACCCGCCGCTACACCTCGAGCTTCGCCCAGAGGCCGACGTGGTCGGAGGGCCAGACGCCGGCGGTTGGTTCGTCCAGGCAGACGCCCGCATCGAGTACGCGCACGCCCCCCGGCACGAGGATGTAGTCGATCACCCGGCCCGATTCCCAGGCGGGGGCCGTGCCCGCCACTTCGAACCCGCAGAGTGCGTGGGCCGAGGTGAACCGGGACCTGAATACATCCAGCGTCGCGCTCTCGGGCCGGTCGTTGAAGTCACCGCAGAGAACCACCGGGCGCGGATCTTCGAGCCAGCGGTCGAGCCGTTTCGCCTGGGCTATGCGGTTCGCGCCGTGGTCTCCGCGATGGTCGAGGTGGGTGTTCGCCACCACCAGTTCGACCCCGCCGGGGCCGACCGCCGCGCGCTGGGCGACTCGGCCCTCGTCGCCAAGCACGAGCCTGCCCCGGGCCTGTAGCGGGAGCGCCGAGATGATGGCGAGGCCTTCGAAGAGGCCGCGGTAGCCGCCCTTCCGCGCCTGCGCGACATAGTACGCTCGCCCGGTCCGCCGTGTGAGCCGCCGCGCAAGGCAGCGAGCCTGGAGGCGCCACGTGGCCGCTTCCTGGAGACAGATGACGTCGGGATTGAGCGGGGCGAGGCCGTCGACCACGAGGGGCGCGCGCTTTCGCCAGCGGTCGTGGACGCCGCGCAGGTTGAGCGAAACGACCAGCAGTTCGGGCATGGTCAGTCGTGGAGCGGTGGGCTCTGGCAGAACGTCTTGAGGGCGAAGTACATGCCGCCGCGGCCGTACGCCTGCAACCTGCGGCGAGCCGGCGCCATCGCGAATGTCTCTTCGCGGCGGCAGAAGTCGACCAGTGGTTGGACGACGCGGTCCCACGATAGTTCCTCGGCTACCCGCCGCATGTTCGCCTTGCAGACGTCGTTGAAGGCGACGTCATCGAGCAGCCGGTCGATGCCGCGCTCGACAGCGTCGATATCGCGCTCGGGGACGGTGATGCCGAGCGGTTCACGCTCGACGCGTTCGGCGAGGACGTCGCCGCGCGTGCAGAGCAGCGGCACCCGCGCACGGAAAAGGTCGACATAGCGTGTCCGGAAGGCGAAGCGGCTCTCGAGGTTCTCGTACCCGAGGCAGACGCTGAGGTCGGCTTCGGCGAGGTAGTCGTCGATGCGTTCGTACGGCACCCAGCCGCCACGGAAGAAAACGTTGCGATTCTCGAGGCCGAGTTCGCGCGTGAGTTCGACCGCGCGGCGAGCGACGCCGGTGTTCGGCCCGAAGACGAGGTCCGGGTGGTCGACGCCCATGAAGACGAGTTTCACTTCGGGCCTGCGCCGGGCAATCCGCGCCACCGCGTGGAGCAGGGTGTCGATGTCGTTCCACTCCGTGATGCCACCGTTCCAGAGGATCACGCGGTCGCCGATCTCGATGCCGTCGACAGCGCCGCGCAGGGGACGTTCGATGGCGTCGAGGGGGCGCTGGCTCACGCCGTAAGGCACCACGTCGATGATCTTGCGGAGCGAGGGGTCGCGTTCGTAGACGTCGGATGGAACGAGGGCGAGCGCCATCATCATGCCGATCCAGAGGTCTCGCTGGCGCTCATCGGCGCAGAAGATGAAGTCGGCGAGGGTGAGTTGCATGTTGAGATACCAGCGATTGCTGGCGACCCAGGTTCGGCGCCACTTCGGCAGGATGTCGCGCTTCGAAAGCTCCATCCACTCGACGTAGAGGGGGGTGAAGCCATCGAGCGCGAGACGTGTCTTGCCGAGCAAGCGGGCGAACTGGGGCGGGAAGTTCCGGCTGATGGTCACGTCGCTCTGGCCGGCGAGGAAGAGGGCCTCGGCGTTGCTTCCGTAGCTGACCATGCGAACGCCGGGGTGTGGCGGCGCGACGGGTTCGTGGTCATCGGGGTAGCCGAGGGTGACATCGGCTTCGGGCATGGCGCGGGCGAGCGCGCCGGCGATCTGGTAGGCGCGAACACCTGGCGAAGCCATCTTCGGCCCAACGACGGAGCGGGAGAGGACGAGGATGCGCGTCATGCAAGCTCCGAGAGTGAAAGAGGAAAGAGGAAAGAGGAAAGGTGGTCGCTGGTGGTCATTTCGCGCTCCTGCGGCGATCGACGGAAGATTTCAGTCCGGCCGTTACTCTGGACGTTTCCTCGGCAAGTTCTAAGAGTCGACGGAACTCTGCATCCGAGACATGGCCAGCGTCGAGCGCGAGGTAGAGTTGGGCACGGAGTTCGGCACACGAACCCTTGGCAATGGCCAGGAAGTGGCTGAACTCAGCAAGCGAAGCCTGGCGTTCGAATCCCTCCGCGATGTTTGACACCACGGAGATCGACGAACGACGTAGCTGATCAACGAGAGCACGGTCGTACCGAAATGGGGCGGCTCGAGTGGCGGAATAGCACTCACGTGCGAGCACCCGAGCCTTCTGCCACGCGATTACGTCCTCGAAGCGCCGCGCGTTCTCCATTAATCGGCCGCCTGCTCGGCGAGTGCGCTATCGCCTGCCTTTTCTCTTTGCTCTCGGATCCTTTCTCTCCTCTCGTGTTTCCGCTTCAACTGGCGGTCGTAGATGTTGAACACGAACCGGCGGCCGACGTAGGCGGCGATGCGGTAGGCAAGGCCGGGGATGCGCTCCCACTTGGTCGAGACGCTGGGCGTGGTCTCGGCGCAGTAGCGGGCGAGCGGGCGGAGCGTTTCGGACCACTGGAGCGATCCGCGCGCGGCTGCCAGGTTCGCCCGGCACTGTGCGCGGAACGCATCGTCGTCGATCAGCCGGCTGATGGCGGTGGCGAGCGCCTGCGGGTCCTCTTCGGGGACGACGATGCCCCAACCGTTCTCCTCCACCTCCTGCGCGAGCACGTCGCCGTGGGTGCAGATGAAGGGGAGTTCGGCCCAGATGAGGTCGACGAACCGGGTGCGGTGGCTGTAGCGCGTTTCGAGATTGTCGAAGTAGCAGCAGACCGAGATGTCGGCTTCCTGGACGTAGCGCTTGGCCAGTTCGTGGCTCACCCAGCCCTCTTCGAAGAAGACGGTGCGGTCGAGTTGGCCGTTTCGTGCCGCGATCGCCTTCGCATCCTGGAAACGGACGCCTTTGCCGAGTTCGCGAATGCCGGGGTACGAGGCACCCAGGAAGAGCAGCTTGATGTCGTCGCGGCCGAGGATTCGGAGCGCTTCGAGCAGTGTGGCCGGGTCGTACCACTGGATGATGCCGCCGTTCCAGACGATGATGCGGTCGTTCTCGCCGAAGCCGGGGTGGACGCCGCGGAGGACACGCGGGCCTGGTTCCGGGAGTTCGGCGCGGATGCCGTGCGGGGCGGAGTCGATGTATCGCCGGAGAGTCGAGTCGCTGTCGTAGACGCGCGGCGAAAGCAGGCCGAGCGAGGTCATCATGCCGATGTAGCTGTCTCGCTGGCGCTCGTTACAGGTAAGGATGAAGTCGGCCATGGTGAGTTGCATGCCGAGCACGGTGCGGGTGCGTTCGACCCAGGCGCGGCGCTGGGCGCCTTCGTAGTGCTGGATGCCGACTTCCATCCACTCCATCGCGTACTGGGAGAACAGGTCGACAACGAAGCGCTTCTTCGGAAAGAACGGCGCGACGTGGGGCGGGAGCATAGAACTGACGATGATGTCGTGACGCCAGACGAGTTGGAGGATGTTGCGGGCGCTCCAGCGGGTGACCGTGTAGGCGCCGTCTTCGGGTTGGTCGAAGTCGAGGTTCGTGCCCGCGAGCGTGACTGTCGCCCCGGGAACGGTTTCGGCGAGGACGCGCGCCTGGGCGGTGGCGCGGATACCCGGCGCGGACATGTGGCTGCCGAGGTACCCGCGGCAGAGGACAAGGATTCGGGGGCC
Source organism: uncultured Anaerolineaceae bacterium (assembly GCA_964470735.1). Classification (GTDB taxonomy): domain Bacteria; phylum Chloroflexota; class Dehalococcoidia; order Tepidiformales; family Tepidiformaceae; genus Amarobacter. Next base: position 40,880 of record CAYYDX010000014.1, read on the forward strand.
CATGGACGGCCAAGCGTAGCTGCCGATCAGGGAACGGGGAATCGCGAGCGGTTGGTTGCCTTTGGCCGTTGGCGAACCACCCATTGAACCGTCCGGGGAGTACGCGCTGCGCGGGGAGGATGTGCGCCGGACAAAGCGAGAGGCCGGTCTTTTGACCGGCCTCTCGCGGGGGAATGGGCTGCGCGCTTAGCTGACGGTTGCGGGCTTGCCGGGGGCCGCTGCCGTTGGCTTGCTGTCGAAAACCTTCTCATCCTTGGCCATCCATGCGTGGACGAATCCGGCGACGCTGAGGAGGGCGAGGAGGGCGGCGAGGACGAAGCTGATCTGGGCGACCGTGTAGGCCTTGTCTCCGAAGATGCTGAACCCGTACGAGGTAAGCAGCAGGCCGCGGAGCGTCTCACCCGACTGCATCGTAGTCCGCAGCGAGGTGGCCGAGTCGAGTTTCTTCTGGGCGGCGTCGGCGGCGGCCGTGTCGCCCTTGTCTTTGGCGGCTTTCACTTCGGCGGCGAGCTGAGTGCGAATGCCGCCGAGGGTCGCGTAGGTTTCGCCTTCGAAGCCGGCTTTGGCCGCTGATTCTTCGAGATGGAGCCCGATGTAGTACTTGGCGTAGCACTCGGCCTGGGCGCCGGTTTCCATCGTCTTGCCGGCGTTTTCGACGAGGCACTTCGAACCGGGCTTCCAGTTCTTCTCCTGCTCGGTCAGCTTGTCGGCTTCAGCGAAGACGATCTTCTGGGAGGCGAGTTCTTCCTTCACGTACTCCTTGCCCCAGTTGTACTGGTCGAGGAGTACGAAGCCGAGGAAGAGCATCGCAATCGCGATAACAGCGCCACCACCGGCGAATACAATGTCGAGAGTCCTGCGTTTCATCTGTCTACCTAACCTTCCTTACCGCCGGGAATTGTGCATCCCGGCGAAGTGCGTACTGCATGGATGGCGCCGCTGAAGTTCACCTATGTGGAGCCCTCCTTTTGGTGAGAGCATTCATTACAAAAGGAAGTTTAAGCTGGCAACACCGTACGGATAGTGCCCATTGGGGACAGGCATGAGGCCCGCAGGTACCGTTCGTACGCGCCAACCGGGCAGCCCCCACGGCCCGGTTGGACCGCGGAGGATGATGTTCGAGCCAGGGTGGCGTTGGGTGGGCAATCGAGCGGCGAACGACGAACTTCGAAGGACGGCTGGGGGAACGATGAACGGCGAACTTCGAAGGACGGCTGGGCGATCCGCTCCCGGTGAGTCGCGGTTCGGGGGTGCTCGTGGTATGGTGAGAGACCCGCGGCCCGTATTCGGGCGATTCCGGGCGCGAAGGCGAGGTGATCTCCCCTCTTGGCAGAAGTCATTGTCGGCGACGGCGAAGCGTTTGACGCCGCGCTTAAGCGCTTCAACAAGCGCGTTCAGCAGGACGGTATCCTCGCGGAAGCGCGGCGGCGCGAACACTACGAAAAGCCGAGCGTGAAGCGCAAGAAGAAGGAAGCTGCCCGCCTGCGGAAGCTCCGCAAGAAGCAACTCCGCAGTGAAGCCCGCGCAGCCAGCAGGCGCTAGGGCCTCCACACAGGGACCACACCGCGGGCCCGGCCGACGCCGGGCCCGCTCCATTTCATTCGGGAGAGCCGGGTATGGCCTCGTTGAAGGAAAAGATCCAGGCAGACCTCGCCGACGCGATGCGGGCGAAGGACGAGACACGGAAGAGCGCGCTGCGCATGCTCATCGCGGCAATTCGCAACGCGGAGATCCGGACTCCGCCGGCTGGAGCGAGTGACGAGCAACTCGCGGAAATGGCGAAGCTGCCCCCACTGGTCGCGGCGGACGACGAGGTGCTGGGCATCATCCAGAAGCAGCTGAAGCAGCGCCGGGACAGCATCGACCAGTTCGAAAAGGCGAAGCGGGCGGACCTCGCGGAGAAGGAGCGCGCCGAAGCGGCGATCCTCGAGGTGTACCTGCCGCAGCAGGCCGGCCCCGAGGAGATCGAAGCCGCCGCGGCGAAGGTCATCGCGGAGACGGGCGCGAGCGGTCCGCGTGACATGGGCAAGGTGATGCCCGTGCTCACGAAGCAGTTCGCCGGGCGAGCGGACGGCCGGCTCATCAACGAGACGGTGCGCAGGTTGCTGGGCGCCTAGGCGTGGCCATTCGCGCGGTGCTGTTCGACTGGGGCGGAACCATCGTGCGCGACGATTCGCTGGTGTTCGGCGCGCCCGCGGCGGCTGTCGCGGGATACGTGCGGAAGCGGCTCGACTACGACCTTGCGCCGGCGGACTTCGAACGGGCGTTCCAGGCAGTCCTGCCGGACTACCGGCCGGGCGAGACCGAAGTGGCGCCCCACCTTAGCCGGCTGCTCGGCGCCGCGTTCACCTGGCTCGGGCTGGCAGTCGGCGCGAGCGACGTCGAATCGTGTGCGCGGTTGTTCTTCCAGGAATCGACCCATGGCGTCTCGGTATACGACGACGCGCGGGCGCTGCTCGCCTCGCTGCGGTTCCGTGGGTATCGCACCGGGGTCGTCACGAACGCGATCTTTCCGGCGTTGCTCTTCGGGCCGAAGGTGAACGAACTCGGCCTGGCGGGACACATCGATACCTTCGTCTCTTCGGCTGATGTTGGGCTCGCGAAGCCGAACCCCGGACCGTTTCTGAAGGCGCTGGCGGAGATCAAGGTTTCGCCGCAGGATGCGCTCTTCGTCGGAGACACGGTGGCGACGGACATCGCCGGGGCGCGCGCCGCGGGCATGCGGGCTGTGCTGCTCGAACGCACCGACCGCGCGCGTGACCGGTCGGGCTACCTCGTGATCGAACGGCTGACGGCGCTGAACGAGATTCTCGGCGAGGGGACGGTCGGGTAAGCGGTGGCCCGGCAAGGCCCGGTGTCTCTGGTATCCTGAAGCGAACCATGCTGACGCGACCGGCCAGCCGACAGGTGAACCGTTCCGCCGCCGCACTCTTCGGACTGATTATCGCGGTGGCAACGGTGGCGCTTGTGGCGCCGGTGTTCCGCTTCGACCGTGGCCTGCACGAGGGCGACGTGGCCGCGCGGACGCTGACCGCTGCGCACGCCAAAGAGTTCGAATCCCAGATCCTGACCGACGCGGAGCGCGATGAGCGGGCCAAAGCCGTGCCCGACGAATCGCTGCCGGTCGACACGTCGGTGCGCGACCAGCAGGTCGACCGGGCGGCGAAGTACATCGACGCCGTACGCGCGATTTCGGCGCGCACCGACCTGACCGCACAGCAGAAACAGGACCAGGTAGCGAACCTGACGACGCCGCAACCGCTGGCGAACTTCGAACGCGCGGCGTTGTTGAGCATCGATCCGAACCGGCTCGTCGCGTTCCGCCAGATGGTGTCGACGGGGCTGGCGACACTCCTCAGCGCGCCGCTGAAGAAGGAAGACATCGACCGGACGGTGACGGCGTATGTCGACACGGTGAAAGACCTCACGCCAGGGAGCAACGACGAGAAGAACGCGCTCCTGGGCGTGCTGCGGGCGTTCTCGGTCGAAACCTTCCGGGTCGACCAGCCGGCGACGAATGCGAAGCGCGAGCAGGCGCGGCAGTCGGTGCCGCCGGTCGTGCGGACGTTCTCGCAGGGGCAGGTGATCGTCACCGAGGGCCAGCAGATCTCGGCCCAGGACATCGAAGCGCTCAAGGCGACGGGCGTCATCGACGACGGGATCGACCTCTACGCTGTCGCGGGCGGGATGGTGATGGCGCTGGGGCTCGGCCTGTTGCTCGGCGTCTATGCCTACCTCTTCCAGCCGTTCGCGGACCCGGCGAAGCGGCGCATGGCGCTGGTCGCGACCACTGTGGCGGCGGTGCTCATCGGAGCGCGGTTCGCACTTCCGGCGGTCACGCCCGACACCGACCAGCGGTTTTTCGCGTTCGGATTGCCGGTGGCGACCGCGGCGGTTGTGACCGCCTGCTTTGCGGATCTTTCGCTTGCGGCGCTGGTGGCTGTGGCGGTTGGCCTGATGGCGGTGTTCGCAGGTGGCGCGGCGCCCGAGATTGCGGGCAGTTCGTACATCGGGTCGCTGCAATCGCTCGAACTGGGGATGACCTACACGGCCGGGGGGCTTGCGGGAGCGGCGGTGATCCACCGTGCCACGCGACTCGGCCGATTCGCGGTCGCAGGACTCGCGGTGGCGGCGACAACCGCGCTGGTGATGGTGGTGTTCTGGCTCATTTCGGCCCCGCGCGAGAACGTCCAACTGGGCTGGATCGCAGGCGCCGCAGCGGCGCACGGGCTGGCCTCGGCGGTGCTCGCGGTCGGCGTGTTCGTGGTGCTGGCGCTGGTGTTCGGCGTGACGACACGCGTGCAGTTGATGGAACTGGCGCAGTCGGAACACCCGCTGCTGCGACGGCTCCAGGACGAAGCGCCGGGGACGTATCACCACTCGATGCTGGTCGGCGCGCTCGCCGAACGCGCCGCCACGCAGATCGGCGCCGACGCGTTGCTGGTCCGCGTGGGCGCGTATTACCACGACATCGGGAAGCTCGCGATGCCGGGCAACTACGTCGAGAACATGCTGGACGGCGTGGCGAGTCCGCACGACTCGCTCGCTTCGGTGGAAAGCGCCCGCATCATCCGGGCGCACGTTACGAACGGCCTCGACCTCGCGCGGCGGTACCGGTTGCCGGCGGTCGTGCGCGATTTCATCCCCCAGCACCACGGCACGCGCCTGGTCACCTACTTCTACCGGCGCGCGGTGCAAAACGGCGAGACGGTGGAGGCGAAGGACTACCGCTACGACGGCCCTCGCCCGCAAAGCCGCGAGGCTGCCATCGTGATGCTCGCCGACTCGTCGGAGGCGGTGGCGAGGGCGCGGCAGAGCGAAGGCGCCGCGGGGCTCGACCAGATGGTCGATTCGGTGTTCGCCGAGCGGCTCGCGGAGGGCCAGCTCGACGAGTGCGATATCACGCTGAGGGAGCTCCAGATGGTGGCGGCGAGCTTCAAGGCGACGTTGCGCGCGGTCTACCACCCGAGGGTCCAGTATCCACAGCCGACGCAAGAAGAGATCGCGACGCTGGCGCGCGGAGAAACGCCGGCGATGGGTGGCTGAGGGCGGGGCGCCGGTCGTGGTGCGTGATGAGGAGACGGCCCTCACCCCCCGGCCCCCTTGTAAGTTGGGAGGCGCCGGATCCGCTAGGATCCGGCCTGCGGTGGCGGA